>JBKCUU010000083.1:0-46457 GCA_046318155.1 Bdellovibrio sp. | reverse complement strand
GCAAAGAGCAAATCGCCAATTTCGTGCTCGAGGTGCTCGCGCCCCGGAGCTTGAGAAACGATGGGGCCCTTCAAGTTTTGGCGAAACTCTTCGAGAGCCTCGGCGGTCTCGTGAAACTCTTCTTCGACTTTTTCGAGAACTTGCTCGGGCGTTTGCCAATCAAATTTCCAAGTTTCGGTTTTGCGGCCAATTTTAATCGCCGCTAAAAGGGCGGGAAGATTTTTTGGGTAATTAAACAAGGCCGCGGCTGGACTTTGAGCCTGAGATTTCAGATTGCTTTTCTCCGCGGCCTTAATCTTCTCCCAGTTTTCCCACACTTCGGCGGTGCTGCCTAAAGTCATGTCAGAAAACACGTGTGGATGCCGCCGAACCATCTTTTCATTGAGCTGCGCAATCACTTGCTCGAGGGTAAAGTGACCTTCGTCTTTGGCCACTTGAGCCTGTAAAATCACTTGAAAGAGAAAGTCACCCAACTCCTCGAGAACGTCCTGCTGACGGCCAGTTTCGATGGCCTCGGCGAGTTCGTGCGCCTCTTCTATGGCATACTGAGTCAGCGAGCTTTGGGTCTGTTCTTTATCCCAGGGACACCCCGCAGGGCCGCGCAATTGCGCAACGATCTCGACGAGTGTCTCGAAAAGGGGTAGAATTTGGGTCTTAGGTCCAGTCATGACTTACGAAATTGTGCCGAAAATCCGATGAGATCAAGAGGATTGCAACTTTGAGGGTGATGCATCATGCAGCGCAAGGGTTCCAGCGATAAACATCTGCGCGAGAATTACGAAGACCACAGTCTTCGGTTTCTGGATTGGACGCACCGATTTGGGATCGAGCGCACATTTTTGGGGCGATTTCTTTTTCACGTCGAAGAAAAGTTTCAGTTGCGCCGTTTTGCTTTTGTCTTTTTGTTTTGCCTGATTTTGGCGTCGGCCCTGACCTTTGAAGTCCGAACTCCCATGAACTACGACGTCGGTGACGTTGCCAAAACCGACCTCTATTCGCCGGTTTCTTTTGAAATGGTGGATGAAGTGACGACCGAAGAAAAGCGCGTTCGTTCTGAGATGACCGTACCGGTTATTTTTGATTTTGACCCTGCCGTTTTTGAACGGGTGTCAGGTGCGGTCTACCGCTCGTTTCGGCTTTCGCGCAATCAGCTCAAAAATGTCAAGTGGCCTAAAAGCATGAGTGAGCGGGAAGAGGTCGTCAAAGAATTTTTCATTTACAAAGGTGAGTTTGAAAAAGAGTTTGGTGCTGGTGTTTCGGATTACCTCTTTGAATGGCTTGTGCAAAACCGTTTTAGCGCTCGGATCGAAAACGTTCTGATCCGCAATCTTGAAATCTGGTACCAAGCCAAGCTCGCTGAAAATCCCGACAAGATGATTCCGGCGAGAACTAATATGGTGCTCGCGCGCACGCTGCAAAAAAACAACCGTGGGCGTGAGTTTAACTTGCGCAAGCAGGAGATCGTCGACGCCAGTGCGAATGAGAATTTTGTTCTGAAAGATTTTAAAGGCCTCGAGAAATCGTCGGGCCGCGATATCGCCAACGTTCAAGCGCTTGCGCGGTTGGTGATTCACCCGAATTTGACACTCAACAAGCAAGAGATCTCCTCGCGCCGTGAGCAGGCCCGTGCGGCGGTTTTGCCAACCACAATTTCGGTGAAGAAAAACCAGGTCTTGGTGGCCGAAGGAACTTTGATCCAACCTTTTCATATGGCTTTGATCAAAGAGATCGAAACGCTCCGTTCTGAATCTCGCCGCGAATTGATGACTTTTGCCATTGCCTTGCTGTTTTTAGCAATGGTCGTCGTGTTCTTTCAGTACCTGCGTCGATTTACGCAAGGCCGGGTCAAAGTCGAGAATAAAGACATTCTCGTCATGGGTGTGATCACCATCGTGATCGTTCTGTTTACCAAAGTGTTTGTCTTTTTGACCGAAACCGCATTCGTCACCAAATTTGGCGGTGCAATTCCTCCTGAGATCTTTTTGTATGCGGCTCCTGTGGCTGCGGGTCCCATGTTGGTGGGATTGTTGATCGCATCAGGTGAAGTCGTGTGGCTCTTTTCGGCGTTTATGGCGATCGTGATGGGAATCATGACCGATTTGAATTTGGGTTATATGATCTTTACGCTCGCCAGCGGTATCGCAGGCGCTCGAGGCGTTTACTCGACAAAAAAGCGCAGTGATTTGTACTGGGCCGGAGTTCGCGTGGGCGCCGTTGGTGCGATGGTCGTGGCGTTGACCGTGACGATTTCAAAATTGGAGCAAGAAGGCTTTACGCAGGAGCTTTTGGGTTCGATTCCGGCGGCCTTTGTGGGCGGCCTGCTTTCGGCGATGGTCGCGATGATGCTGATCCCGCTGCTTGAGTCGATTTTCAACTACACGACCGATGTGAAACTGCTCGAGCTCAGTAATCTGAATCACCCTTTGCTCAAAACGATGATCGTCAAAGCACCTGGAACCTACCATCATTCGATGCTCGTCGGCTCGATGGTCGAGGCGGCGGCCGAAGAGATTGGCGCCAATCCTTTGCTCGGCAAGGTGATGTGCTATTACCACGACATCGGTAAGATGGAACATGCCAATTATTTTATCGAGAATCAAAAGCCTGGACAGAATCCACATGATTACATCTCGCCCTACATGAGTAAGACTTTGCTTGTTGCGCACGTCAAAGACGGGGTTGAGATGGGCATGAATCACAAACTCGGCAAACCGATTATCGACGGCGTTTTGCAGCACCATGGCACGACGTTGATTTCCTTTTTCTACAACAAAGCCCAGGATCTTCGTGCCGACAGTGAGCCCGAAGTGGTCGAAGATGAGTTTCGCTATCCAGGTCCCAAACCCCAATTTCGTGAGGCCGCCCTTTGTATGTTGGCCGACTCGATCGAAGCGGCTTCTCGGTCGTTGGATGAGCCGACTCCGGTCCGTTTGCAAAACATCGTGCGCAATATCGTTCAACGTAAATTCATGGAAGGTCAGTTGGACGAGTGTTCACTGACACTCAAAGATCTCTCGAAAGTTGAAGCGGCTTTTACGCGCATCTTGCTTGGCATCTACCACCAACGCATCGACTACCCGAAGGCCGCCGGTGGTGGAGCTTCAGAGGCGGCCGCCACGCCGCTGTTTTCAACTGGCACGCGCCGCCCATGATCCCTGGTCCCCGAGCCTCCCAAAGTCTTGAAGTCCAGATCGTGAACTCGTCAGGCGAGCGGGTCCCGCGTGCGTTTTTGACAAGTTGGATCGAGCTTTGCGTGCGCGAGCTTAAAAAAAAAGCGCCGCTCAAAGTTCACCGCCGGCTGAAGGGCGAGCTCACACTGGTTTTCTTAAGTCCACGCGAAGCAAAAAAAATGAATCAGCAGTTTCGAGGCCGCAACTATGCCACCGATGTTCTTAGTTTTGAGTCGGAGGGCGCGTTTGGTGACTTGGTGCTCTGTCCTGAGGTGCTCAAGAAGCAAGCAAAAGAGCATGGCCTGACCTATCAAGAAGAGCTCGGCTACATGGTGCTTCACGGGATTTTGCATCTGCTGGGTTATGATCACGAAACAGGTACGCTCGAGGCCAGGCGGATGTTTCGAATTCAGGATCAGATTTTTTTAAGCAGGCCGGGTTCTAAACGCAAAGTCACTTGATTTGCCCCTGATTCCCATGGTCTCTTTAATTTCGTGACGGAGGCCGCATGTCAATCGCTGCACAATCCTACGAAGTGAAGAAGAGTTTGGATGGCTTAAAGAAGCTATCGTCTGAGCTTCGGGGGTATCTTTGACTTAGATCATAAAAAGCGCCGGCTCGAAGAGTTGGCGATGTCTGCTGAGAATCCGGCCCTGTGGGGCGATCCCGATAAAATGCAAAAAATGAACAAAGAGAAGGCCTTTCTCGAAAAAGCTATCGGGGAGTACGAGAGATTTGAGCAACGTGTCGAAGATGCCGGCGTCTTGATTGAAATGGGCACCGAGGCTCACGATGAAGAAACCTTTGCCGAGGGCCGTGCCGAAATCGACGCGTTGATCGTTGTGGGCCGCAATCTTGAGCTCAAGCGCGTCTTAAATGGAGAATTGGATGTCAACTCGGCCTACCTTTCGATCAATGCGGGTGCGGGAGGCACCGAAGCCTGCGATTGGGCCGAAATCTTAATGCGAATGTATATGCGCTATGCTGACCAGCAAGGATTTGGCTGTGAGATCGTGGATCAAAGTGATGGCGACGGTGCCGGGATTAAGTCGTGCACACTTTTGATTTCGGGCCCTTACGCTTATGGGTACTTAAAAGCCGAGAGTGGCGTTCACCGTTTGGTGCGCATTTCGCCTTTTGATTCCAATGCTCGTCGGCACACGTCGTTCTCCTCGGTGTTTGTGTGGCCCGAAATCGATGACGAAATTAAAATTGATATTCGTCCCGATGATCTCAAAGTTGAAACCTTTCGCTCGTCCGGCGCAGGCGGTCAGCACGTCAACAAGACGGATTCAGCTGTTCGGATGTACCACTTACCAACCGGGATCATCGTTCAGTGCCAAAATCAGCGTTCGCAAATTCAGAATCGAGAGAAGGCCCTCAAAATGTTGAAAGCCGCTCTTTATCAGCGTGAAATCGAAGAGCGAAAGCGCAAAAAAGAAGAGATGGAATCGGGTAAAAAAGCCAATGAATGGGGCTCGCAAATCCGCTCTTACGTTTTGCATCCTTACCAAATGGTGAAGGATCACCGCACCGATTTTGAGAGCAACCAAGCGTCTGATGTCTTGGGCGGCAATCTCGAAGACTTTATCATGGCCTTTTTGCGCCAAAGCATGCCGAGCAACGCACAACAGGCGCCGGTGGCGACGTGAAGTTTTGGGCCGAACTTTCGTTCAGACTTTTGTTTCGGGATGGACTAAAAAGTTTGGGGCTGACGGGCTGGATTTCTTTTGCCGGATTGGTCTTGGGAGTGGCGAGCTTAGTGGTGTCAATGGCGGTCGTGAGCGGGTTTGAGTCGACGCTGCAAAGATCGGTTTCGGATTTAACGGGACATCTTCAGATTTTAAAGACTCAAGGCTTGAACGACGACGAACAAGATTTGCGTCACAAAGTGGCAGCGCTCGAGCCCGGCATGGTTGCCAGCACGCGGGTGCTTTGGGTCGAGTCGGTAGCGGCGGCTAAAGGTAAAATCACAGGTGCTTTGCTTCAAGGTCTGGACCCCGAAAAACTGCGAGATGTTCTTTCGCTCGATAAGCGGGTTCTTGCCGGAAGCTTTGATTTGTCTCCCGAGGGCGGCGTGCCCAACGCCATGATAGGAAAAGGCCTGGCGAAAAGATTTGAACTTCAACCTGGCGATACCTTTCGTATCGTGGTTCCGCTGGCCAATGATTTTGATCCCAATAGTTTCAAACGCAAAGTCGCGACCTTTCGGGTGGCGGGGATCTTAGATCTTGGCAAGTACGAGTTTGATGAGCGCATGGTCATTGCTTCCATGGCGGCGGTGCAAGAGGTTGCCGATGTCGGCAATCGCTACTCGGGACTTTTAGTTCGCTTACAAGATTTTACGAAAGCACGTGAGAGTGCGGGGCACTTGTCGGTCAGCTTGGGCCCTGGATTTCGTGTTCGTGATTGGCATGAATTGAATGAAAATGTTTTTGAAGCCATTAAAATTGAACGAGTGGTTTTGTTTTTTGTGATCTTGATTATTGTTTTGGCCGCGGCTTTCAATGTGTCGAGCTCGCTCTTTATTTCGGTGATTCAGAGATATCCCGACATTGGAATCTTCAAGGCAATCGGCATGAGGCCTCGGGATTTGATCAAAGTCTTTTCGCTTCAGGGTTTGATTTTGGGACTTGCCGGCTGCGTGGGCGGGTTTTTAGTGGGAGGTCTTTTGTGTCTGGCCTTTAGTTACGGGCAGACGGCTTTTACACTTTTGCCCGGCAGCGTGTACAAGCTTGACCACATTGATGTGGTTTTACGTTTCTGGGATTTGTTCGCTATATTCTCGGTGACGTTGGTGATTTGTGGGCTGGCCACTTTAGCGCCCGCTCGTCAGGGCGCCCGTTTGACCGCCGTTGAGGGACTTCGATATGAATGATGTCATTTTAAGAGGCACGGGGATTCGCAAGTCTTACGCGCAAGGAACCTCCGAGCTTGGAATTTTGAAGGGCGTTGATGTTGAAATCAAGCGCGGCGAAGCTGTTTGTATCGTGGGGGCATCGGGTGCCGGCAAAAGTACGCTACTGCATATCTTGGGAACGCTTGATCATCCGACCGAGGGCGAAGTTTTTTTTGAAAATCAGAGTCTGTTTGCCAAGAACGAAGAGGAGCTCGCGTCTTTTCGAAGTGCAAAAATGGGTTTTGTTTTTCAGTTTCACCACCTGCTGGCCGAGTTTACGGCCGTCGAAAATGTCATGATGCCCTGCCGGATTGCCGGTGAAAGCAAGCCCACCGCCAAAGCCAAGGCTCTGCACCTTCTTGAGGCCTTGGGTCTTCGCAGCCGTGCAGATCACTTTCCGTCACAGCTGTCGGGCGGGGAGTTGCAGCGCGGCGCCATTGCGCGGGCGCTTGTTCGTCGCCCGCAAGTTCTTTTTGCTGATGAACCAACAGGCAATTTAGACTCAAAAAACTCTCAGTTGATTCAGAAGCTCTTCTTCCAACTCAAAGAGCAGTACGGACTGACTCTTGTTGTCGTCACACATGATTCCGGATTCGCACAAAAGTTTTCTCGAGTGCTGCGAATATCAGACGGCGGTTGGGCGCAGAATTCATTTTGACCGGATTTAATTTTGACTTCACTAAGGTGCCTTGTTAGTCTCGCTCCAATAGATCACGTAAGTACTTAAGACTTCTTAGGATTTCAAAATTGAAGACGCACCAAAATATTTTTATATCGAGGCCTTTGACACCCCTTTCTTTGGCCATGGCTGTGGTTTTGGTCCTGAGCACGGTGCCAGCAGATGCGCAGACCATTCAAGTCAAACCAGACCCTCGAGCAACGGCTGCAAAAACTCCTAAGAAAAATGTGCGCGCACAGAATGCTCAAAAAAAAGCAGCTGTTCCTGCGCCAGTGGTCCCTGCTGAAGTGAAAGCGTCGCCGAGCTTGACCGTTTCGCAAATCACGGTTGAAGGAAATCGCAAAATCGAAAAAGACGCGGTGCTGGCGCGCCTGAAGACGCAAGTGAACGGTCCGTACACGGACGCTCAAGTCAAAGAAGATATTCTGTCGCTTTTTAAATCTGGTTTCTTTTATGACGTTCAAGTCTACCGCGATGTCGTCGGTGCTCAGGTGGGCGTCACCTACAAAGTGCTCGAGAAGCCGTCGGTGGCTGAAATTGTTTTTGAAGGAAACTCTGAAATTAAAACCGAGGAGCTTCAAGAAGCTTCGGGACTTAAGGCCTACGAAATCTTGGACATGGGCAAAATCCGCGATGCCATTGAAAAGTTGCAAAAGCTGTACGAGGACAAAGGCTTTTTCTTGGCCAAGATTGAGCCCAAAGTTGAAGACGTGATCAAGGGCGAGACTGTCAAGTTGATGATGAACGTCCAAGAGAACGACAAAGTTAAAGTCAAAAAAATCACGTTTCTTGGAAACCGCCGAATGAAAGACGGACAGCTCAAGGGCCGCATGCTCACCGGCGAGGGCGGATACTTTAGTTTTTTGAGCGGCTCGGGTGCATATAAGCAGGATGCCTTTGACCGTGACATGCAAATCTTGCGCTTCTTGTATTTTAACGAAGGTTATGTCCAGGTCAAAATTGACCGCCCCCAAGTTTACGTCACGCCTGATCGCAAAAACATCTACATCACGATCCGTGTTGAAGAGGGCGAACAGTTTGATGTCGGCGATATCGATTTTGCGGGCGATCTGTTGTTTGGCCGTGATGAGCTCGCCTCGGCGATTGAGATCAACAAGCGACAAGTTTTTTCTTACGAAGTGCTGCAAAAAGATTTGAGCGAGCTCCAGGCCAAGTACGGGGATTTGGGTTATGCTTACGCCAACGTCATCCCCCGCACACGGATCAACGAAAAAGAACGTAAAGTCGATATCACCTTTGAATTCGACAAGGGCAATAAAGTCTATTACGGCCAGTTCAACATCGTGGGCAATAGTAAGACGCGCGATAAAGTCGTACGGCGCGAACTCAAAATCAAAGAGGGCGAGCTGTATCATGAAACGAGTCGCCGCAAGTCCGTTGAAAATATTCAGCGCTTGGGTTTCTTTGATGAAGTGACCTTTAAAACCTCGGCGCCACCGGATCAGCCCGATGTGATGAACATCGACATCGTGGTGAAAGAGCGCAACACCGGCAGTATTCAGTTGGGCGCGGGTTACGGCAGCGCGACTGGTTTTCAGTTGCAGGGCCAAGTCAACCAGTCCAACTTTTTAGGTAAAGGACAGCGCCTGGGTGCGGGTCTGAATATCTCGCGTGATATTTCAACTTACAATTTTAACTTCACTGAACCTCATGTCAACGACACCGATTGGTCGGCTGGTTTTGATGTGTTTGAAAGCTACGCCAACCGTTACGATTACACCGAAAGTAAGCGCGGTGCCTCGGTGCGCTTGGGCCACCCGATCGATGAGGATCTTTTTGCGTCGGTTCGCTACAAGTACGAGAAGACGGCGCTTGATCGCTTGTACGAGGAAGACGCCAATGGTGTTCGAACATTGATCACCGATCCTGTTTTGTATCCGCTGGACACGGCGAGTGGTGATACCAGTTCAATCACCGGTATTATTGAGTACGACAAGCGGAATGACCGGTTCTCTCCCAGCAAAGGCGCTTTTGCGTCGGCTTCGCTCGAGTATGCGGGTCTTGGTGGTAATTTAAAATACTCCAAAGGAAATACGACCCTTCGTTATTTCAAGAAATTGTTCTGGGAAGTGGTTTGGCGCAACAATTTGTCTTACTCGGTCATTTCGGCGCATCAGCCCGGAGTGGAGCCCCCCTTTAATGAGTTGTTCCTTTTGGGTGGACCTTACAGCCTACGTGGATACCGCTTTTTCCGTATTGGTAAATCTGTTTTCTCTGACTTTACCTTCAACCGTTTGAAGAATCCTCCTTACAGCCGCACGGACGAAGATGCACGCCGTTTGGCTAATAAGCCTTTTGGTGGCAAGCAGCAGCTCTTATACCAAACGGAATTTGAATTTCCGCTCATTGCAGAGGCCGGAATCAAAGGGGTCACGTTCTTTGACGTGGGTCAGGCCGAGGATCAAATTTCGGCGGATAGTTTTTATAGCAACGTTGGTTTTGGGTTTCGATGGTTTTCGCCAATTGGACCGTTGCGTTTCGAGTGGGGATTCCCCTTGCGGCCATCGGACGCTTCACCTGACACCGTGGTGTTTGAGTTTTCGATTGGTGCGCCATTTTAGTGAATTTGCTTTTAAAGTTTTTTTAATAAGTCCGGGCTCAAGCATTGAGTCCACTCGATGGAGGTTTTATGAAGTTTTTCTTAAGTTTCGTAACGGTTCTCATGTCAGTTTTGATGGCACATGCTGATAGCAAAGTGGGTTACGTCGATGTGCAAAAAGCAATTCAAGCGACGGCCGCCGGAAAAAAGGCGAAAGAGTCCTTGGATGGCGAATACCAAAAACGTAAAGGTCAGCTCGATAAGAAGAAGGCCGATATAGAAAAGATGGGCCAAGATCTTGAAAAGAAAAAATCTGTCTTGTCTGAGGAAGTTTTGGGCAAAAAACAGATGGAGCTGCAAGAAGAGATGATGCGCTTTCAAAAAACAGTTGGGGAAAACCAACTTGAAATTCAAAAAAAGGAAGAAGAGCTCGTGAAGCCCATCTTGAACAAGATGAAAAGCGTGATCGAGAAAGTTGCTAAAGACAAAGGGTTCTCACTCGTTCTTGAAAATAAAAGTCAGTCGGTATTGTTTGCTTCGAAAGAAGCAGATCTCACTGAAGATGTGATCAAGGCCTTTGAAAAGGAAAAATAGATGAGGGTCCATCCGACCAGTATCATTGAAGGTGACGTCGAAATCGCGGAAGGGGCTGAAGTTGGCCCCTATTGCCATATTCAAGGCAAAGTGAAAATCGGAAAAGGCACCTATATCGAAGCCCATGTCACCGTGGGTTCTCGGCACGGGATCGTCGAAATCGGTGAGAACAATCACTTTGCGCCAGGTTCTGCTATTGGCGGCCCTCCCCAGGATATTGGCTATAAGTCTGAGCCCACGCGCCTGGTGATCGGGAATAACAACGTCATCCGCGAATTTTCAACGATCAACATCGCAACCGCCAAAGCGACGCGTGCGACTGTGATTGGTCATAACTGCTACTTCATGGCCTACACGCATATCGGGCACGACTGTGAAATTCGCAACAATGTCACGATTGCCAATAACACCAACTTAGGTGGGCATACAGTCGTCGAAGACAACGTCACGATCAGTGGTGTTTGTGCTTTCAATCAGTTCTCGCGAATTGGCAAGGGCTCCTTTGTTGCGGGTTGTAGTGTTGTGAACAAAGATATTCTGCCGTTCAGCAAAGCGCAGGGAAACTATGCCGTTTGCCGTGCGACCAATAAAATTGGTCTCAGCCGTAGGGGTTTCAGTCCCCAAGAAATCGAAAATGTTCACCGCGCCATCCGCATCGTCTTAATGGGCACCGACACCGTCGCGGAGGCCTTGGCCCGCATTGAAGCCGAATGCGAAATGTCAGAAAACATCCAGTATTTTACAGACTTTATCCGCTCCTCAAAACGGGGCATTGCGAAGTGAGAGATTCGTGAAAAAGCTTCGAGCCGCGGTGGTTGGAGTGGGCTATTTGGGCCGCTTTCACGCCCAAAAATACAAACAACTAGAAGCCGAACTCCCTCTGGAGCTGGTTGGCGTCTGCGATCTTTTCAGAGACCAAGCGCAAAAAGTGGGAACCGAGTTGGGTGTCCCGGCCTTTTCAAATCCGCGTGATTTAGTCGGCCTCGTTGATGCCGTCACGATTTCGACCGTGACCCGCGCGCATTTTGAAATGGCCAAGACCTTCTTAGAAAACGGAATCCACTGCAATGTGGAAAAGCCAATGACCGTCACCGTCGGCGAAAGTGAAGTGTTGATCGAGACGGCCGCGAAATATAACGTCAAGCTTTGCGTTGGACATAGCGAACGGTTCAATCCGGCCTTTCAAAAAGCCCGCGAGTTGATCAAGAGCCCTCATGTTATTGAGCTCACGCGGCACGCTCCTTACAAAACGCGCGGAGCTGATGTCAGCGTGATTCACGATCTGATGATTCACGATCTGGATTTACTTCGAACCCTGGTCCCAACCGACTTACAACTGGTCGAAGCGCAAGGCGGAAAATTGATTTCACCCAGCCTTGATTGGGCACAGGCTGTCTTTCAGTTTGGCGGAACTCGCCAGGCCATTGTTTCGGTTTCACGGGTCGCTCCCGCCATGACCAGAACCTTGCGGATTCTGGCCGCACAAGAAAGCGTGCTCTGCGATTTGCAGACGGGCGATGTTCAATGGGCGCAATTTCAAAATCCCGAGACTCCCGTGATTCAAACCATGAATGTCGGAAAAGGTGACAATTTGCTCAGCGAAACGCGAGCCTTTGTGCAGGCGGTTCTGGGTCATGAGCCCAATCTTTCTGTGTCTGGTCTTGATGGTCTGCGCGCGATGGAATGGGTGCACCGACTGATGGACCGAATCGGAGCGCATTAATGGAGGTCATGCTTGTAGCCGCTGAGGCCTCAAGTAGTCTCTTTGCGCAAAGACTGCTCGAACTCTGGAAAAAAGAAAAACCAAGTTTACATGCCTTCGGTGTGGGCTCTCCCGAAATGGAAAAGCTCGGTTTTGAACGCTTAGGAAAATCCGAAGACATGGCCGTTGTGGGTGCGGCCGAAATCATCGAGCAGTACTCTCATTTGAAGTCCGTCTTTAATCGCCTGGTTGAAGAAGCCAAACGTCGCCAACCCAAACTCGTTGTGCTGATGGATTACCCAGACTTCAATATGATGCTTTCGAAAAGACTGCATGCAATGGGCATCCCGGTTGTTTATTACGTCAGTCCTCAGGTTTGGGCTTGGCGTAAAGGGCGAATAGAAACGATTAAGAAGTACTGCAAAAAAGTGCTGCTCCTCTTTCCATTTGAAAAAGTGTTTTACGAGTCAAAAAATGTTCCCTTTGAATTTGTCGGGCACCCAGTTCTTGATGAACTGAACGATAAATATTTTACGTCGGAGTACCGGCTGTCGCATCGTCGCCGGTCAGGTGTCCAAGATCATGAGATTGTCGTGGGACTTATGCCAGGAAGCCGGCGCGGTGAAATCAAGCAGCACTTGCAGCTGCAGCTTGATGTCGCCAGACGCCTTTGCCAGAAATACTCAAACCTTCGAATTCTTTTGATGGTGGCGCCGACCCGGACAAAAGAAGAACTTCAAGATGCTCTCGGGGATCTCCGGTTTCCGATCATGATGCAAAAAGATGATCCCTTCGAAATGATTCACCTGGCTGATTTTGTTTTGGTGGCGTCCGGGACTGCGACTCTACAGGTGGCCTTGCTCGAAAAACCCATGGTTATCATGTACCGCATGAAATGGACCACGGGTCTTATCGCTCGCATTTTAGTTCGTGGCGTGAAGTTTTTTGGTTTACCTAACTTGATTGCCGGCCAAGAGATTGTTCCCGAACGCTGGCAGGGCGGGGCCAACTCGGATGAGTTGTTCCAACTGATGTGCGATTATATTGATGATCCCATTTACGCTCAAAAAACGCGCGAGCATTTGGCGTCCTTAAAGCAGCACCTGGGTGATAAAGGGGCCACAAAGCGAGTTGCGGCCAGTCTTGAGGAGTTTCTGAAGTGATCAATCATCTCTCACGCGTACTTGGCTCCGCGGTGGGTGGGTTCAGTCGCCTCCGTTTTTTAGGATACCAATCGGGGCTGTTTAAAAGTGTGCGATTAGAGGCCAAAGTGGTCAGTATCGGCAACCTGAGCATGGGCGGAACCGGAAAAACGCCGGTCGTGCAAGCCGCTGCCAAGCACCTGATCCGTCAAAACAAAAAGGTCGCGATCATCTCACGCAATTATAAAGCACAAATAAAAACTGTGGCCGAAGTTGATCCTGCTCACCCGGGTGCGGCCGAGTATTTCGGCGATGAGCCCACTTTGCTCGCGAGCACCTTGCCGGGAGTCCGGGTTTTTGTTGGTCCCAGTAAATCGCAAACGGCGGTTTGGGCTGAACGCGAGCATGGTCCTTTTGATGTCGTCATCGTTGATGATGGGTTTCAACATCTTGCGCTGGCTCGAGATCTTGATGTTGTTCTTGTTGATGCAACAGACCCCAGAGGTCTGCGAGTGGTGCCTGAAGGCCGCGCCCGCGAAGATCGTCGTGCTTTGGCGCGCGCGGATCTGATCTTGTATACCAAGGTGAACTGGGCTGCGCCAGAGGTGGTCCAGGAACAAAAATCCTTGGTGCCAAAAGACATTCTGACCCTGGATGTGCCGTTTCTCACACGTTGGCCTGAATTTTCTGAAGACTTGCTCGTTGGTGTTTTTTCAGGGCTCGCACGTTCGGAGGCCTTTGCTGAGCAAGCCCGAAAAAAGTATTTTGCCAGGGTTCAAAAAGTTTGGAACTTTTCTGATCATCACCGGTACACGACTGGTGATCTTGAGATTCTTAAGAGTTACCTAAGACAAGACCCCAGGGCTGTGCTGGTGACAACCGAAAAAGACTCCGTCAAGATTCAGGATGAGACTCTTTGTTCAAAAATGAAGATCGCGACCGTTGAAGCTCAGTTTTCTGAAGGGAATGTTTTTTTTGAAAAACTCAGGAATTTGGTTCGCTAAGACAATCGGCTTCTGGATGTCCATGTTCCCTCGCTCGTTTCAGCGAGGCGTGGCCTGGATACTTGGATTTTTGTGGTGGGATCTTTTTCGCCTGCGGCGTTTCACGATCTATCGAAATTTAACGATCGTTTTTCCGGATCTTTCAAAAGCCGAAAAAAGACGTGTCGCGCGAGAGAGCCTGTTTTGGATGGGCTATAATTTTCTCGATTTTCTTAAGATCCCTCAACTGTCGGCGGGGTCTCTAAAAACGCAGGTCGTTTTCAACAACATTGAGAATTATGAGAAAGCCCACGCCCAGGGCAAGGGTGTGTATTTTCTGTCGCTCCATCTAGGCAATGGCGACGTTGCCACAGCGATGATGTCCCTGGCTGGCATTCCGTGTCACCTGATCTCAAAAAAGTTTAAACAAAAATGGCTCAATGATTTTTGGTTTGGTGTGCGCGAGATGAAGGGGACTAAATTCATTGATCCGCACGGCCGCAAAACGCCCTTTGAAATCCTCAAAGCCATTGGCCAGAACGAAGTCGTCGTTTTTGTGCTGGACCAGTTTATGGGTAAACCCTATGGGATCGAATCCAAATTTTTTGGTCGAGTAACCGGAACGGCTTATGGCTTGGCACTCTTTGCTCTGAAAACACAGTCTCCAGTCGTTCCGGTCTACACCGTCACCGATAAAGACGGCCGTCTTCAAATCTATTTTGAACGTCCGATCCCCCAGATTTCTGGAGAAAACCGCGATTTACAAATTGCTGAAATGACTGCAGAATATAATCGTGCTCTGGAGCGAATCATTCTGCGGCACCCCGAGCAGTGGATGTGGGTCCACCGTCGTTGGAAAACATGGGAGTAAATGTGACTCAAGGGACCGCGAACAAAATGGCTCGAATCCATAAGATTCAGAAGATCCAACTTTCTCTTTTTGTTTTAGCCTCAGCCCTTGTGTTTGCTGGCTGCGCCTCCAGTTTTTTAAAATACGAGAAGGCAGAATCTCTTAAAGACATCTCTGAGTTTGACAATCAGGTCAAAATCGAAACCAATGAGTTACCCGAAGAGGTCGCCGGTGCAGAAGTCAGTGCCCCAGCTCCTTCTCCCACGCCTCAGATCCCCGCACCTTTGGTCAAAAATACGAAGAAAAAGGCCGCGAAAGAATCCAAGGCCGTATCTCCCGTGGCCTCGGCGACAAAGCATGAACCAGAACTCGAAGGACAAGACGCTTTTTTGCTCCGTCGCCCCTTAAAGGATCCTTTTCGCGAGGGGGAAAAAGTCATTCATGAAGTGAGCTATTTCTCAAGCACGGCAGGAGTCCTCACGATGAGTGTGAAGCCATTCGCGCAAGTGAATGGACGCAAGTCGTACCATTTTCACACAGCAATCAAGAGCGCCTCGGTGTTTGATCTTTTTTACTCGGTGGATGATTACGTGTCAGCCATGATGGATTTTGAGACTTTGATCCCATCGGTTTTCACTTTGCATGTAAAAGAGTCAGGCCAGTTGCGTGAAGCGCGGTTTCTGTTTGATTGGCAAAAGAAGACGGCCAATTACTGGGAAAAAAAGGTGACCAAGAAAAAAGGTCCCGAAGAAAAAAAACAGAACTGGGAAGTGCCGGAGTACTCGCAGAATGTCTTCTCCTCGATCTACTATTTGCGCGTCTTCAATTGGGAAGTGGGTAAAAACAACTCTTTCCGAGTTGCTGACGGCGGCGAGAATCTTATTTTTCGTGGAACAGCTGTGAAGCGTGAACAGCTCTCAACAGATGCCGGTGATTTTTGGGCCATTAAAATCAAGCCTGAAATCCAGCTCAAAAACGCCTTCAAGCCAGTCGGAGACATCTACATTTGGTTGAGTGATGATGACCGGAAGTACATCTTAAGGATCGAAGCCAAGATTAAAATCGGGACTCTCGTCTCGGAAGTCATCCAGATCGAGCCGGGCAAGGCCGAGTAAGTGAATCTAATGGCCTGACAAAGGTCTAGCTCGCGCACTTGAGTTCAGCAAATTGAGACAACTTCGTCTAAAATCGAAGTGTGCCCATTACCGACTGTCGTCATTTTAACGGTTACAAACCCTGCGGAAAAAACGCAGTTTGTGATTCAAGTTGCCCCCAGGTGGACCGCCCGGATATTCGTGTTTTGCTTGTTCACTTAGGGGCGATGGGTGCCGTTGTTCGGTCCACGGCGCTACTCGCCGCGATCAAGCGCAAGCACCCGAAGATGCATTTAACGTGGGTCACTCAAGCTCCACTGCATGACTTGATTAAATCCCACCGCCTCGTTGACCGAGTTTTAACGACGTCGACCGAAGATCAGCTGACCCTGGGTGCGCTCGAATTTGATGTTGCCTACGTTATTGATAAGTCACTTGTTGCTTCGGGCTTGTTAAAGCTCACCCAGGTCGATCAGGTGTACGGTTTTGTCTCGGACCCTTTGACGGGCGCGATTCGTCCTGCCACCCCTGCCGGAGAAAGACTTTGGCAGCTAGGCCTTGATGACTTCCAAAAATTTTTTGTGAATAAAAAAACCGAAAATGAACTTGTGCACGAGGCGCTCGAGCTAGGAGTCTATCAAAAAGACGAGTACCAACTTGAGTTATTGGCCCAAGAAAAAACAGAGTCTCTTCGCCGTCACGAACTTTGGAGTCTGCGCAAAGACCAACCCGTGATCGGCTTTAACACCGGCTGTGGACCTTTGATGCCGGCAAAAAAATGGACGACGGCATTTCACCGACAGGTGATTCAAAAATTTTTAGATCTTGGCTTCAAAAACTTGGTTTTGCTTGGGGGTCCAGAGGACCTGGACCGCAATCAAGAGATCGGGGAGGGCTTACCCGTTATTCAGAGCGCAACCAACGATGGAATTCGGGATGGTCTGATCAGTATCGAGGCTTGTGACATTGTGATCTCGGGTGACTCTTTTGGTCTGCACCTCGGAATCGCACTGAAGAAGTTCATGATCGCTTGGTTTGGCCCAAGCTGCGCACATGAGATCGAACTCTATGGCCGGGGTGTGAAACTGCAGACCTCGGCGAGCTGCAGCCCCTGTTGGAAGAGACATTGCGCGCTGCCAGTAATGTGTTACGATCAGATTCAGCCTGAGTCTGTCGTTCAAGCTTTGAACCAAGGAATCAATTGGTGGAAGACGTCACAAAAATGTTCTCGCCCTTCGAGCGAGGACCAAAAGCACATCTAACGGATCCTCCCATTTTGGTCGTCCAAACGGCCTATCTTGGCGACCTTTTGCTCTCGATCCCTTTGCTTCGCCGAATTCGATTGCTGCGACCAAACTCACCCCTGATCTTGGTTGGTAGAGAAGGCTTTGCCCGCCTGCTCAAAGAGCTCGATCTGGTCGATGATGTCATCGAGGTTCGTAAGAATGATCCCGCCTCGTATGCCGCGGCCCAAGATCGTCTTCGAGCTGTTAAGTTTGAGTGGATCATTACTCCGCATGAATCAATGACGACCGCTAGGTTTTGCTGGGGAATTCCGGCCAAACTTAAAATTAGTTATCATCAATGGTGGAACTTTCTTTTTTTTAAAAACCGTATTTATAAAGACCTACAACTGCCAGAGGCTTTAAGGCAGCTCTCGCTCCTGACGCATCTGGATCCCGAGCTTTCGATGTGGTTTCAAGACATCAAAGGCCTCGAACTTCGCAAGGCCGATGTCTATGGGCGGCTTCCTCAGGTGCCACTCTGGGCTAGTTCGTCTTTGCGAGAAAAGTTGCTCCACAAGAGCCCGGCCATTCCTGCTGACGAGCGCACGATCTGCCTATTTCCCGGAAGTGTCTGGGCAACGAAGCAGTGGACCGAAGACGGTTTCGTGGTTTTGGCCGAAAAGCTGATGAAAGAGGGCTTTCGTATTTATTGGATGGGATCCAAAGATGAGATGGTGCTGACCAAGCGCCTTGAGGTCCGTGCGAAGGGGTCAAAGTCTGTCGCGGGTCAATTGTCGTTGATGCAGTCTTTGATTTTGCTAAGCCACAGCCGAGCTGTTGTGAGCAACGATAGTGCCGGCCAACACATGGCTGCCGTTGCAGGTACGCCAACAGTTGGTATTTTTGGACCGACTATTTTGGAGTTTGGTTTTCGCCCTTGGAACTCGCAGGCTCTGGTTGCCGAGCTCTTTGACGTTAAATGCAGGCCCTGTGGAATGCACGGGCATGCAAAGTGTCCCAAAGGGACTCACGAATGCATGAAGCGATTGCCGGTGAACCTCGTTCACCAGCGCCTGCATCAACTTCTTTAAAGTTCAAAAAGACGAGCTCGCTATTGCTCCAAATATTCTTTTACATTAATCGCATATTTCTTAATTTTTCGGAGCAACGTGTTCTTGGGAATATTGGCATGCGCGACGGTCTGGTTGATACGCCCTTTGTTGGCCTTGAGGGCGCTGATGATAAACTCCTTCTCGGCATCCTCTTTGAACTTTTCGTAGTCCAGAGATGAGCCAGCACCGGGCCGAGCACCAAGACCAGGAGCCAGCGGGGGGCCACCGGACCCCAGCGAAGAGGCGTTGCGATGTTCTGCGCGAATAACCTCGGGAAGATTTTCGGGCCGGATCATACTTTGGGACTCGATGATGAATGCACGTTCGATCGTGTTTTCAAGCTCGCGAATGTTGCCAGGCCAGCGGTGCGCTTTGAGTAAGGCGATCGTTTCGGGAGCTGCTCCTGCAATGGGGCTATGAGGGTGCTGCTTCGAGAATTTTTTGACGAAACTTTGCACCAGCGCGGGGATGTCTTCGGATCGGTCTCTCAAGGGAGGCAAGAAAATGGGCAAGACGTTGAGGCGATAAAACAGATCTTCGCGGAAATCGCCGTCTTCAATCATCTTTTCGATATTGCGATTGGTGGCGGCGATAATCCGCGCATTGGTTTTGACTTCGCGCGATCCACCCACAGGAATAAACTTTTTCTCTTGAAGCACGCGGAGTAGCTTGACCTGCAAGTCGGGGCGGAGGTCGCCAATTTCATCTAAAAACAGAGTTCCGTTGTTAGCCGCCTGGAACTGGCCAATTTTGCGTTCAACAGCACCGGTGAACGCGCCTTTTTCGTGACCAAAAAATTCGCTTTCAACCAAATTTTCGGCGATCGCGCCGCAGTTAATGGCAACAAAGGGTCCTGATTTTCGCGGAGAATTGTAGTGGATCGCGCGCGCCACGAGCTCTTTGCCCGTGCCGTTTTCACCGCGAACGAGCACAGTCGTGTCGACCTTGCAAAGCTTGTAGATCAGGTCGAAAACTTCGCGCATCTTGCCAGAGCCGCCGACAAATTCACTGTCGATATCGTCATCCATGATGGGATTTGAAAGAGCGAGGTCCGAAACGAGCTCGCGAGCTTCAAGACTTTTTTCAACAATCTCAGACAATCGCTCGCGGCTAACGGGTTTTTCGATGTAATCGTAGGCGCCTTCGCGAATTGCGACCACGGCGTCTTGAAAGTTCGAGTGAGCGGTCATGATGACGACAAAAGTACGAGGATCATGTAGCTTGATCTGCTCAAGAGCCTCGAGGCCGGTCATACCGGGCATCTTGACATCCATCATGACCAAATCAAAATCAGCCACCTTGATTTTTTCAAGAGCAGAAGTGCCGTCTTCGGCCTCAGTGATGTCGATTTTTATTTTTGGAAACAACGAGGTGAGGACTTGACCAACGCTTTTGCGTAGTTCCGCTTCATCGTCACAAATGAGGACCGAGAGATGTTCACTCATGTCAAATTCTCCTCTGGGAAAGGGCCCGGGACCTCGAGGGGGAGCCGAAAACGCACTTTGGAGCCTCGTCCCAGTTCACTTTCGATCCCGACGTCACCGCCGTGAAGTTCAACGAAATATTTCACGAGGTACAAGCCGAGTCCACTGCCTTTTGTTTTCAATTCTTGATCTTTACCACGCGTAAACTTGCCCCAGATTTGCGAAAGTTCATCAGGCGCAATCCCGGGACCATTGTCTTGGACTTCCACGATAACGGTATCTTCAATTTCGGCGGACTTAACCAAGACGCGTCCCCCTGCGGGCGTATACTTAATCGCATTTTCGACCAAATTCAGGATGACTTCCCGAATCAACGTGAAATCGGCCTCAATCGAAAAGAGGGGTTCGAGTTGGGTTTCAAGTGTAACATTTTTTTGCTGCGACAAGGGACGCACCTGTTCGATCACGCGCACGATCATCTCATTGATGTCATCAACTTCGAGATTGAGTCTAAAATCGCGCGACTCAACCCGCAAGACTTTGAGAATCGACTGAATATATCGGTTCAACTCTTCAGAGTAGGCGTGCAGTTTTTCGAGATCCTGCCGCGTCCCGGGCTCGGTCGACGTTGTCAGCATACGATCCACCACGCCGCTAATCTTAGCGATGGGGGTTTTGAGGTCATGACTGATCAATGAAACGAAGTTGTTTTTAAGCTGCTCAAGTTCTTGCAAGGCTTTTTGCTCTTGTTTGAGTTCGTAGTTGCGCTGTTCGATTTTATTGGCCTGGTAGCCAATAAAGATCACCCAGGTCGTCAACAGGAGCAGCACCGGTGACATCACGGGGAGCCAAATCGAAAACGTATCAAACACCCAAGCTGAAAGTGCCGTGATCATCGTGGCAATCCACGCCAAGAAAACGAAGGCGATACTATGCGGGTACTGGGTAATCAAAAAGATACATAAAATTTCGAGCAGCACGAAGATCAGAAGGTACAAGACGAAGGGCGCTTTTTTGATCCAACTTTTTGTCAGCGCATTGTCCAAGAGTTGCCCCAAGACCGAGGCCCGGTTCTGCGGTCCAAACGGAGTCAGGTACTGTGTGCTCGACAAGCTCTCGGACCCGATGAGTACGTACTTTCCCTCAAGAGTTTTGTCTGGAAGCATCTCTTCAAGCAAATCGGTCAGACTATATTGCGGAAATACGGCGGAGCCGCCCTTGTAATTGATTTGCATAGGTCCGTTGATCGTTTGCCCGCTGAGCTTTTCGATAAAATGCGGAATCTCGTTGTGCACAGGTGAGAAGAGCCGGATCAGTCCGTCTTGATCACGGACGAGATCAAGCGAACCCACATTGCGTCGGTCATATTTTGAAAAAAGCGGTAGCGACGGGCGGTCGGCGGCATTCGAAAGAGCTCCCCACACGATGCGCGGATCTTGAAAAACAGCCAGCTCGGCAGGGCTCATGCGGGGAAGTCCCAAGTTCTCGTTAAAAAAGAGCGACACGCCGATTTTTTTGGGGTTTTGGGCTAACACCTTTTGAAGTAGCTCGGTCCAAATTTTTTGGTCCCAGTAAAAAGAATCCGTCACATCCATGATCTCACTTTGCTCCGGAGCAAAGCGCAGGCGGCGTTTGCTAGATGAGACACTGATCGACATTTCAGCGGGACGCATATTGATCAGAACAATTTCTTGGTGGGGTGGTTTTTCTCCGCGCAGTTGGAAGCGTGTATCAAATCCCGAGCCTTCGTCGTTCACCAAAAAGAGAGCGCCCAGGGCCCAGCAAAGGGCCCCGCGCCAGAGGACTCCCCATTTTCGTCGAACGAAGCGTTCGAAGACCCTTAGGCCCCATTTTGATATTCGAATCATGCGTGACGCAACTTAGCAAAGAGACTCGGAAATACAAGTTCTTTCAAGGCCCTAGAGAGGTTACTATGGGGGGGTATGAAGAATTTTTTTGTTAAGGAAGGGGCCTCGCAAAACCCTTACCGGCAGCAACCCCAAGTCGTGGTGATCGGGAATTTTGACGGCATTCATCTGGGCCATCAAGCTCTGCTTAAGCGTGCCAAGGCCTGGGGCGACAAGCTGGACCTACCAATAACCGTCGTGACCTTTGATCCGCACCCTTTGGCGATTTTACGGCCCCCTCATCTGCGACTTTTTGACCTCGAAGATCAGCAGCACCAATTCGAAACTCACGGCATGTCAGGCGTTTTGTACTTGCCCTTTTCACGAGATTTCTCACAATTGTCGGCGGCCGAGTTTTTGGAAAAAGTCCTCGGTCCCGAGCTCTGTCCGCAGGCCCTCGTTGTCGGTTTTAACTTTCGTTTCGGCTCGGCACGGGGGGGCTCGGTTGAACTTCTTAAAGAGTGGGGCGAGCGCCGCGGCACCCATGTTGAAATTGTTCAACCCATACAAACCAGTGCCGGGATCGTGAGTACAAGTGAGATCCGCAAAGCTTTAAGTCTTGGAAATGTCAAAAAAGCCCGGGCACTTCTGGGACGGCCCTATTACCTTGCCGGTTTAGTTGAATATGGCGATTCGCGAGGCCAGGGACTTGGGTTTCCGACTGCCAATGTGCACCTCGAAAAAATCGTCCATCCATTGCTTGGCGTTTATGCGACCCGCACCTCGGTGGGTGATGAGCGGTTTGATTCGGTGACTCACCTAGGACCCTTACCGACGTTTGGCAACGAGGCGATTCGGCTCGAGTCGCATCTGTTTGATTTCTCACGTGATATCTACGGGCAAAAGGTGCGGGTCGAATTCTTTGAACTTCTTCGCGGCGTGCAAAAATTTTCGGGATTGGATGAACTGCGCGAGCAAATCAGCCGCGACGGTGCCAAGGCCAAGCAAATCTTAGCGGAGCTCACATGATAAAACTCGGGGCTGCGGCCAACCTAGCAAGTCTTTCCTTTTGGCGGTCCTTAAACTTGCAAGTCGATTGGGTCGAGGCTCCCTATGAAGAGCTCTTTGCTCGTAAAGACTTGCGCGGAATTTTCGTCAACCCCGATGATTCCGAGGCCATTCTCGATCATTTGAAGCGCATCCCTCGCAGTATTCAAGAGTGCGGATTTGTTGATTTTATCGAGATGACACCGCAAGGTCCGAATCCTAAAAATTTTCTCCGTGAAAATGGGGTCGAACTCTTTGCGCGCGGAACTCGTACGCTTGATAACCGCAAGAAAGCTTACATCTCGGGGTCTGGTCCTTGGGCAAAATTGTTTTGCGTCATCGCTGTCCAAATGGGATTTCAATCACTCTTAATTGTTGTAACGGACAAGAGCGCCGGTCGTTTCATTGCAGAAGAACTCAGGCGTTTTTGTTTTGGTGTCGATATTGATTTGATTCAACACTCGGAGCTGACATTAAGGCCAAATGACGGTTCGCTTTTGGTCAATACGGTCGACCCCCACGAGTACCCCGATGTGATTGCGGATTTGTCCTACTTGAATTTTCTCTCGCTCGAAGGTCTAGTCGTCGAAACCCATGAAACCATCAAAGAAAATACCCTGGTCCTTGAAACGAAGAACTCCAGAATTGCTCTGATCGAAGCCTCCGTGACGCAGGCCTTTTTTGAAGCTAAAGCCTTTTCACTTTTTCCAGGACTTTTGCCTTGGTCTCTGGATGAGTACGCCGAAAAAAGAAAAACCTTTTTGATGAAGTGATGCGGCCTTTCCTCTAGAATTTAGAAGAAGAGGGAACCGGCATCATGAGCAGAATCGGAGAAATTCTCGTCAAGCAAGGTCTTGTCAGACCCGAGCAATTGGCTCGTGCTCTTGAGGAAAGCCGCAAGAATAATTCTAAACTGACGGCCACCTTGGTTCAACTTGGGTTTGTTAAAGACGCGCAAGTTTTGAAGGCTCTTGAAAAGCATTACCAGTTGCCAGGCGTTGATCTCAATACGTTTGCGATTCAGCCCGCAGCGCTGGGATTGGTCAATCGTGATTTTTGTGATCGCAATTCATTAATTCCTATTCAAAAAGTGGGCGAGACAACCTTAGTTGTCGCTTTCTCGGACCCTACTCAGATTCAGATTCGTGATGATCTGCGATTTTTAACACGCCGAAAAATTCAACCCGTCGTTGCGACTGAAACGTCGATCCACACCTCGATCGAAAAGTATTTTGGCGCGAACGTCAGCGAGATCATCCGTGAAGTTGAGCAATCTCAAGAGGGTGAAGAATTTGAAATTCAGTTTGGTTCGGGTCCCGAGACGATCGATTCAGGTTCGGAAGATGAAGGTCCAATCATCAAGTTTGTGAATGCCATTATGACCGAAGCCATTCGAAAAAAGGCTTCGGACATTCACTTTGAGCCGTACGAAAAAAAGTTTCGCGTTCGATTTCGTATTGACGGAAACATGATCGAAGCTAATACACAGCCCAATACCGCCGCGGCAGCGATTGCCAGTCGCATCAAGATCATGAGTAAGCTTGATATCGCCGAGAAGCGACGCCCCCAGGATGGACGCATCAAGGTGAAGTACAAGGGCGGCAAAGACATGGATTTTCGAGTCAGCGTGATGCCTACGATTCACGGGGAAAAAGTCGTTTTGCGTTTGCTTGATAAATCGAATTTACAACTTGATATGACAAAGCTGGGGTTTGAGCCCGAAGATCTTTCGCTTTTTAAGGACGAGATTCATCGTCCACAAGGGATGATCTTGATCACGGGTCCGACCGGTTCTGGCAAAACCGTCACGATTTACTCAGCCCTTTCAGAATTAAACCAATCGGATGTCAATATTTCGACCGCTGAAGATCCTGTTGAGTTTAATTTGGATGGAATTAATCAACTGCAAGTGAACCCTGATATCGATCTTAATTTTGCCGAAGCCTTGCGGTCATTTCTTCGTCAGGATCCTGACATCATTATGGTCGGTGAGATCCGAGATCTTGAGACGGCCGAAATCGCAGCCAAGGCTGCAAGTACGGGTCACTTGGTTGTGAGCACACTGCACACGAACGATGCTCCGCAAACAGTCGCTCGATTAATTGAGATGGGCATTGCCCCTTACGTTGTAACATCGACGATTAGTTTGATCGTGGCTCAACGCTTGGTCGGAAAAATTTGCGATGCGTGCAAGACTCCCGTCGAAGTTCAGCCGCAGATTTTGGCAAGCCTGGGCGTCCCGCAGAATGAAATTTCCGAGTACCACGTGTATCAGGGGCGCGGCTGCAATACTTGCAACAACACAGGCATCAAAGGCCGAATCGCCATTTTTGAATTCATGAAAATGAGCGAAAAGATGAAAGAAGCTATTTTGTCGGGATCTTCAGCAAATCAGTTGCGGACGTTAGCAAGGCAAGAAGGCATGCGCACGCTTCGGCGTTCAGCGCTGTTAAAGTTGAAACGTGGTGAAACCACCATTCAAGAGGTTTTGAATGCCTCAGTGAGGGATGCATGAGCAGGTTGGAACAACTTTTGACCAAGGCTATCGAATTGCGAGCCGGCGAGATGTGGATGGCGCCGGGCCAGCCACCGCGAGTTCGGGTTGGACGTGACTGGAAAGATTTGACCAATGAAGCTTGGGCACCTCAAGAAACAAAGACGGTCTTGAGTTCGTCTTTAAGTGAGTTGGACAAGCGCGAATTTTTTGAAAGAGGGTATTGGTCTGGCCAATTGCGAATGATGAACCGTCCGCTTAATTTGCAGCTGCAGATGACGGAGCAAGGAATTGCTGGTTCATTTCGCTGGCGGGGCACCGAGGCGCTTGACTGGGATTCTTGGAATTTGCCGGCCCATACACTTGAGGTGATGACGCGGACTCGCGGCATGACCATCGTGGCAGGCCCCGGATTTTCTGGTAAGTCGTCATTCATGTCCTTGCTTGCGCAGAAGTTGGGCGGCGATGCCGGGGAGCGATTGGTTCATATTTATTCTGATCAAATGCAAGTCCAAGTGCCCGCGCGAGCCTCAAGTTTTACACTTAAAGCTTTGTCCCAAGCACTGGCGGGCCCAGCTGATATTGTGATCGTTGATGACGCTCCGATCACGAGTTGGCCTGTGCTTTTAGATCTTTGTGAATCGGGACGTCACGTTATATTTTCAATGACCGCCATTGATCTGTTTAGCGCGCTTGAGCGGTGGCGCGAGTTTCACGAGCGCTCAGGACGCCGCGGTCTTGAAAGTTTGCAGATGGGCTTGGGGACTCGGCTCATCGCGGGTCTTGAGTCGGCGCTCGTGCCCGCCGTTGAGCTTTTGCTTGTTACTCAGAAGCTTCGAGTGCCCTTACGAATGGGCGAGTGGTCTGCCATTGAGAATGAAATGAAAACGGCGGGCGAAAAAACAGGAATGCGGACTCTGAATCAGTCTTTGCTCCAGCTCTTGCTCAGGCGAAAGATCGAGATGCGGTCTGCGTTTCATGAGTCGCAAAATCCTGATGAGTTTGATTTGCTGCTGAAGAAAGTCGGGATTTAACTTGAAAGGTCGTCATGGCTAAATTTCTTTATCAGGCAAAAACGGCGGTGGGGCAAATCACCACGGGTCAGGTCGATGCCTCGGACGAAAACGACGCTCGGGTCAAGTTGCGTGCTCGCAATTTGACTCCGCTTCGGGTCATTAGCATGGGCGGCGGCGGCGGCTCCGGCAGTAAGGCTATGTCTGTACTTGATAATATGTTTAAGCCCAGCGTGAGTTCACGGGACTTGCAGATCTTTACGCGTCAGTTTTCGACCCTGATTAACGCGGGTATTCCCATTGTTGATTCTCTCAAAATGCTCAGTGAGGGAAAACGAAATCCTTTACTCAAGGATGTGGCTGTTTCTATTCGTGAAGCCATCGAAAGCGGACGCCGCTTGGGTGACTCGATGGCCCAGCACCCAGCGGTCTTTGACCGTTTTTTTGTGAACATGGTTCGTGCTGGCGAAGAGGCGGGTATCTTAGATAACATCTTAGGTCGTCTTTCGATTTACATGGAGAAGTCGGAAAAAATCAAAAAACAAATTAAGGGCGCCATGGTTTACCCGTCGGCGATTATCGCTGTCGCGATGGTCGTGGTGACGGGTATTCTGGTGTTTATCATTCCAAAATTTCAGGAACTCTATAGCAGTGGCGGTAAAGAGCTACCGGGCGTCACGCAAATGGTGATTCGTATTTCAAATGTTTTTATCGATCAATGGTACCTTGTTCTAGCTGTGATTGTTGGTGTGCCAATTGGTCTTATGCAATGGTACAGAACGGCCGAGGGCCGAGACGCCATGGATCGGTTTTTTATCCAATCGCCTTTGTTCGGCGAGCTCGTCCAAAAATCGGCGATCGCGCGCATGACTCGAACATTATCAACCCTTCTTTCATCGGGTGTCAGCGTGATCGAGGCCTTGGATATTGCGGCAAAAACAGCTGGGAATAGAGTGATCGAAGATGCCCTGATTCGAAGCAAAGAGGCCGTCACGGCGGGGCGCCCGCTAACTTCGCCGCTCGTCAAAGAGCGGATGATTCCCGATATGGTCACCCAAATGATCGCCATCGGCGAGAAGTCCGGAACTTTGGATACGATGCTGGGAAAGATCGCAGACTTTTACGAGGATGACGTTGAGAATGCGGTCAAGTCCATGACCTCGCTGATAGAGCCCATTTTGATGGTTGTTCTGGGAGGGATCATCGCGTTTCTTGTAACCGCCATGTACTTGCCAATTTTCGATATGGCGAGTGTCGCGGGAGCTCAATGACCCAGGAGAAGTTTCCACTTGAGCGAGTCTTGATCCAAGGGATGAGAACGGGAATTTACGTCCTCATCGTCTTACTCGCGCTGTTTCAGCACTTGTTTCAAGAGCAATTTTTGAATTGGGTATTGCTGAAGCATTTTTATTTTGCGGCAATCGTAGGGCTTTGTGTTCACATTCTTAGTTTGATTTTTGCGCGGTCTTTCTTTGAGCGCCGCTTACTGGTGGGATTTTCCTTTGTTCTCGATTTAGTGTTGCTTTCGTATTTGCTTTACCAGACTGAGCTTAACCAATCGATTTTTCTTTTTTTGGATCTGTTGGTCATTTTGGTCTGCGGAATGGTTTTTGGCACTCGCGGCGCGCTGATGTTAGCGGCTGGATTTTCGATTGCGACCACCTTGATCTTGGCTTTAGGGCCCGAGATGAAATCCCTCACATTTTTCTTTCTATTGATCCTGAACAACTTGGCGTTCTTTTCGGTGGCAGCTATTTCGGGACTCTTGACTGATCAGCTTGAAGCGCAGGGGCTTAGTCTCTCGGCTCTTCGAAAAATCAACGAGTCTATTGTTGAAACGATTCCCACGGGACTTTTAACCGTTGATGTGAAGGGCCGTGTTCTGCAAGTCAATCCTGGTGCATCGGATATTTTTGGTGAGCTCGATTTTGAGTCGGCAACGATGGCGACAGTGATTCCGGGCTTTTCGTGGCGAGAGGCGCTTGGTAAAGGCAAAGTCGAACACGTCATTCAAAACGAAGACGATACAAAAGTTTACACCGTTCAAGTTTTAAATCAAAATCTGCCGGATCAACAAGCGTATCTTGTGCTTGTCGAAGATCAAACTCAAGTGCGTAAACTTGAGTACGCCGTTCGTCAGTCCGAAAAGCTAGCGGCCGTCGGGCAGTTGGCCGCGGGAATCGCGCATGAGATTCGCAACCCTCTCGCCGGCATTAGTGGTTCGATCGAGCTTTTGAGTGAACAAACAGCGAACGAGACGGATAAGAAGCTCAATAAAATCATCTTGCGAGAGATCGACCGCCTTAACAATTTAGTGGGTGATTTTTTAGATTTTGCTAAGCCTGAAAAACCGCCCATTGAAGTGCATGATATAGGCCCGATGCTCAATGAAGTCCTCGATGTCGTCAGCCGTGATTCCAAGTTGCGCCAAGATGTCGTCCTCGAACGCAACATAACAGCTGGGCTGCTGATCAGAGTTCATAAAGACAAGCTGAAGCAGGCCTTTTTAAATATTGTGATCAATGCCTTTCAGGCGATGGAGAAAAGTGAGATGGCCCGCTTTTCAGCCAAGGCGGAAGTCCGGGATAAGCATGTGATCATCCGCTTCAGCGACACAGGCTGTGGTATGGAAGAAAGCACGCGCAAGCGGATGTTCGAACCCTTTCATACGACAAAGCCCAAAGGCACGGGTCTTGGACTTGCAATCACGCTTAAAATTTTAGAGCTTCATCGGGGCCAGATTTTCGTCGAGAGCGAAAAAGGCAAAGGCACCGATTTCGAAATCAGATTCCCTCTAGCTTGACTACATCGCTGAAATGCATTGATTCGAAAGGGTTTTCTTTCGACAATAGATGAAAGTGACAATTTAGGCGAGACTTCAGTTCTCGCGCTCGATTGCGCAGCCGTAGATCGGGAGGATCGAAATGAAGCCGCGGATTTTAGTTGTTGATGATGAAGAATCAATTCGCGAGTTCCTCGAAATCATGCTTAAAAAAGAAGGTTATGATGTGACGAGTGCCGAGGACGGCGCGAAAGCAAAAGATATTTTGGCCAAGCGCTCGTTTGACATGATAATTTCGGATTTGCAGATGCCCAACATGACAGGCATTGAACTCTTAAAGCACGTTAAAGAATCCTACCCTGATCTGACCTTCATGATGATCACAGCTTTTGGCACAACCGAGTCGGCTGTTGAAGCGATGAAGGTGGGTGCTTATGATTATTTAACCAAGCCTTTTAAAATCGACGAAGTTCGCCTCAATGTGGCGAATGCTTTGCGCGCGCGCAACTTGGAAGTAGAGAATAAAGTTCTAAAAAAAGAACTGACCAAAGAGTACTCGTTTCAAAATATGGTCGGAAACTCGGATGCCATGCACCGCGTATTCGATCTCGTCAAGCGAGTGTCACAAGCACCATCGAATATCTTGATCACCGGTGAGTCGGGAACGGGTAAAGAGGTTGTGGCCAAGGCGATTCACTATAACGGTCCCTTAAAAGATAAACCCTTTGTGACGATCAACTGCGGAGCGATTCCTGAGCAACTGATGGAATCCGAAATGTTCGGTCACAAAAAAGGTTCCTTCACGAGTGCCGTGAGTGACAAGACAGGTCTGTTCGAAACGGCTGATGGCGGAACCTTGTTCTTAGATGAGGTTGGAGAGTTGCCGCTCACGATTCAGGTCAAATTACTTCGCGCGATTCAGGAGCGAGTCATCAGACGCGTGGGTGCCAACGAAGATATCAAAATCGAAGTTCGCATTATCGCAGCCACTAACCGTGATCTTGAAAACATGGTTAAAGACGGCAGCTTCCGTCAGGATTTGTACTACCGTTTGAACGTCATTAATATCAAGACGCCGGGATTGCGTGAGCGCAAAGAGGATATTCCTTTGCTCGCGAATCACTTCTTAAAGAAGTACAACGACCGTCTAGGTAAAAGTGTTCAAGGCATCTCTTTAGAAGCGATGGAAAGTCTGAAGAAATACGATTACCCAGGGAACGTGCGCGAGCTCGAAAACATCATCGAGCGCACTGTTGCTCTTGAAGGCGGAGCCACGATTTTACCCGAAAGCTTACCTCCGTTTGTGAACACGCCTCAAGGCCGTAAGATGGCGTCCTCGAATGAAATCGAAGTCACGACGGACGGGGTTGATTTGGATAAAATTTTAGGTCAGATCGAAAAAGAGCTGCTCGTGAAAGCCATCCATACAGCTGGTGGCGTAAAAAAACGCGCTTCAAAGCTTTTAAACATTACCTTCCGTTCGATGCGCTACCGGGTTGAGAAATACAACCTGGGTACGATGGATGAAGATGACGCGGACTCAGACGATTGATCTTGCCTAGTTTCACGACTTCAGTCGACCTCATTACGGCATTGTTCTGAACTTGGGGCGAGGCACCGGACTTTAATAAAAATGTTAAACTGCCGATCCCTTCCATGCCTCTCATGGAAGGAGCTTTGGCATCATGTCTGCATCTTATAAAACCGCCCTTGTCTTTGTATCCTTACTCGCCTTTACGACCTCTTGCGCTCGCGTCGGCGGCGACGTTGAAGAGCCAAATTTGGAGCATCAAGAGGATTTGCATGAACATGAGCATGGGGATGTCGAATTTTTTGAAGAGTTTTTGTACGAGGTTAAAGCCTGCGCCAAAGCCAGTTCAAGTCAGCTTTCGCAAGTGAACGCTGGCAATCAAAAGCGGCAAGCCTTTTTAGATTACTGCGGCAGCGTGACCAACGGATCGCCCTGGTGCAATCAGTTGATCCGCCCAAATCCCAGCAGTGTTTCGACGTTTCGATGTACCTACGGTTCTTCGCAATTGCACCAGTTGATTCATCCGGATCAAAGCACTTGGGTCTTTGCTGCTCAAGGTGTGCGTATGGTTGAGCGCCTAAATGGATTGGGAATCAAAGTGTGCCAAATCTACAATTGGTGGAGACCTGAGCCCTATAATAAAAACGTTGGGGGTGCTGCGGGTCGACACCCGGCTGGAACTTCGATTGACGTTCAGTTCTGTTCAAAAACGGATCAAGAAAAAGCGCACAAACTTTTGTGCCAGTGGCGCAAAAAAGGCGAGATGCGAGCGCTTGGTTATTACTCAGGCTCGTCGCTCCATTTGGGGATTGGTGATGCGACTCCCAACACCTGGGGCAAGAGCTGCCCCTAGGTGGTGAGTTAGACGATCCACCTAGGGATGTCTCGGGATCGTTATTTTTTGATTGATTTTGATTGAAGAAGTTCAAAAATCGGAGTGATCCTTTGAACTTCAGAGCCTATTCCTAAAAATCCAGGGTAAGTCGCACTGAATTCCTCGGGGACAAGGCAGTTGCGGCGGTTGTCGTCGCAGCGGTTGTAGCGCTTGCAGTGTTGAACCGTGTCGTTAACGAAGCTAGTGATCGGTGTACCGCCCACTAATATTCCAATGACCTCTTTTGATGAATTGAAAACGGCGCTGCCGGAGTTGCCCTCAAAGGCATCCAAGTTTGTGAGAATCGTTTGGCGATCGGCATCTGAGTGGACTACTTTTGCGTTTCGGCTCAGCTTCATCGGAAGTCCCAACGGATAGCCAATCATACTGATGCTATCGCCAACCTGAGGAGTGACTGACGAAAGGCGCACGGGCTCCCGGTCGGTGACGGGGCGATCGAGCTGCACGAGAGCAAAATCTCGCAAAGGGAAGTTTTCATCTTTAACGGCAAAGATGATTTGTTTACATTTATAGTGTCGGCTTTTTTTTATGCCTTGGGTTTGAACTCTGCCGCTCCCATCAGGTTGGTAGTCAAAAAGCCAGCTGTACGCTTCGCAGTACATTTGTGTCTCATTGCGCACTTCGCCCGTGTTGGCCATGCAGTGCCCCGCGGTGACGAGAAGATCAGGCGCGATTAAAAATCCGGAGCAGGCGTACGACAGACTGGGTTCGTTGGCGAAGCGCTCATCTTGGCAAAGAAGCTGATTAATGGGCGAGGTCTCTAGATCGAGCGTGTCGGGGTTCTGGGTGTTGGGCGTGATTAGCGCCGAGAGTACGGCAATCGCGGTGGCTCTTCCCTGAAACGCCATTTCGCTGCCCCTCGTAATTGTTTGTCTGTCATCGTGGCCAAAGATGGCACCTGAAGCCAGGGGATTTGGAAGCATGAAAAGGGACATGAAGATTGAAATCATATCCAGGGCTTATTCGATTCCAGGAGGGTGAACAATGACAAAAGTTTGTGTGCCAAGCAGCTCGGTAAAAATGCCAATCAAACCTTTGGGCCTCAGGGTTGGACTGGTTTGCTCTTGAAAAATTCCAAGTGCAAACTGAGCTTATAGTGAGTATATTCTACTTGGACGATCTCATAGCTCAACTGGATAGAGCTACGGTTTCCTAAACCGTAGATCCCCGTTCAAGTCGGGGTGAGATCACCAATCGCTTTACGCCTCTAGTTCTTGCCCGCGATTGAAACATTCGGAATTAACAAGTCCGGAGCCAGCACGCTCGAGCCGTCGTCGTTCCATTCGTTTGAAATTCCGCTGACGTCTTTGAGTAAAGTCATCAGGTTGCCTGAAAAAACAAACTGATGCAGGGGCCCTAGCATTTGTCCATTTTGATAAAGAAAGCCTGCCGACGGAAGAGAGAAATCCCCCGTGCCTTCTTTATACCCCGAATGAATCGCTTCGACTTCCGTGATCAAGATCACATTTTTGTCGGCCCGCAAAAGATCGGCCCTCAAGGCCCTGCCTTTTTGCACAATCACGTTGCTACTCGAGATGTCCATCTCGGCGGCCCCCCGCACTGCCGAAGCGGTGTGAGGCAAGTTCATCTTTCGTGCGTAAAAAAGATTGGTCAGGTAGTTTTGCATGACGCCGTTTTCAACCAGCGAAGTTCGCTGAGCGGCCGCACCTTCGGCATCAAACGAGCGCGAAGCGGGCAGGTGAGCCAAAAGTGGATCATCCATCCACGTCAGCAAGTTTGAAAACACTTGCGTACCTTTTTTATCTTTGAGAAGTGAGGTGTTCTCATCCAAGGCCTTAGCCGAAAAGTGACTTAAGGCTAAACCGACAAGCGAAGAGGCAACTTCATTTGAAAGGACCACGGTCCAATGACCGGTCGTGGGCTGAGTCGCTCCTAGCATCGCTAATGATTTTTGCGCGGCACTGTGGGCAATTTTTTTTGTATCAAGCTGAGTCGGCATGCGAGAAAAAAATGCCATGTAGCCCGCCTTTGAATCTTCGTCGGCTTTTGCTAAAGCGTAGGAGTAGGCCGACAAACTACTTGAGCGAGATGAGAGGCGCGTCCCTTTGCTATTCAAAAGAAAACGCTGGCTGGCCGAGTTGGAATAGCCCGAGTAGGGCACATTAGTGACCCGGGTATCAAAATCTAATGCTGATTTTTCGAGCTCTTCGGCCCATACCAACTTATCCTTGATCGGAATTTCGCTGTAATCACTATGAAACAAACCAGGAAGATCCGTGGGCTGCGAGCCAAAGTGCAAAGCGGGTTCAAGATCCTTGGCCGTTTTTGATTTGCTCAGGTCCTTTGCCGATTGCAGAGCTTCATTGAACGTGAGTTTCAAGGCCTCGGCGTCCATCTTTTCGGTGGTTGAAACGCCGGTACCCTTGCCGTAAAGAACGCGGAAAGACGCTGAGACGGCATTGTCCGAAGCGTATTTTTTGAGTTTGCGCTGCTGATAACCAGCCGAAAAAGACTCGGCTTGGCCGACGCTCATCTCGACCTCGGCGCCTTCTTTTTTTGCAAGTTTCTCGAGGACTTCAAATTCACTTTGGAGTTCATTCATTGTCCTCATGAAGCACGTCCCCCCACCAAGATCTTAGAAACCAAAACGGCGGGTTGTCCCACGGCCGCAGGGATACTGCCGCTCACCGAGCCACACATCCCCGCCGACAGCTTCAAGTTGTTGCCCACTTTCGAAATGCGTCCCAATGTTTCGATCCCGCGGCCGATGAGGCTAGCACCTTTAACGGGTTCGGCTAGTTTTCCATTGCGGATCATGTAGGACTCTTGGATCGCAAAGTTAAAATCTCCAGTACCAGGTGAAACCGAGCCGCCGCCCATGTCTTTGGCGTAAATGCCCAAATCCACATCGCGAATCATTTCTTCAAGCGTGCTGGTGCCCGCGGCGATGTAAGTGTTGCGCATGCGAGAGGTGGGAGCGTACTTGTAGTTTTGACGGCGGCCACTGCCCGTGACGGAGTACCCCGTTTTTTGAGCGCCCAAGCGGTCGACCATGTAAGATTTTAAAATTCCATTTTCGATCAAAGTTGTTTTCTCGGGTCTGCGTCCTTCGTCGTCGTAAGCTTGCGAACCCCAGCCACCTTCGATCGTGCCGTCATCAATCGCCGTCACGCAAGAGTCGGCAATTTTTTGATTGAGTTTGCCGCAAAAAACGGAGGCCTCCTGAGCGACTGAGGTTGTCTCGAGCCCATGACCGCAAGCTTCGTGAAAAATCACGCCGCCAAAGCCCTGGTCAATCACCACCGGGAATTCGCCGGCAGGGGCAAAATCCGCTTTTAACAGCGTGAGGGCGGCTTGCGTTGTTTGCACGGCCATGTCAGTGCCGCTTAGAGCCTCATAAAAAAGTGGGTTCGTCGTCGACCAGTCGTTTTTGTGATAGGTTTCTTTTTTGCCTTGGTCTTCAACATAAACTTCCATGAACGTTCTAAAATTACGGCGCAGGTCTTCGACAAGCAGTCCTTCAGAGTTGGCAATCAAAACTTTTTGGACCTTTTCGATCAAGCGCGGCTGCGTTTGCGTGACCAGCGCGCTCGTCTTGCGTGAGGTCTGATCGAGATTCATTAAGAACTTGAATTTGTTGTCGCGGTCGATCTCCCATGGCATTTGGCCGTACGAATGAAAGCCATCAAAAGAGGTGGGAGCCGCGTCACCTAAAACAACAGGTGCGGCCTTGCGGGTGCCGGTGGGTTTTGCGGCCGCCGCGGTTTGCGCGGCTTTCAGCAGACCTCGCTCCGAGAGGTCATTGGTCGTCATGTAAATTTCTTCGGTACCAAAGTGCACGCGAATGCCAGCGCCGTATTGACGGCCGACTTGCGCCGAGAAAGGTTTGGAATCCATCACGGAGAGCACGCTCGAATAGGATTCTTCGGCAAAGAGTTCGGCAAAATCAGCACCAGTCGATAGGGCTTCATTGAGGGTCTTTTCAATTAGAGATTTAGCGAGCAAGCTCATGCGTCCTCCTCTTTCAAGAGTCGCTGAAACCTGGCCGCTTGTCGAGGAGAGAGAACCCTGGGGTGGGCAAGAACTTCAGCCGCACGCCGCCACGGTCTTTTGGGGCCCGCAAGAACCCGATTTGGGCCCTGACGCCAGTTCATGTCAATTGCACCCTTATTCGTGCGTCTTGGCGGCGCGCATGGCCCTCCTGCGTCTGGGGTCACAAAAACTTGATTTTAGGAAGTCTTGTTGCAAGGCTCTTTTGTAACCCGTTCTTTTGTTTCCCCGTTGTCGTCTGAGCTCTTTGCTTGAAGGAGGATCTAAGTGAAATTCAAATCTTGCGGACGTCTGGTGGCGTTGTTGGCAGTAGTCCTGGCAGTTGTCCTGTCAGCTGTTTTGTCAGTCAGCCCGGCCCTGGCTCAAAGTGATCCTGGACAAAGGCTCCCGCCCACACCGCCGACCCCTTATGAAGGCACCTTTGCCTTCGAAGGTCAGTACCAAATTTCGGGACACCGGCATTCTGAAATCGTGGTTGCGATCAGCGATGCTGAACGCGCAAAGCTTGAGCGGCTCAAGTCTGAAGGCTATACCTGCATGGCTAAACCAGCGCAGCAATTTTTGTGTTCGATCGAGGTCGCCGTTGACCCCTTTAACGCGGTGGTCGCCAAGCGTGTGCAAGAGTTGTTTGCTGGTTACCAGGTGCAGTTTTATGCTGCTGTCGGTGCGCCGTCACTCGAGATCAATGCCGAATTGTTTCGGCAATGGCGGATCAGTCAGAAAATCGTGATCACAACACCTTCGCGCGAAGTCACCACGCGCTTTTTCGATTTTGCCAATTATGCCTGGGCCTCTGGACTTGATAAAATTTATCCCGGCGGTACTGAAAATGTCGAACATGACATGTTGACGCCGACGACGGGTGGTCTTGAAGTTCCCCTGGTGATTCATTCGCAGCCAAGTCGATTTCAAATGGATAGCTATTTTGTCACGGTCCGCTTGCCGAAACTGAATTTGTAATGCCCAGTACGACTTCGGCTCAGCAAAGTTTTGAATTAGAACGGGTCATGCGCTCGCTCTTGCTGGGATTAAGAGACTTCGTCCATCCGCGCGTGATCTTGCTTTCGTTGATGGTGTTTCTGACAGGAATCTTGTTTTGGGTGATCGTTCTTGGTTTTGTGGGCGGACCTTTGCTCGCATGGATCACTCAAATGACGACCTGGGATTTTACAGGTTTCTGGGGAATACTTTTGCTTGTCTTGGCCAGTTTTCCCATTGTCCTAATTGTCAGCCTGGTGTTGCTCTCGGTCCTGGCGTTTCCTTGGGTGCGGCGTTTTTTAAGCTCTCGAGGCTATCAAGACCGTCCGGTCATGGGTCAGGTGTCACTTGTCCGGCAAATCATCGAGATTTTTTTTGTCTCGCTGCTAGGACTTGGATCCTGGTTGTTATTCTTAGTTTTTTTCTGGGTTCCGATTCTGCCTGGGATTTTTACGCTGGCCGTATTGGGGTGGGTGCAGTGGCGTCTGCTGACGCTCGACCAATGGTCAGGTACGCAAAGCTGGGAGGATCTCAAGAGACTTCGTGGCCTGCATCAAAGCGAAGGTTTTTTTCTCAGTTTTTTGTTGGCGCTGGGTTCTTTAGTCCCAGTCTTTAATTTGTTTTTGCCAGTACTATCAGCCCTGTGTTTCGCTCATTGGGATGGAGAATTGCGCCGTGAAAAAAATCGACCAGTTTAAGGCCACTGCATTTTTGAGACTCTTTTCATTTGTCAAAATTCCGCTTTTGGGCTGGATCCGTCCCACGGTGATGGAGATGGATGAGCAGCGGACCGTACTTAAAATTCCATTGAATCGCCGAACAAAAAACCATTTGGGTGTCATGTACTTTGGTGCGATTGCGATGGGTGCTGAAGCCGCCGTGGCCATCAGAGCCGTTCAAGAAATTCAGAAAAGCGGTCAGCGCGTCGATTTTTTATTTAAAGACTTTACAGCCAACTTCATCAAGCGCTGTGAAGGCGATGTGCACTTTGTTTGCGAGCAGGGAAGTGAAGTTCGCGACGTGATCAGCAAAACGATTCAGACTGGCCAGCGCGAAACCAAAACTTTTCGCTCTTACGCCATCGTTCCTTCTCAAGATCCCAAAGAAATCGTCGCTGAGTTTACCGTCACCCTGTCTGCGAAAGCTCGACTTGTCAAAAAGGACGAGGCCCTGCAGTCTTGAAGCATGGCGCTTGAGGCGACAACCCTTCGCGAGACTTCATTGTTAGGTAAAAATTTAGATCTGCTGATGGTCGGTGGCCTGAGCCTGTTTTTGTTTTTGTGCTTCCACTTTTTTTTAAACGAAAATGCGGACACGACAAAACTCGCAATTCTGATGTATTACCTTAGCCTGGTTATTAACTGGCCGCACTTTATGCTGTCTTACCAGCTCTTGTATTGGGATAAGCGGACCGAGCTTGTAAAAAAGCCCACATATCTTTGGGCGGCGATCATTGCGCCGATCATTTTGATTGGGGTGTTTGGCTTGGGTTTTTCACGCAATGACGACGTCGTTTTCTCGCTGATGGTTCACGTTATGTTTTTGACCGTGGGTTGGCATTATGTGAAACAGGTGTTTGGCACTATCGTGGTGACCTCATCGGTCAAATCATTTTACTTGAGCAAATTAGAGCGATACGCCCTTTTGACAAATCTGTATTCGATTTGGGGGTTGTCGTTTGTCGGGGGCCAGCTTGATCACCGCGAAGCTGATTTCTTCGGGATTAAATATGATCTCCTGGGCTTTTCACCAAAGATTCTGCTGGCTGCTTACGCGCTTGTATTTGTGACAGGTGTCATCGCTGTGGGTCTCTTGGTTTGGCGTTATATCCGGGAGGGACGCAGCATTTCGCGGGTGGGATGGGTGTCTTATGTCGCCTTGCTGGCTTGGTATCTGCCCTTTGCCGGGCACCGCCACTTTTACTACATGGTTCCGTTCTTTCACTCGCTCCAATATTTGCTCTTTGTTGGTGCGCTTAAAAAAAATCAGTGGGGAGCGACCGCACTGAGGCCCACTGATTTTGAGCGCCGCAAGTCACTTTTCTTCAATGGTCTGCTCTATTTTGGCGCCGCGATTGTGACGGGTCTACTTGTCTTTCATTGGATTCCCACGGGCTTGGATGAACGCATGCCCGAATGGAATGCCAATGCGGCTGTGCTTTGGAGTCCCACGATCTTTATGGGCGTTTTTCAGTTGTTCATTAATATCCATCACTATTTTATCGACAATGTGTTGTGGCGTTCAGACAATGCCGATCTTAAGAAATACCTCTTCCAAAAACCCTAAAATCCGGGCCTAATTGCAGGGTGGAACAGAAGATATCCTTCTATCTCAACGGGCAAGTTTGCCAGATTCAAGATGACAAGGTCTTTTGGCCGCTGGCGGACTTTTTGCGTTATCAAAAAAGTTTGACTGGCACCAAGATCGTTTGTGCTGAAGGGGATTGCGGCGCTTGCTCGGTTCTGTGCGCTCGGGTCAGTCACCCCCAGTTTGTGCCTGTGAACTCCTGCATTCTCCCTGTTTTTACGCTCCAGGGGACCTCGGTCGTAACGGTTGAAGGTCTTCAGCAAAATGAAGCGCTTCACCCTGTGCAACAATCAATGGTGGATCACTTCGGAGCTCAGTGCGGCTATTGCACGCCAGGCATTGTCTGCGCGATGACCGCGCTGTATGAGAGTTCGCTTAAAACTCAAAAGCCAATCACCGACAAGCGGGCGCGGAACGCGCTGACTGGGAATTTATGCCGCTGCACGGGGTATGAACCCATTTTGAAAGCGGCGTGCGCGCTTAAGCCCCATCCTGGGCAATCGCTTGAATCCAGATACCTCACCCAAGAGCACCGGAGTCAGATGCGTGAATGGAGCCGCCAAGATTTGCAGCTCCGCCAAGATGAATTCGAACTTCGCGTGCCAACAACCTTAGCCGAGGCGCTGACCTATAAGGGGAACCACCCCGAGGCCAAGATCGTCGCGGGCGCGACCGACCTCGGAGTTCTGGTCAATAAAGGAAAACTGCTTTTAAGAAAAGCGATGTCCCTTCATTTGCTCGAGGAACTTCGCTGTGTCGAGCAAAAATTGGGTTCGCTTCTGATCGGTGCCAACGTCACGTTGGCCGGACTTGAGGATGTTCTCGAAAATGAGGTTCCCGAATTTGCGCGCCTGCTTCGCATCTTTGCTTCGCCGCAAATCAAGAACCGCGCAACTCTGATTGGCAATGTCGTCAATGGTTCGCCCATCGGCGATACGCTTCCATTTTTGGTCGTTGCCGGCGCCCGGTTGGTCGTTGCAAGTGCTCGAGGTGAGCGCGAGATTGAGCTTGAGAAGTTTTATCTGGGTTATAAAAAAACGGACCTGAGGCCCGATGAAATTGTTTTGCGCCTCGAAATCCCAGCGCTCGAAATGGATTCGACCGTCAAGCTGTACAAAGCATCTTTGCGTAAAGATTTAGATATCTCGGCCGTCACGTTTGCCGCTTTGATGAAAGTAAAACAAGGACAAGTTCAGTTTGTTCGTTTGGCTCTTGGCGGAGTCGGTCCCACCGTTTTGCGTTTACTAAAAACCGAGCAGCTCTTGCAGGGTCAGTCGTTGTCGCCAGCGCTCTTGAGTCGGGCTGGCGAATTTGCAATCACGGAGATCTCACCACTGGGCGATGTGCGAGGATCAAAAGAGTACCGATTTCAATTGAGCCAAAACTTTTTTCGGAAACTATCGCGGGACCTGCTCGCACCTCGGGCCGAGGCCGCGCCATGAGTTTAGGAAAAAGTGCGCCGCACGATTCGGCAAGGGGTCATGTCACGGGCCAGAGCATCTTTGTCGATGACCGGCCCTTTCTTCAAGGAGAGGTTCAAGTTTTTGTTAAAGGAGCCCCCGCGGCCGCCGGCACCATTAAAAACATCGACTTTCAAGAAGCTCTTAAAATTCCGGGAGTCCTAGGCGTTTGGACCGCACGTGATTTGTATCACAACAAGTGGGGCACCATTGTCCAAGAGCAGCCCATTTTAGTCGACGGTGAAATTGGTTACATGGACGAGCCCGTTTGCCTTGTCGCCAGCGAAACGAAAGAAGCGGGACTTGAGGCTCTTAAAAAAATTCGAATTGAAGTGCAAGAGCGTGTACCAGTTCTCTCACTCAATGAAGCCATTCAAAAAAAGCAGTTCTTGTATCAATCGACGCCCTTCGTGACGGGTGATGCCGATAAAGCCTTGGCGGCAGCGCCGCACCGTTTGTCGGGGACGTTTGTGTGCGGCGGACAAGAGCATTTTTACATGGAGTCGCAAGCAAGTGTTGTGTACCCACTTGAGAACGACTGCTTTGAAGTGCATTCGTCTTCTCAGCATCCCACCGAGACTCAGCACGTGGTGGCCGAGGCCTTGGGTGTTGCGCAGTCGCAGGTCGTGTGCATTGTTAAACGAATGGGCGGTGGATTTGGCGGTAAAGAGTCTCAAGCTGCGCCTTTTGCCGCGATGGCGGGACTCGTTGCACAAAAGCTCGGGCGCCCTGCGCGGATCGTCTTAAGTAAAGACGACGACATGAAGTTCACGGGCAAGCGTCATCCATTTCAAAACGAGTATGAAGTGGGATTTGATCAAGACGGCCGCCTGCTCGCCATCAAAGCCAAGCTTTATGCCGACGCCGGGGCCTATACGGATTTGTCACCCTCGATTCTGGACCGTGCATTGTTTCACCTGGATGGGGCTTACTTTCTTCCCAACGCAAAGATCGAGGGCTGGGCTTGCCGCACCAACAATCATTCGAACACGGCTTTTCGGGGCTTTGGTGGCCCTCAAGGCAATATGACCATCGAAAGTATTTTTGAAGATATCGCCCATGTTTTAAAAAAAGATGCCTTCGATATTCGAAGACTCAATGTGTACGGGCCTGCACCGCGGAACAAAACTCCTTACGGCCAAGACATTGAGGATCTTGTTCTTCCCGAGCTTTTTCAGACCTTGGAGCAAGAGGCAAGTTACCGCCAGCGGCGCCAAGACGTTGATCAATTTAACTCGCAAAATTCTGGAAAGCTTCGCGGTCTTTCGGTCACGGCAGTTAAGTTTGGCATTGCCTTTACAGCTCGGCATTTGAATCAGGCCAATGCCTTGGTCAATTTGCACCGGGATGGAACACTTCAAGTGTCGACCGGCGCCACCGAGATGGGTCAAGGGGTGAATACAAAGATCGCGCAAACGGTCGCCACCGCTCTCGGTGTCCCTTCGGAGGCCGTCAAAGTGATGTCCACCAGCACCGAAAAAAACGCAAATACGTCGCCGACGGCCGCCTCAAGCGGGTCCGATTTAAACTGCTCGGCCGCCTTAAAAGCGTCATTAGAAATTACGCGGCGATTGGCTTGGGTGGCTGAGCACTTACGAACCAAGAGTCTGAATGAGTTGCGAGAACTCTCTGCACCGCCAGGTGATTTTGTGGCTCAAGACTTTGTTTTTCGGGATTCTCAAGTGGTTCATGAGCCGACAGGGTGGAGCGAAGATCTGGTTCAAGTGATTCAAAAGGCTTATCTGCACCGTTTATCACTTAGCGAGTACGCGCACTTTCGAACCAAAAATTTAGGCTTTGATAAAAAAACCGGTAAGGGGCGAGCCTTTAGTTATTTTACCAATGGCATTTGCGCTAGCGAAGTTGAAATTGATGAAGATACGGGCGAATTAAAAGTCCGCCGCGTTGATTTGCTCATGGATCTTGGCTGTTCGATGAACCCGGCAATTGACCTGGGACAAGTGACCGGTGCTTTCGTGCAAGGAATGGGTTGGGTCACCAGTGAAAATTTGTATTATTCACCGCAAGGTCATTTGATTTCGCATTCACCAACAACCTATAAAATTCCGAACGTGCAAGACTGCCCGCGCGTCTTCAATGTGCGCTTGATTGCAAATACGCTCAATTCACATAACGTTTTTTCAACCAAAGCGGTGGGTGAGCCGCCGCTTCTTTTGGGCTCGTCGGTTTGGACCGCGGTTAAAAATGCCCTATCTTACCGAGCAGGTCCCAAACCGCCCAATTTTGTGAGTCCGGCAACTCCCGAAGTGATTTTACTTGAGTGCATGAAATACGGGTCTCAAGGATCTTCATGACCGAAAAAAACTTTGAGCTTTTTTTGGATCAATGCCAGCGGCTTCGCGAAAAGCGGCAAGCCTACGTCGTCGTGACCTTGGTTGAAACTCAAGGGTCGAGCCCGCAAGATGTTGGCGCTCGCATGATCGTGACAGCAGAGGGCCTTCGTTTTGGCACCGTGGGCGGAGGCAAAGTTGAAAACGCCGCCATTCTTAAAGGCCAAGAGTTTTTGAAATCCGAAAATGAACAGCCTCAGCTGATTCGGTGGAATCTACAAGTGGATCTCAAAATGTCGTGCGGAGGAGCGGTCTCATTTTTTTTCGAAAAGGTGACACCTCTTCGCAAATGGAAGATCGCCGTTTTTGGCGCGGGTCACGTCGCCCAAGAATTAGCACCGCTTTTGCTCAAGCTTGATTGTGACCTGACGGTGATTGACTCGCGCTCCGAATGGCTCGAGAAGGTGCAGGCTCATGCCCGTTTGCGCACAGAGCTCTGGCCGGAGATGCCAAAGAAAGTGGCTGAACTTGAGCCGGGTACTTTTGTTGTGCTAATGACCATGGGACATTCGACCGACCTGCCGGTTCTGAAAGAGCTTATTCAGCATTCGTTTCCCTACATTGGCGTGATTGGCAGCGACCTGAAAGCTCGTAAAATCCGCGCGGAGCTGCTCGAGATGGGGGCTCCGCCCGCTCGAGTGGATCAAATCTATTGTCCCATCGGTGAGACTTTTGGAAATCATTCTCCGGTCGAAATTGCTTTCAGTATCGTGGCTCAGCTGCTAAAGGTGCGGGATCACCTCTGGAGAGAACAGTCATGAGCGTTCTGATTTCGGCCTTCGATCTTTCTAAAGCATTTGGCGCCCAAACTCTTTTTAAAAACCTCACTTTTGGCCTTAACGAAGGACAAAAGATTGGTTTGATCGGCCCCAATGGCGCGGGTAAGTCAACGCTGCTTAAAATTTTAGCCCGCGTCGAAACACCGGACCGCGGTGAAGTCAGCTTTGCGCGGGGCCTCAAGATTGGCTACCTCGAACAAGATCCTCGATTTAAATCCGGCGAAACCATTTTTGAAGTTTTGCAAAAAACCATGCACGACCCGGATGATTACGTTCAGCTGGGATTTATCTACGAATTGATTTCTCGCCTTGAGCTAGACTCAAAAGAAGCGGGCGTCGATCGTCCCGTTTCTGAGCTTTCGGGCGGCTGGATGAAGCGCGTCGCCCTCGCCCAGGTGCTTGCGCCGAGGCCCCAACTTTTGCTTTTTGATGAGCCGACGAATCACCTGGACGTCGAAAGCATCGAGTGGCTCGAAGGCTTTCTGAGTCAGCAACGTGACATGGGTCATTTGATGATTACGCATGATCGGCTTTTTTTGCAAAACACCTGTGATTACATTTTTGATTTGGATCCTCGAAACCCCAAAGGCTTGATTCAAATCCAAGGAACCTACGCTGACTTTTTAGTGTTGAAAGAGGCTGAGCTCGGAGCTCAAAAGACTTTGGAGCAAGTTCGTAAAAATCAACTCCGCCAAGAAACGTATTGGCTTCGCCGTGGCGCCAAGGCCCGGCAAACGAAGCAAACGGCGCGGATTGAGCGCGCCCACGAATTGGCCGATACGGTTGATGAGCTGACCGAAAAAAATCGTGATCGGAAAATGAGTTTCGAGATGGCCGAAGAGATTCGCAATCCAAAAAAAATTGTTGAAGCTAAAAATATTTCGCAGGTTCGCGGAGACAAAGAGCTCTTCAAAGATTTCTCATTTATTTTGGGTGCACGGGCGCGGGTCGGGATTTTAGGTCCCAACGGCTGCGGAAAGTCGACTTTGATTCAAACTCTTTTAGGAGAGATCAAGCCTGCCACAGGCTCTGTCATGGTGAACGACAAAGTTCAGTTTGCTTTGTTTGACCAAAAGAAGAATACACTCAAGTTGGATAAGAGCGTTCTTTACAATCTTTGTCCAGAGGGTGATTACGTTCACGTTCAGGGTCGCCCCGTCTTTGCCCGTAGCTATTTGGCTCGGTTTCATTTTAGAAATGATCAAATGGAGCTTCCGGTCGCAAAGCTCTCGGGCGGCGAAAAAACGCGGCTTTTGATCGCGCAGCTTTTGCTGCAAACAGAGCCCGTGTTTATTTTGGATGAGCCCACCAATGATCTCGACATCGCGACGATGGATACGCTGCAAGAGGCTTTAGCCGAGTTTCCGGGCGCACTGATTTTAGTCACGCACGACCGTTATTTTATGGATCAAGTTTGTAACGAGATCTTGGCGTTTACCGGTAACGGTGAAATCCAAAAGTTTTCGAACTTGTTTCAGTGGGAGGAGTGGCGCAAGCAAAGCCAAGGTAAAGGCAAAGGAAAGTCTGTCCCCGCGGCGGCAGCGACCAAAGAGCCCACGGCAGCTATCCCCGAAAAAAAGAAAGCCCGCCTCGGCAATAAAGAGCAGCGCGAGTTTGACCAGATGGAGGCTTTGATTCACCAATCAGAGGCCGAGCTGGCTCAAGTCGAAGCACAGCTGGCCAGCTCCGAAGTGCAAGCCAACTACGTGCAGCTTCAAGAGCTCTCGAAAGCCTTCGAAACCCAGAAAGCGGCGATCGAAAAGCTCTATGCTCGCTGGCAAGAGTTGACCGACAAACAGTCTTGATTTCTAGACATTCAGTTTTTACATAGTAATGTTCCTGTTATGTGAAAGACTTGCCTCTGGCCTTTGCGGTAGACCCTCGCTAGTGACGTTCAAGCCCGAGGAGGCGATGATGAATTGCTTGGTGCTGGTTCTTGTTTTGAGTTTGACGGTAACGGCAAAGGCCAAGGTTGAAGTTCTTTTTCATCCGCATGATCCCACGCTCGAAAAAATTGCGGAGTGGATCACGCAAGCCCGGTCGACAATTGATATCGCCATGTACAATATGGAGACCTCCGCGTCCTCACCGGTGATCAAAGCCTTGCAGTCTTCTCTTGTGCAAAAACGGATTGGGTCCCGAGAGCTCAAAATTCGACTGATTTTTGAAGGCTATGCCGCGCCCGAAGAGAAGGCCAAGAAGATGACCGAACTCGAAGCTCTTGGGCTGGATGTTCGGTTTCTGGGAAAACCGGTCAAGGTCCATCACAAGTTTGCCGTCCTTGATGCCGGAACTCCCACAGCTCGGGTGATCACGGGCAGCGCCAACTGGTCGCTCTCGTCGTACCGAAACTACAACGAAAATATTCTTTTCTTTACGAATGAAGATGAAGTGACGGGACGATTTAATTTTGAGTTTTCTCGTCTCTGGAAGGCTTCTCGTGAATTTGGAAACAGCTCCGATTCTTCAGAGCGGCCGCTGGCCGACTATGATGAAGAGCAAGACGTCGCCGTTTTCTTTAATTCACCGCGAACAGTCGACAAAGGCTCACACGAAGACGCCGTTTTGACTGAACAAGTTGTTCGCTTAATCCAAAGCGCCGAGCATACGCTCCAGATCGCCACGACCCGTGTTCGTCTTGTCGAGGTGCTTGAAGCGCTGAAGGCGGCTGCCGAGCGCGGAGTGCACATTCAATTGGTGATTAGCCAAGATGACTTTATGGATATCGGGAAGCGCGCGGGCTACCTATCGGGCCACGAGAACCTTGAACTCCGAGTTAAATTTTATAATCTTAAAGTCTCTGATTACATGATGTATCAGATGCACAATAAATTTATGATCGTTGATGGAGCAACCGTTCTTGCCGGTTCATTCAACTGGTCAAAGAGCAGCGAAAACAGCCATATCGAAAATTTGGTCGAGCTTTCAGGAGCTAAGGCCGCGCAAGTGATGCAAGCGTACACCGAAGAGTTTGAGTCCATTTTCTCGATGGGCCGAGACGCTTTTGCTCCCCTGGCAAAAGAGCTGGCCCAACTCAAAAGCCAAGGCGCCTCTGCCCGCTGCGCGATTAAACCGATGGCCTTGAGCGTGAGCGAAGTGCGAAGGCTGGTGAAATTGGGGCAAGGCTGCAAGTAAGTGGGTGCCCCCCCTTCGTTGCCTCTTCACCATTGGTAATTCAGGTTGAGAGAGCTTTGTTGATCGTCGGATGAATGATTGAAAGACACTTCGGTGCGCGGCGTGAGATTCCGGTTGAGGCGGGGCCGCGAGTGGCCAGGCCAGCGCGAGGGCCTAAACCCCATTTTGCCCCTTGAACCTCAAGTTCAAATTGCAGTGCTTGCAAGCGTTCACCAAAATTGTGATCTAAAATTTCTTGACCCAGTTTAGAAGCTGAATTGCCGTGAAATCCTGACGGGAACCCCATGAAAGCTTTTCGGACAAAAGTCGTGCAAACTTAAAGAAGTTGTCCCAATTTGAGATTCATCGAATTGCCTACGCCCATGCCATACCGACTTAAAACAGCTTCACGA
>JBKCUU010000082.1:0-6272 GCA_046318155.1 Bdellovibrio sp. | reverse complement strand
AAGTGAGGGACAGGGGTTCTTTCCCTGACGACGGCACGGCCACCAGCCTCACCCCCCTTTCGTACCGCAACCTGCGGGGGCGGAGGCCCTCCTCAGGGAAAGAACCCCAGTCCCTCACTTTGAAGAGAAGAACAAAATCCCATTCCCATGCCGCAAAGAATTCTCTTTCTGACTTTCCCCGTCCGAATTCCCCCGATCAATTCCCCAGTCACCCGAGATATTCCTCCTCTTTGTAGATCTTCAATTACAAATACTGGGTGTGAGGGACCTCCGCCCCGCAGGATGCGTATTCAAGGGCGGCGAGGCAGGAGCCGTGTCCCTCGCACCCAGTATTTGTAATTGAAGATCTACAAAGAGGAGGAAAGACCCGCGTGGCTGGCCGAAGGGCGGGGCCGGATTCGAGGGTGGGGATAAAAAATGTCTCAAGTTGGAGCAGGAGATGCCGATGAGACTGGAGAATTCTCAGGATGAGGATTCTAGAAAGCTCACATGGAGGTGGGGTATGGAAAAACTGAGTAGCATTTTGCCTTCGAATCCGCGCATTAAGAATGTGGACATGAATGGGGCCCAGCCCATTCGGCCCGGAATCGCGACCTACGGCCGACCTGTGGGTGTCAATCCAATCAAAGATCGTTTCTCGGTTTCGCAGCAAGCAAAAGACATCGCCTTCAAAGATACACTTGCGGCGACGAATCCTCGTGAAGCGGACTCGGTCAAGATCGTTGATGATCTTTCGAAAAGGTTTTTCGAAAGCAGAGTAGGGGAAGACATCAAGTCCCGTCCCGCGAGCGAAGAGACGCAAGAGAGAACCACCGAAGTCGATGAAATGGTGCCGGTGAAAGCTGCTCCTATTAGCAGCAAGACCGCCGCTCCGCTTCCCTCTGGTGAAAATCTTAATTTAGAAGCTTAACAAAAAATTGTTGGTGAGGGGCGCGGAGACAATCGCCTCTCATCATCAACTGACTTTCTCAAGTAAGATTCCGTTTTCTTCCAAGGAACTGATCCGGTACACACCCTCCAAGTAGCGCTGGCCCTCCGAGTTTCTGCCGATCACCACGATTGCTTGCAGACTCATCTGAATTAATCTTCGCACGGCAGACAAATTCCAATTTGGTGCACCAATTTGAATCAACATTTCAAGGCGGATCAAGGCTTGTGCCGCCGTTGCGGCATGCAAAGTCCCAAAACTACCCGCGTGCCCCGTTGCCAAGGCCATTAAGAAGTCTTTCGCTTCATCGCCGCGTATCTCGCCCATGACCAAGCGATCTGGTCTGAGCCGCAAAGCATTTCGAACCAGCTCTGCTTGATCCACTTTTTTCAGAATTCCAGTCGGGTCTTCGCGAGTGAGAAGGCGCATCGAAGCCGTATTTGGAATCTTGAGCTCGAGTGTGTCTTCGATCAGGACCGTGCGCTCATTCTCTGGCAATCGCTGCAAGCAGGCGTTGAGGACGCTGGTCTTGCCAGTTCCCGTGCCGCCAACGACCAAAAAATTGAGTTTGGATTCGACCAATCGTTCGAGCGCCACAATTTGATCCTGCTTTCCCCATCCCTTTTTACCAAGGGCTTGAAACGTCCACGGGTTTTCGGGGTGCCGGCGAAAGCTCAAATGCACATTTGATCCGGTCAGTTCGCAGCCAATCATGTGCAAGCGAAACTGCCGTAAGTGCCCGTGCGCGGTCGGCTGTTCAGTGGTGAGTTGGACTTTAGCTTCTTCCATCAAACGAAAACAATAATTACGAAAGCTGTTTTTACTGACAAATCGATCATGAAACCGGTTGAGGCGTCCATTTTTCTCAAACCAAATCTCAAAGGGGCCGTTGACCATAATTTCGGTGATCTCAGTTTGAGCGAAAAGTTCTGCGAGCGGACCATCCCCATTAAACTCTTCAAGGATACGCTTGCCATCTGATTCTGAAAGTCCATGGGTTCTTTTCTTGATCACCGACTGAACTTTTTCTCCACGATTTTGATCAGGCGCCATTTGGTAGGACTCGAACTCGGAGGCAAGCTGATGAAGATCCGCTTCAATTTGTTGCAATATGTCTTGGATCATTAGCGGCTCCCGTCGCTAACAGTGACAAGCTCTGGTCTGACAAGAATGACGAGTTCTGTTTGACTCTTCTGAAACTCACGGCTCGAAAAAAGGGGGCCCAAAATTGGGATCTTGGAGAGCCAGGGGAGTCCTCCTTCCATGTTTTTTCCGTCTTCCATTCGAATTAAACCTGACAGAGCAATCGTGCGAGGCTCATTGAGATCAAAATGACTCTGCACACGGTTCGTTTCAAATCCCGGAATGCCATCGACAACGTGAGCGGGGTCAATTTTCGAGATCTCCGTTTCAATCGCCAAACTCATCCGACCAGAAAAATCTGCTTGCGGTTTCAAGCGCAGAACAATTCCGTATTTTTTCCAAATCACGTTTCCTGAATACTCGCTCATCACTTTGATCGGAATTTCACCACCAGCTAAGAATTCCGACTCCCTCCCGCTGCGGCAAAGTAAACTGGGACTTGCGAGCACGCGGCCGATTCCCGAGTTTTCCAAAAATTGGGCGGTGACCATCAGGGCATCAATCCCTTCGACTTTTGGTAACAGCTGCGCTGAGTAGCCAGCGGCCCATTTGATTCCATATTTTAATGTTTCCTGTTTACGGACCTCGAGAATCATGATTTGTGCTCGAATCGACGGAGCAAGTTCCAATGCGCCGGCCTCTTTCGTGACTTTCAAACCAAACGCAGCCGCCGTCTTTTCAAACTCAGCGAGGCCTGTCATTTGGCTGGGCACCATGATTTGAAGCTCAGGAGCCCAGCGGATTCGACAGGAATTGAACCCGAGCGACTCAAAGTATTTGGAGAGTTCGGTTTGCAGGCTTGGCCGCATATCTGGATGAGTTGAAAATTGCGCTGAGTAGTCACAGTTTTTAACTACGCAGGCGCGAGCCAAGGCAAACCAATCACGACCCGAACTGAGTTTTCCATCTAGGATGATGAGCCCGGACTCAATTTTGACCCGAAGTCCTATAGTCTTTTTGGTTTCATTTTTTAGGAGATCAAAGGTTTCAAATTGTTTTTGCTGGATGACAGAGACTTGATAAGAAGTTTCGCCCAGACGCATTTGCAAGTAGCCTGGCTTGAGGGCGGTCAGCTGAAAAGCCTGACCCAGGTCACGAACATGCAAAATTTTATTTTGCGGTAATGCCAGATCTTGCGATGAAGTAAAAGTCGTCTTTTCTCCGACTTTAAGAACCAGTTGCCGTGTCTCGGCCGCCGACCACGATAGATTTTGGATCATAACCAACAGGGAAAAAAGAGATGAAACTGAGAACATAAGACCTCCAGGGAGGCCTAAAAGCAAAAACGGGATCATCATTTCTTTAGCTAGAGATGTTTGACGGTGGGAGGCGCGGACAGTCCGGCTTGTGACGGGCGGCCAAGGATCCACTCGATCAGGTACAAATTACAGATAGGCAAGTTCAAACGAAACTCGAACGCCGTCTTCTTCGTTTTGAATTTCAAGAGACGAAGAGTGGGCTTTTAGGAGTGCTTGGCAAACGGTGAGGCCGAGCCCCACTCCGGTTGAATGTTTCATGACATCTTCGTCTAAGAAAAATGGTTTCAAGATTTTTTGGCGAACTCCATCGGGAATTGAAGACCCTTCATTGAAAACAGACAGACGAACTCGGTGCGGTCCACTGACCTCTGTTGTGACCTCGATTCTTGATCCTTCTTTTCCAAACTTAAGAGCATTATGAACAAGGCGACGTAAAATTTGAGAAACCGCTGGTGCATCGCCAATGATTCGCTTATCAAAAAACTCTGTTCGAACTTCGAGGTCGCGCTGAACCTTGAGCCTTTCGACTTCAGGTTTTAGTGTCAGGTCGATTGTCCCAGTTTCAAAGGGTTGTGATTTAAGCCTAAGGGTTTTTGTCTCGGCAGACACGATCAGCAAAGAGTCATCAACGAGCTCTTTGAGTCGCTCAGAGCTTCTTGAAATTCGAGACACGCAGACCGATTGCTCTTCACTCAAGTTTGTTTCTTTCAAAAGATCCGTAAAACTGATCATCGAGGTCAGAGGAGTTTTAAGTTCGTGATTAATCAGAATCATAAATTGGCTCTTCGCTTGATCGAGTGTCTGGAGCTCCCTGAGTGCGGCCGCAAGTTCGATATTTTTTTGCTTCAACTCTTTGTTGAGAACAAACCGCTCGACGGCCCGGTCAACGCTGGCTCCTAAATCAACGGGATCCCAGGGTTTATTAATGTAGCGGTAAATTTGCCCTGAGTTGATCGCGGCGACGACGGATTCGATATCTGTGTAACCAGTCAAAAGGATGCGAATCGAATCGGGGTGGGTGACGAGTGACTTTTCTAGAAACTCAACGCCCGTCATTTGTGGCATTCTTTGGTCCGTCAGGATGAGGGCGACGGGCTCTGTTTGCTGCTCGAGAACTGCCAGGGCATCGGCACCGGAAGTGGCCTTCAGGACTTTATACCGGGTGCGGAACAAGCGTTCGAGGGCTTCAACGTTGTCGACTTCATCGTCCACGCAAAGAATGGTCTGCTTTGTCATACTAATAGTTTAGGGCTCGTGGAAGACCCATGCAATCTAGCCTAAATGAACGTCTAGATTTTTATGCTGCCCGACCCTCCGCCCCAAAATGTGTCAAGTTTACTCGTCTTTTCGGCGAAAATAGAATTGGAGATATCTGTTTTAAGCTGGGGAGAACTCTATGAATTTAGGAAAGATGTCGGTCCTCATCATTGGATTGGCAACTCTGCTCGGTGCAGACAAGGCGAGAGCTCAGAACTGGGGTACGGGAATGTATGGTGGCATGCAATCTTGTCCCTATGAGCTGCAAATTGGTGAAGAAGCCGCCAGCATCAAAGAAGAGATGGAAGAGCGTAACAAAGATTTGAAAGAGGCAAAATCCGACCTTGCAAAAATGAAATCTCGTTTGAGCTCTTTAAAATCAAGCGTGAATTCGCAAAAAGATCTTTTTAAGCTCACCGGCTTTGAAGGTGAAGCGTTTTCGATCATCGAGAATCACATTACCGGTGGGTACTCTTGTAACACGTATCAGAGAGCCGAGTGCCGCGGGACTGCTGAGGCGAGCACGCCCGATCCATCGAGAATGCCCGCGGGTGATATCCCAGGAAATCGTCGTCCACTCCCACAAGATGATGGCGGGGCTTCCCGGAGCGGAACTCCGCAGGGTGATCCTTGTGGTCAGGGTAATTTAACATCCCCCTCTCCATTTGCTCCTTCCGTTTGGGCGCGCGCATGTGAGAATGGTGGATTGCGTGGTTCGATTTGCGAACAAAACATTCCCGGCAATCGCCCAAGGGGTTACAACTTCGATTCTTGTCGTCGTTACTTAGGTTTGTGGGCAGAAAAGCAACGTGAACTGCGTCAGTCCGAATTCAAAATTGCGGAACTCGATGCGCGAGTTAAAGAACTTGAAGCTTACACAAAAGCAAAAAAACAAGAATTGCGAGAGTCGATAAAAGAATATGTTCGTGAGCAACGCCAAGCTCAAACAGAGGGTGGTTGTCTTGATTGTATGATCACAGGCAACTCGGGCGTCATGCAGCCTCGCCGAGCTTCGGGCTGGGAAATTGGTGCCAATCTTGTTCTCGGATTAGGTGCGATGTACCTTGGCAACAATCTCAATAAGTACACCGCCGACCAGAATGCGCGGCTCGGGTTTCCAACTCAGCCTTACCCAGCCTTGGGTTACGGAATGCCCTTCTTTCAAGGCGCGCTTTACGGAGCCGTCGGCGGAAGCATGGGCGGCGGTGCTTTCGGATGTGCCGGCGGCGCGAATGGCAGTGGATTTGCCAACGGTCCTTACGGAATGATGGGACCCTTCGGTCAGGGAAGTATGTACGGTCCTTCTGGCGGCGCTTTCGGATATCCCGCTGGAATGTACGGAACTCCCATGGGCGGCGGCATGTTTATGCCGGGGATGGGTCCTTTTGGTATGGGAATGCCTGGTGGGCTCGGTATGGGCGGCGGGATGATGATGGCCGGCGGGATGATGATTCCTGGTGGATTTCAAATGGGCATGCCCATGGGATCCATGATGGGCGGCGGTGGAATGATGGGCATGCCCATGGGATCCATGATGGGCGGCATGCCAATGGGCATGATGATCTCTGGCGGCATTGGAATGATGGGTGGAATGCCCATGGGCATGCAAATGGGCATGATGGGCGGCATGCCAATGGGCATGATGGGCGGCATGCCAATGGGCATGATGGTCGCAGGTGGAAACA
>JBKCUU010000081.1:0-25087 GCA_046318155.1 Bdellovibrio sp. | reverse complement strand
TGTTCAAGAAGCCAACCAGTCCCGCAGCATTCGCAATCAAAAGCCGGATTCGCAAAATTATAGTCTTGAACGGGGCGTGCAAATTGAAGTCATGGTCGACGGGCATCTTGGGTATGCGAGCACCTCTGACTTGACAGAGACCGGCCTTAAACGCGCCGCCAACCGCGCCGCTCAGCTTTCAAAAAAAGCGGCGACCGCAAAGGTCTTTAATTTTACTCCCGAACTGCGGCCCCAAGCCGTTGGTCAATACCAAAGCCCCATGCTCAAATCTCCTGATCAATTGACCTTGCAAGAGTTTATCAGTTTTTTGATCGAGGCCTCTAAAACATTAAAAGTCTCCGATGAAATCGTGAGCGCCTCGGCCGATGTGATGTTTGTCGAAACTCACCAGCATATCGTGTCCACAAGCGGAACCGATTTTTCGCAGGACTTTATGCTCTGGACCACCAACTTCATGGCAACTGCGCAAAAAGGCGGAGAAACTCAGCGACGCTCGTTGAATGGCCCTGTCGCTCGCTGCATTCAAGGCGGCGCCGAAATTTTGGACCGTGAATTCTTATTGGCCGAATGTACAAAAGTGGGCCGTGAAGCGCTTGAGCTTTTGATCGCCGAAAACTGCCCCACTGGAAAAATGGATTTGATCTTAGCGCCCGACCAGATGCTGCTACAAATTCACGAGTCCATCGGGCACCCACTGGAGCTTGATCGAATCTTGGGCGACGAGCGCAATTACGCCGGCTGGAGTTTTGTTAAGCCCACTGATTTTGGTGAGCTCCAGTACGGCTCTTCAATCATGAATGTGACTTTTGATCCCACAACCAAAGGCGAATTTGCCAGCTACAATTTTGACGATTGTGGAAATCCCGCTCGGCGCGAATACCTTATTGAAAAAGGCATTCTGGTGCGCGGCCTCGGATCTCTTGAAAGCCAAAAACGTTCGCAGCTCCCCGGGGTTGCCAACTTCAGGTCCTCGTCGTGGAACCGAGCGCCGATTGACCGCATGGCCAACATCAATCTTGAACCCGGCACCGAGTCACTGGACAGCATGATCGGTTCGATTGAAAACGGCGTTTACATGGAAGCCAATAGCTCATGGTCTATTGACGACTACCGCAATAAATTTCAGTTCGGCTGCGAGTATGGCCGCCGGATCGAAAATGGCAAGCTCACCAAAGTTGTTAAAAATCCAAATTACCGTGGCGTGACCGTCCCGTTTTGGCGATCGCTCAAAGCCGTTGGTAATGCGCAAGAAGTGGGTCAATTCGGCTCTCCGTTTTGCGGCAAGGGAGAACCCAGCCAGGTGATTCGCGTGGGGCATTCGTCGCCGCCCTGTTTTTTCTCGCAAGTTGAAGTGTTCGGAGGTGGACAGTGAGTTTTGCCGCAGATTCTAAAAAACTATTTACTGAACTGAAAACTCGTTTGTTTAATGACCTCAAAGAAGGCGAAGAGCTCAATTTGAACTTGAACGCCGAAGACACCTTGTTTGTCCGCCTCAACAATGCGCGGGTTCGTCAAAATACTGAAGTTGAGCAACGACAAATTGAATTGGTGTTCCAAAAAAATCAAAAACGCCTGACGATGCAAACGGATCTCACCGGCCACCTGGAAGAAGACGCCCGTCTGTGCCAAAGCCTTGTTGCTCGGGCCCGCGCCGAAACTGACATCTTGCCCGAGGATCCTGGCGCCACACCGTTTGAAAACCGCGGCACCAGTCAAAATATTGAAGACTCGCGCGAAGTTAATTTTGATGAGATTTTAACGACCCTACAAAAATCAGCCACGGGAACGGACTTCACGGGTTTACTCACGGCCGGCCCCCAAATTCGCGCCAACGCGAACAACAAGGGCCAAGAACATTGGTTTTCAACTCGTTCCTTCTTTTTGGACTACTCGCTTTTTACCGTGAGCGAGAGCCAAGAAAACAAAGCCGTCAAAAGCACTTATGCCGACAAAGAGTGGTCGACCGAGAAGTTTTTGACGAACCTGACGTTTGCAAAAAACCAATTGGCCATGCTGAAAAGACCCAGCCGTGATTTTAAACCGGGCGACACCCGCGTTTACCTTGCGCCCGCCGCCGCCGCCGAACTGATCGGGATGCTCGACTGGAATGCCCTGTCTTATGGTGCCTATAAAAAGGGCCAAAGCGCATTTGCAAAAATGATCGACCAAAAGCTGAAGCTCTCTCCCCTGTTTTCGCTTCGAGAAAACTTTGATCTTGGACTGACGACGCCGTTCAACTCTTTGGGCGAGGTCCCATCTCGCCAGGTGAATCTGATCCAGCAAGGTGAGCTCAAACAACTTTTGGTCAGCACGCGCTCGGCTCAGCAGTACGGCACGGAATCCAATTTTGCAGATTCAAACACCTGGGGCGAAGAATCACCTCGTTCACTTGAAGTTTTACCGGGTCAACTGGCGACCCGAGATGCACTTAAGCAGCTGAAAAACGGGCTCTATTTAAGCAATTTGCATTACTGCAACTGGAGTGATTTGCAAACCGCCCGGGTCACCGGGATGACCCGCTACGCCTGCTTTTTAGTCGAAAATGGCGAGATCGTCGCCCCGATCAAGGATCTGCGTTTTGACGTCAGCTTGTTGAGCATCTTTGGCGCCGAACTCGAAGCTCTGACGTCAGAAAGTCATATCGAGCCCAATACCGATACGTACTTCAGACGCGGCTTGGGTGGTAAGAAAGTGCCGGGAATGTTAATCAACAAGTATACCTTTACACTTTAGATTGGACCCATTTTGGATCTCACGATGTGTTGATGGTGAAAAAAACACCGGGGCCTTCCCTTCTCTCTCTCTCAGTGTTAAACGACAACTGTCAGAAACCTTTATGTTTGGAGGAGCCCATGGCTTACACTCTCGATTTGAACAAGCTCATTAAAGACGTTCGCGGTCCCAAGGGGATGGCAGCGGTAACCGAAGAAATCAGCAAGCTGAAAGTTGAACTCGAACGCGTTCGCAGCAAAGTTGAGCCCAAAGTTGAGCAAAAGCTCAAACAAACTCAAACTCGCTTGGCGAAGCTGAAGAAAGACCTCGAATCGCGCCAGAAGTCTTTGGAAAAAGAAATCCAAAAGACGATCACCGTTGTGAAAAAGACCGCGAAGGATGCAGAGAAGCGTCTAGAAGCAGCGATCAAAGGTAAAGCCAAAAAGACCGCTCGCAAAACGAGCAAAAAGGCGACGACTTCGAAGAAAAAAGCCTCTAAAAAGGCCTAATTGTTCTTGATGGGGTGTGGTGACGCCGCACCCCTGGCCCTACGCCCCTTCCCAGGGGATTTTGGATAGCTTCTTCACAAAATCTTGTGCTAAATCTGGGGGTCTGATCCAACAATCGGGAGTCCCTATGTCGACAGAATTCTCGTCTGTATTTAAAACCAGTTCCGAATTCGAAAAACGCCACAACGGCCCGTCACTTCAGGAAGAAAAAGCCATGCTCCAAGAGCTGGGCTTTTCGACTCTTGATGAGATGGCCTTGAAGGTCATCCCTCGTGATATCCGCAGCACCTCGCCCTTTGCAAAACTGGGCGAAGGCTTGTCGGAGCAACACACGCTGAACCGACTCAAAAAAATGATGTCAAAAAACGAAGTCTTCAAATCCTACATCGGTTTGGGCTTTCATGACACGCTCACGCCGAGTGTGATTTTGCGTAACGTCTTCGAGAATCCCGTTTGGTACACAGCCTACACGCCTTACCAGCCCGAGATTGCGCAAGGGCGCCTTGAAGCGCTCTTAAATTTTCAAACGATGGTGACAGACCTCACCGGCATGGAGATTTCGAACGCGTCTCTGCTTGATGAAGGAACAGCCGCCGCCGAAGCCATGGCGATGACTCACGCCTTGGCAAAAAACAAGGCGACGCACTTCTTAGTGTCACCTGACATGCACGCGCATGTGATCGAGTGCTTACGCGTTCGCGCCGAGCCTTTGGGTTTGACGATGCTCTTGCAAGATGTGTTCAGCTACGATTGGTCCCAGCCCTTGTTTGCCGTTTTTGTTTCGTACCCTGACACCAATGGCGCCATTCACGATTACAAAGCACTGGCCGACAAAGCGCATGACAAAGGCGCCTTCATGGTGGCTGACGTTGACCTCATGTCACTGACGTTGCTCACGCCCCCGGGTGAGTGGGGCGCCGATATGGTTGTCGGCAACACGCAGCGCTTTGGAGTTCCGCTTGGTAATGGTGGCCCTCACGCGGCGTTCTTAGCAACTAAAGATGCCTTTAAGCGACTTTTACCTGGACGCCTGGTCGGTGTTTCGATCGACAGTAACGGTAAACGCGCCTTGCGTTTGACGTTGCAAACACGTGAGCAACACATCCGCCGCGAAAAAGCGACCAGCAACATTTGCACGGCACAGGTGCTGCTCGCCAACATGGCTTCGATGTATGCCGTCTACCACGGGCCTGAAGGTCTTAAAAATATCGCCACCCGCATTCATGCGTACGCGCAACTGGCGGCCATGGGCCTTAAAGACATGGGCTTTAAAGTTCGGTCCGAGAAAAATTTCTTTGATACGATCTGGATCGAAACCGACAAAGCCGCCGACATCATGAAAGCCGCGGCCAGTATCAAACTGAACTTCCGCCAAAAATCGGCGACCGAGCTGACGCTGTCGTTTAACGAAACGACGGGGCCCACTTGCGTTGAAGAGATTTGGACCGCGTTTAACTTCGGCAAAAAACCTGATTTCTCAGCCAATGATTTGCACGCCCGTGTGCGTGAACTTTTGATTGATTCACCGTTTAAGCGTTCATCAAAGTATCTCACGCATCCGATTTTTAATCGGTACCACTCCGAAAGCGAAATGCTTCGCTACATTCATACGCTGCAAAACAAGGATCTCACGTTGACCCACTCGATGATCCCGCTGGGCTCTTGCACGATGAAACTCAATGCCACGACCGAGCTGCTGCCCGTGTCTTGGCCCGAGGTTCATAAGATTCATCCATTTGCACCCGCCAATCAAATGATGGGCTACCAAGATTTGATCAAAGATTTGGAAGAGAAGCTTTGCGAGATCACCGGTTTTGCTGGCGTTCAGTTGGCACCCAACTCGGGCGCCCAGGGCGAGTACGCGGGCCTTCTGGCCATTCGCGCTTACCATTTGGCGCAAAAACAAGGACACCGCAAGATCTGCCTGATTCCAAGCTCTGCCCACGGAACCAACCCCGCTTCGGCGGTCATGGCCGGAATGGATGTTGTAGTCACGTCTTGCGATGATCAAGGCAACGTCGATGTGGCGGACTTACGAAAAAAGGCAGAACTCCACAAAGACAATTTAGCCTGCTTGATGATCACCTACCCCTCGACTCACGGCGTGTTTGAAGAGTCGATCCGCGAAATTTGCAAGATCGTGCACGATCACGGCGGTCAGGTTTATATGGATGGCGCCAACCTCAATGCGATCGTTGGCTTGTGCCGTCCTGGCGAGTTTGGTCCGGATGTTTCGCACATGAATTTGCATAAAACATTTTCGATCCCTCACGGCGGCGGCGGACCTGGTATCGGTCCCATCGGCGTCGGCGCTCACCTCGTTCCGCACCTGCAAAAACATGTGACCTCGGCCCCTTACGGCTCGGCCAGCATTTTGCCGATCTCGTGGTCTTACATCACAATGATGGGTTACCCGGGCCTGAAGCGCGCGACCTTGCTCGCGATCCTGAATGCCAATTATATGGCTAAAAAACTCAACCCCGCGTTTCCGGTTTTGTACAAAGGCAAAGAAGGTATGGTCGCTCACGAGTGCATCATTGATCTTCGCGGCATTAAAAAAAGCTCGGGCATTGACGTCACCGATGTGGCAAAACGCTTGATGGATTATGGTTTTCACGCGCCGACCATGAGCTGGCCCGTTGCCGGCACCCTCATGATCGAGCCGACCGAAAGCGAATCGAAAGCCGAGATTGATCGTTATATCGAAGCCATGCTCAAAATCCGTGAAGAGATAAAAGCGGTAGAAGACGGCAAAATGGATGGCGAAAAAAATCCTCTTCGCCTAGCGCCTCACACGCTTCCGGTTGTGACGGCCAGCGAGTGGACGCTTCCTTACACCCGAGAAGTTGCAGCCTACCCGCTGGCTTGGGTTAAAAATCACAAATACTGGCCAACGGTTGGACGTGTCGACAATGCCTATGGTGATCGCAACATCGTGTGCAGCTGCCCTCCGCTTGAAGATTACGAGAATGCACCCGCCAGTGGCGGCCCATGAAGATTGTCCTGATTCGGTTGGATAAAATTGGGGACTTGGTGGCCACCTTACCGGTGGACCAAATCCCCGAGCTCCAAAATCACACAATCAAATGGGTGATCGCCGAAGGACTTGGTTTTTTGGCTAAGAACGCCAATCCCCCTCGAGACTTGACCGAAATTTGCCTGCAGGACCGCCAAAAGGGACAAAACCAACTCGCTGCTTTTTTAAAGGCCGAGAAGCCCGACCTTGCCATCGTGTTTTATGGACCCTGGTGGGTTTCAAAAACTTTATGGAGTGAAGGTGTTGCCCGGCGCTTTGGCCGCCGGAGTCAGTGGCACAGTTACGTCTTTCTGAATGAAGGCCTGCGCCAAAGCCGCAGCGCTAGTGAGAAACATGAGTCAACTTACAATTTAGAGTTGGTATTGAAAGCGTTGAATGCGCCCCAAGCACCTGACCGTCTGGCGCCTACCCTGGAGCTCTCGACAAAACCTTTGCGCCATTTGTTTGAACGCTTCGGTTTTACCAATGGCCATTACTATGTCGTGCATCCCGGGATGGCGGGTTCGGCACTGAATTGGCCCAGCTCCCGCTACATTGAGTTGATCGAAGAGCTCAAACTCGAAAAAGAAGTCCTTCTCACCGGAACATCGATGGATGAGCCTTACCTCGCGCCGCTGAAGTCCCACTTTTCAGGAGATGCTCGAGTGCAAAGCTTGCAAGCGCAGCTGACCTTAGAAGAGCTTCTGTTTGTTCTCAAATTTTCAGCGGGCGTCGTGGCACCGAGCACAGGCGTTGTCCATTTAGCGGCCAGCCTAGGAGTAAAAACCGTTGGCTTGTATTCACCGGTTCAAGCTCATCATCCCCAACGCTGGGGACCCAGGGGACCTCACGTTCATGTTCTGGTTCCCAAGCAAGTATCCGAAAACTGCATGAATGAAATTACCGTGGAGCAAGTGCTGGCATGTCTGAAGTAGTTTTGCGAAAGTTCTCACTTCCTGCGAGCCTCGAACGTCAGTTGGATCTGACCTTGCAAAAAAACTTGGGGCTCTCTCTCTCAAGCACGAGTGAGATTGCCAAAGCCGTCCAGCGCATGAGCGATTTTTATATTGAAGATGGCCTCGCCTCCACGCCTTGGAGCCAGCGCTGGTGCCAGATCGCGCAATTAGCTTACTATCTTCCTCTCAATTTCATGCGTGCGCAGAGTGTGATCCGCGAGGCCCACCGACTGGGATTTTTTGATTCGATTCTAACCGTCACTGATTTTGGTTCTGGATTGTCACCCGTTCAGCTCGCTCTTAAAAGCGAGGTGCCCGACCAAGATTTTGAATTCGCCGTTGTGGAGCGCTCAAGTGATGCTTTGAGTTTGGCCCGTTCGATGAATCTCAATTTTGAAGTGAAGCCGAGCCCCAATTCTGGGTTCAGTCATTTGCTCACGGCTTCTTACTCGCTGACTGAAATGAAAGAGCCGCCCGACTGGCTCTTTGATTATCAAAACTTGATTTTGATCGAGCCCTCAACCCGGCAAGACTCACGGCGCTTGCTTGAACTGCGCCGCACCTTGATTCAAGCTGGTTACCACATGTGGGCCCCGTGTACGCACCAAGACGGCTGCCCCTTGCTCGAAAAAAGCCCCAGTGACTGGTGCCATGACAGAATTCATTTTGAGCGGCCAGGGTGGATGCTTGACGTTGAGAAGCGCCTCCCGTTTCAGAATCAGACTTTGACCTTCTCTTACTTGGTTGCAAGTCGTCGTCCCCGCCCTGTGACCACGGGCACGATCCGAACGGTCGGAGATTTGATGCGCGATAAAGGCAAAGCTCGGCAAATGGTTTGCCGAGGGCCCGAGCGCGAGTTTTTTGCCTGGCTCTCCCGCCATGGAGAAGCGCAAGAAATCCCACGCGGCGTTTTGTGCGAAAAACCCGCGAGCATGGAACCAAAATCCAATGAACTTCGCGTGCAGAGTCCGGTCAGTTACTTGTGAAATCGTAGGCACCTCAAAGCTCGAAGAGATCTGTGCGCAGGCATCAACACGAGAAACCAGCGTAGGATTGCAAATAGTTTCACTTCATTTAATTTCACCCGCGACGTCGCGGGTGAAATTAAATGAAGTGAAACTTGAACCTTGAGAATCACCCCATGCCGATTTGATGCCATCCTTCGGAGCGGCTAGCTTACCGACTGAAAACGTCAAACAAAACATATATGAGCTTAGCCCTACGGGATGGGAGCGCCAAAGTACGGCAGTTTGCAAGGCTCATCGACAGCTCTTTGGGCCTCAAAACGATTATGTCTATATCTAAGCATTGGCTTAACTATCGCACCGTGAGGCATCCATAAGAACTGTTCTCGTTGAGCAAAGAAAATTCATCTCGAAATTCTTTGGCTACCGTCCCAAAGTTGTTGGGATTTTCTAGGTTTCCACACTCACACCTAAAAATGAAAGTTTGATGTTTGCACTGGATCCCATCTTGGCAGTCCAGCGATTATCCCAAAAATGTTTTGTAGAGCCGAGTTGTAGCAACACAAGTCGGGTCATCTTCTCAGCTCCTTTTTCACTCCATTTGAATCCAATTTTTTTGATCCTTCGTTTTATTTCTCGCATGATTCTTTCCACAAGCGAAGTCACTTTCGGATTTGAGATCCCAGTCTTAATCCAGTTATCAATATACGTGAAGAGTTGAGCCTTAGCCTTTTCCACAAAAGTTTTCGCCTTCTTGTAGCCAAGCATTTTTAGCTCAGTGATGAAGTTGTCGATTGCCGTGTTCATTTCCTTAAGCTTAATTTCAATTTTCAGTTTGTCTTCCAATGATTTCAGGGGATCGGCGTCAGCAGCAGGCAAATCCAAGTATAGCAGCTCATCCAGCTGCTTCGATATTTTGATGGCCTCATCTTTTCCGACAATATCTTTGTACCTCAGAAGTGGAGTCAGTTCATGGGTCATGTGGAATAAACAGCGCTGGTGATTGCCTGCGAGCTTTTTAAGGGCGTTGACAAGCTCCTCTTCTCCGTCAGTGACAAGGGTTCGCGCAATGGGTTTAAATTTAATTTTCTCAGAAGGATGATTTTTTGCTTTCAAAAATCTTCCGATATTTTTCCAACCGGCGCGGGTCCAAGCCCCAAAGGGAATGACTTCGCCGGATTCGTTGTACCCAATGACAATGCGAACTTCACCGCGGTTGGAATCGTTTTCGTCGTAGTCTTTTTTAAAACCAGTACCATCGGCGACAAGGAAATCGACTTTTTTATTCACATCAATATTTGTGGCATCGGTTTTGGAAAACCAGCGGTGCAGTGTCGAGTGAGACGTATTAAATCCGATTGAATCCGCCAAAACTCGAGAGCTACGTCTGAAGCTTTGATTTGTCACAGTTTCCAGAGAGAGTTTTTCAAATTCTCGGCTTTTTCTGGAATACCTATCCAAATCAAGAAGCGTGCTGAATGGGCAAAATGTTTTCCCGCAACCTTGGCAAAGGAGTCTGCAGACGAGCAAACTCACTTCGCCGATGGAGGTTTTGAGTTTTCGATCTTGTTTAATATGAAAATGATGTTTTTCACTCTGGCAACGAGGGCATTGGACACCACTTTTTATAAGCAGATTTTCGATTAAAACCACAAGAACTTTGACAAGCCCTGGGATGCCTTCGGTATCGAAGAGTTGTTTCACAGCCAAAATCAGCTGGGAAAATGAGAAATCTTTGAGTGAAATTTCAGATTTAAGATGCAGGGAAAGTTTATTCAATGCTGTCGTCATAAAAAAGGCCTCCTTGCTATCAATCCCAATTGCGTGGAAATTCAAAACAAGAAAGCCATCAGCGTGGCTTAATCGAAAAACTAAACGCAGGATTTTTCAAATAAAAAACTGCGTGTCAAAAAGTTCAACAAAATCTCACGGCACTTGTAAAGTGCTTAGACATCCTTTTTCTCTTCAGATCGAATTAAACTAAACAAGACCGCTGGCACAACTGTCGCATTATGATTCACCAATAGGAACCGATCCCCTGAAAACTGGGAAATTAATCCCACAGGATTTGGAACGGTATCAATGGAGGTTTTATGTTGAAGTTTAAGATCGCAAAAGAAAATCAACTCAAAGTCGCTGCTTTCTTGGCGTTTTTGTTTACGGCAACCGCTTCGGTCACCGCATTTTCAAAAGTAGACAATGAATCGATTTTGAGCAAATTGAGGAGCGCAAAATTTGTCACGGACTCTTCGAGCTGTGTGTGTCTTCAAGACGAAAAAACGACGGACTGCGGAGAAGAAAACGACCTTCCTTTTAAGCTTCAGACTTCCGTGTCCTACGGTGCAGGCTGGGTCGGGACCGCGACAGCGTATGGTGATATTCGTTTTAATTTATCAAATCCTAACTATTCTCATACCTACGTCATGAATCTCACCGAGGCGATGAGTCTCATTACTCACAGTCGGCAAAAACCTGGTTCTGTGCCGACGCTCAGAAGGGTTACAATTGAACGTAAGTATTCGACATCTTCTGCAAGCGACACCTATAAAGATGTTTATACAAAAAACGGGAAGGTTCTCGCGGTTGATTCACATGGTTGGTTGTTTAAAAATTTAAACTCCAACGAAATTGAATACACAAATTACGAACAAGCAGAACAGTACGTTGATCTTGATACGGAACAAGTTCTGGATATTCCCGTTGTCACGAAAAAGGCCATGACCTGTAAGGCTCGCCGAACGAGTAAACGTTAAAAACTTGGAGCCGCCGGGATCCATCGACGAATTCAGCGCGAGCCCCGTATCGGACTCAAGCGGAGTCCGGTGCCGGCTTTGCGCCGGTCTTTTCGTCACCGCTCCCATTCTGTTGCAAGAGCTTAAGTCCGGGCCCAAAGGAGCACTCGTTTGAAGGGGTAAAAAAATGGTCTGTCATCTGCAAGCTGCTCGAAGAGTCGCCTGCGAAATTTAGTCACAAATTCTTGGTAGTGGTCTTCCGAAAGGTGACTCTTAAAAGACGTGAGCAAGGTCCCCTTGACCCATTCAATAACGCCTTCTCTGTCCTCAAGAACATGGCCATAAACTTTTAAATTCACTTTTTGTTCTTTGAATCCCAGATCGTAAAGAAGCTTGGCGTACTCCTCGACGGTCAGTATGGTCTTCTGCTGCTCACCTTTTTCTGTTTTAAGCCGAAGACGCCATCGGTCTTCACCGGCCATTTCGTTCGCCAAAACGTGGGTCGGATAATCAGGCTTTCTGCAACATTTCAGTGGATGAATCGATTCCAGTTGTGCTTGCTGACGGAAAACGCTCGTGGAGTATTTTTGTTAATTCCCCAGTCCCGCAACCCAAATCTATGATCCGAGGAGCGTTAGACGGTTGCAGAAGCTCCACCAAGTCAAAGAACGGCTGGAACCGTTCTTTTTTGAACTTTTCGTATTGGTTCGGATTCCATCCGTCTTTTTCCATATCTTATTCTAAACAACGACTGCTTTGCGGTCAGCAACGAAATGCCGTGACGTTTTTTGGCTGTTTCTCAAAGGTCCAGCGCAAGTCTTGGACACTCCGAGTAGTCTTTTCAATCCCCCAATTCCGAGATCCAATTAAACAAGACAAGACCCTGCCCTCACCATGGCCTTTTTATTGGAGGAGATCCCACCGTGATCGGAGGATTCACATGAAAAATCTTTCAGTTTCAATTTTGGTGATGGGCCTTCTCTCGATAACAGCGCAGGCTGCGAGTCAACGAAGCCAAGGGCAAGGACAGCAACCCTTAAACCAAACGCAAACTTCGCCAGGATCTTATCAACAAGATTCGGGACGTTTGGATTTGAAAGAGTTTGATCACTTGGATCCACGCAATGTCGTCCCAGACCGCCCCCTCCGTCAGGCCCTGACTTATTTTAAAACCAACCGCGAGAAATTCACGAACCGCGATTACATCGTCGTCATTGATTTCACGCAGCCCGCGGCCAATGAGCGTTTGTACGTGATCAATATGAAAACGGGTGCGGTGAACACGCATGCAACCTCGCACGGGCGAGGCTCTGATCCACAACGCTCGGGCCGAGCGCAAACGTTTTCGAACCGAGACCGGTCTTATGCCACTTCTCTTGGTTTTTACCGAACAGCTGAAACCTATGTGGGGAAGCACGGCTACTCGCTGCGCCTGGATGGTTTGTCACCGACCAACTCCAATGCCCGTTCACGAGCGGTGGTTGTTCACGCGGCCAGCTATGTCCGTGATGGTGGTCGTCAAATGGCAGGGCGCAGCCACGGTTGCCCCGCCCTGGATCCCCGTGTGTTAAAAACCATCGTCAGCCAAATTAAAAATGGCGCTCTGATGTACGCTTGGGCTGGTCAGTAGAAGGTTGACTTCAACCAGTCCATCGACGAGATCTTTTTCAGGTCACCTGGAGGATCTCATGTCTCAAAATATCAAAAAAACTCCCCTGGCGGACGAACATGTTCGCCTCGGTGCAAAGATGGTCGATTTCGCGGGCTGGTGGATGCCGGTCACCTACAAAGGCCTCAAAGAAGAACACCTCTGCGTCCGTCAAAATGTTGGCTTGTTCGATGTCTCTCACATGGGCGAAATCCGCGTTAAAGGCCCCAAGGCCCTCGAAACTCTTGAATGGCTCACCACCAATGAGGTCTCAAAACTAAAACCCGGCGAAGCCCAGTACAGCTTGCTCCCCAATCATGAGGGCGGACTTGTGGATGACATTTATGTCTACTGCCTCGCTCCTCAAGACTATCTGGTCTGCGTGAATGCCTCCAATGCCGACAAAGACTGGGCGTGGATGGTTCAAAACAACAAAGGCGCAGACCTCACGAATGAATGTGAAACGTGGGGACAGATCGCCGTTCAAGGACCAAAGGCTCCCGCACTCATGGAACGTGTTCTGAAAATGCCCATCACAAGCATGTCGCGAAACCAAGTTTTGCAAGGCGAGTTTCAAGGTTCAAAAATCATTGTCGCTTCGACTGGCTACACCGGCGAAAAGGGCGGCGAGATTTTTGTCGAAGCTGCTGGAACGATCAATCTTTGGAATACCCTTCTCAAAGAAGGATCTAACGATCAAATTCAACCCATCGGATTAGGCGCGCGCGATACTTTGCGCACCGAAATGAAATTCTCTTTGTATGGGCACGAAATTGACGACACGACGATCCCTTATGAGTCGGGATTGGGCTGGGTCCTCAAGCCGACCAAAAAAGACTTCATCGGAAAAGCCCCCATGCTGGCAGCTAAAGAAAAGGGCCTCAAACGTCAGCTCGTGGGCCTCAAAATCACCGAAAAGGGCATTCCGCGCCAAGGTTACGAGCTTTTTGCGGTCAAAGACGGTCAGTGTGGCGAAAAAATTGGCATCGTGACCAGCGGAACCCACTCCCCGAGCCTCGAAGTCGGGATCGGAATCGCGTTTGTCGCAGTGCCCTACGCTTCTGTCGGCTCCGAGATTTTGGTAGATATTAGGGGCCGAAAAGTAAAGGCTCAGGTTTGTCCGACCCCTTTTGTTAACGTTTAAGCACGGAATCTCTTTTGAGATGTCCTGAAGGAGTGGCCCATGGCTGTTCATGTTCCGGAAGAATACTACTACACGAAAGATCACGAGTGGGCTCAAGTTGATGAGAACATCGTCACGGTCGGCATCACCGAATTTGCACAAGACTCATTGGGCGAAATCGTTTACGTGGAACTTCCTGAAGAAGGACAAAAGGTCACCCAGAACGAACCTTTCGGCGTCGTTGAATCTGTGAAAGCCGTGAGCGATTTATTTGCGCCCGTTTCTGGCACCGTGATCGAAATTAATACTTCCCTCACGGATGACCCTGCAGTATTGAACGACAACCCCATGAACGATGGCTGGCTTGTTCGTATCGAAATGGACACCGAGAAAGAACTCGCCAATTTGATGCGTGCAACAGAGTACAAGAAGTTGATCGCCGAACCGAAATCATAAAGAACCCTTGCCCGGGTGGTGGAATTGGTAGACACGCCAGACTTAGGATCTGGTGCCGAGAGGTGTGCAGGTTCAAGTCCTGTCCCGGGTACCAAAGTTTCGCTGAAGCGAAACTTTGGTTCGATTCTTCATTTTCAAGTGGTAACCAAAACTCCCAGCTGGTCAATACAACTGTCTACCATGTCGAACTTTTCGACGGTCACCGTCAGCGGCTCAACTTAAGGTGCCGTCGGCAGCTCTTTGTCTTCAGCTCAAATGAAGTTATACCTGATCCTGGAATGCATGATTACTCAGGTTGATCCAAAAACAATAGAATTTGAATGGGTCGCTAAGGACGGATGGCACGTCAAGAATCTCTCAGGACGAAAGAGCCACCATTTCCAGGTGGCTCTCAGTGTTCAATTTGGATTCTGGATTCAGAGCTTCGAGTTAACCAATCCGTACACACCATACTGGATCATGTAGCCCAATTGGTAACCTGGGAATGTTTTTTCCAAGAGCTTTTGAATGGCCATGTAGTGTTGACCTGCGTTGACACTCTGAAGCTCGGTTTTGCGAGTTCCAAGTGCAGCAATGTATTTAGAAACAATCGCGTCGGCTCTTTTCAAGTAGTCGATTTGATCTTCAACCGCGACATTAAGTGCGACTGCTTCGCCACGCCCACCATAAACGGTTGGATTTTTTGAACCGAATTTAGCTGAAATCTGCTTCAAGTCAGCAATCCAGCCCTTCAAAGTCGGCGTCGGTTTTCCGTTAACGATGCCGCCCTCAAGCCATGCGTGTGCTTTGTGATGAATCAGGTCACCAACAACAAGAGCGTTTTGCGAAGCAATCGAAGCGACTGTCTGATTGCTGCTTACACCTGCAGATGAAAGCTCCGAAAGTTCGATGATCTCGCCGTTTTGGAGTTCGATTTCGTAATTTTGATCGAAGAGAATGTCAGCTTGGGAAAGCTTTGGATAGCTGTCGTCAGTAAACATTTTCGCTATGTTAACAAAGTGGTATTTTTTATAGTCTTGAACACCCTTCATACTACCGGCCGTTGCACGTGATGCGATAACTTTTGCTCCTTGTTCTTGGAAAACGCTCATTCCATTGAATTTGTCAGGATTCGGATGAGTGATCACAACATAAGTAATTGGATTTCGAGTTCTAGTTCTTAAAAACTCGATCGATTTTTTAGCGGTGTCTGGTGTGAATTGAGTGTCGAACGCGATCACCTCTTCGCCGTTGTCATAAAAGAAATTTTTTGTGTTGAACCCATTGCCATCGGACTCAAATTCATAAATTTGCGGGGTTGATTTTGATGGGTTGAAAGCTCGATCTCCTTTCACCGGGGCAACCGTACAGCCGATTGAAATTAAGGTTGGTAATGCTGCGAATGCCAGCAGGCAATTTTTTATGTTCATGGTAAGCCTCCATTTGTTTTTGTTCTTATCGTTAGAATCCAATTTACCCGCACTTACTGAAACCCGCTTCCGAGATCCAGCCTACGATCATGCTAAAATCAGCCATTTCCGAGATTTGATTGCGAAACCATGCAACACGCGTTGTCATATTTACCCACTTTGGATGTAACTTGCCGGCATAAGAGGTAATTTCGACGTGCATGGGACAAGACAAGGATACATTCATTCATCTCAACGGCTTAACGATTATCCACCAAAAAATCCGTGGAAATGAAGTTAGCGATCACGAGCATGATGAACATGAGTTCTTCTTTCCATTGCAGGGTGAAATCCAAATCAATGTTAACGGCGAACTTCTCAAGGCTGGTGCTGGAAAATTGATTTACATGCCACCCGGTCTGTCACATTCGTTCAAGGCAGACTCGGCATCTCAAGGCGAAAGAGCTATTTTGATTTTCGAGAAAAAAGCTTGGGATAAATACGATGGAGGCTCCTTTGAAGCCGCGTGTATATCTGCAAGTCAGCTCTGTAAAGAGATTATTTTTCAGCTTCTAATTTATCCCAAAACAAAAGCCGCAGTCGCTCTTGTCCAAACTCTGGTGCAAACACTTTCGGAAATGCTTGAGGCTGGAAAAGAAAATTATAGCGGCGAGCTTTCTCATCTCATGGGGCGAACCGAAGACGAAAGAATGAAAAAAAGTTTGCAGTTTATTGCGGACGAATTCTCCTCAAATCTTTCGGCTGAACTCATCGCCAAGAAATCAGGGCTGAGTGTTAGAAATCTGAATCGACTATTCCTCAAAGAATTTGGATTAAGCCCAAAGCAAGTTGTTACTTTTTATCGAATTGATCAGGCGAAAAAATTGCTTTCGACTGGAAAAAAAACAGTGACGGATACCGCTTTTGACGTCGGCTATAGCTCCGTCTCGCAATTCATTGCGACCTTCCGAAAGCACACCGGACAGCTGCCCTCGTCCTTTTTACCGACCATCTAAACTTGGTTCTTAAGAAGGTGAGGGCCTCACCATGTGTGGACTTGGGCTGCGCAGTTTTGCCAAGCGATTCTCGACGATCTCTGTTTACTTCAAATTAACTTCACCAGAGCCAGGAAGCTCGGCTGAATCCGCTCCTGCTTCGGTGAGAACTTTCACCTTGATTTTGCGAATACCACTAAATCTCGATTTTAGATCAACGCGGACTTTACTGGGAGCGACTTGACTGGCGCAGGTGATGTTGAAATCACCGAACAGAGATTGGTGCCCGCCTTTTACGTGGTCATGAGCGTGGCTCTCGGCGGCCTCGTGCTTGCCTTCGGGGCCGATCAAAAGCTTTCTTTCTTCGAATTTGCAGTTGAGCTTTGGATCAAAAGCAAAGAGCTGGCCGATCTCGCTGCGAAAGGTCTTATAAACCTGTTCGACCGCTGCTTTTTCTTTTGCGGTTTTTGCCGGGCGCTCAAAACCCAGGAGGCTATGAGTGTCGATGCTAAAGCTGACGCTGGCTTTGTTTCCCTCGGCTCCGATGTCGACGTTGACCTCGCCGTGGGTGTGAACGTGACCTGAACGCTTCGGCTTTGCTGAGCAGATCGAGGCCGCCAGGACTCCAATCACGACGAGGGTCAAAATTTTTGTTTTCATTTCACCTTCCTCCTTGAGACCGAACGATGCAAAAATCTAGTGGATCAAGTCTTCGGCATTCTTTGCCAACAAAATGATGCTGAAAACGCCTTATCCCCGGAGAACGCTCAAACGCAGCGTTGGGCCCAGCGTTGGTCTAGTTTTGAGGCGCAAAGAGACGTCTCGCGTCCTGTTTTGAGAAACGAAAAAAGTTTTTGTTAAGTTTTAAATGACGGGCGCCGATCCCTTCGATATGAAAACTTCGTACGACTTCCAGTTGAATTCAGATCGGACGTCTCGTGCCGTGGCCATGGCTTTAGCTGCTACCAGCTGTTTGTTTTTGGCGGGATGCCCAGGAGGCGGCGGGGGCAGTGTCGGGGTCTCCAATTCGCCCTCGTTCACAGATCCGGCATCGACCGGGGGCTTGAGCTTGAGCCTTTCGACGATCAACACAAAAAATTCTTTGACCTGGTTTGCTGACAGTACGGGCGCCGTGCATTTGACAACAAATGTAATTACGATGTCGGGAACTTGCTCGCGCGGGATTTCTCACGTGCGCTTAAAGTCTTGGTCGACAGGCGGCGAACCTTCGACCTACGACGCCGAGTCGGCCGCCTGCGATGGCAACGGTGACTGGACGCTGGCGAAAACCGTCGCGACTAATTCCAATGAAAATGGTGAACTGTGGGACCTCAAACTTTTTGGCGCGGCCGGCACGACAGATGACGTGACTTACCTCGGCGTCAATAAGTCGGTTCAAATCGTGGTCGACACCAACGCTCCCTTGGAGCCTGTGTTGACGGGCGTTCAGATGCATACCTCGAGTGCTTACTCGGGTGCCGCCGCGTGTACACTCATCACAGCCGGAAACTACGTGTGCTCGGATCAATTTATTGAGGTCGTCGGCTCTTGGAACCTTTCGTCAGACTCGTTTGAGCTCGTGGTCGAGCAACCCTCGTCCGCGCAGATTTCTTACCCGACGGCGACTACCTTTTCACTTCGATTTGCCGCAGACTCGGGCCTCAATTCTGCTCTCATTAAGGCAAGAGACCGCGCCGGCAACACGTCCCCAGCGGGATTGGCCGTCAACGTGACATTTAAAACCAGCTTACAGAATGTCTTTGGCCAAATTGCGCCAGTGACCAATACCTCGGGCACCTCGGCAATCGCCGCGCCCGTCTGCTCCGGACTAAACTGCGTGGCCCCGGCCAGCCTTTCCGTGGTCTCGTTCAACACCATGGCCACGACAGACTACACTTCAGCTTCAACCAAAAATTTGTTTAACGTTTCGACCATGAGCTCTGAAAGCCCATAAGCGAGGTTTCGATGAAACAACTGAAAACAACAACCATGACCTTGATGAAGCGAAGCCCTTTGGCCCTGTTCCTCCTGGCCGCTTCGGCTTTTGCTGCACCTAGCAACATGAATTCGATTGCGGTGCAAGGCTATCTTAAAAGATCGGGCAGTCCGGTGAATGCCACCTCGACAGCCACCGACGTGTGCTTTACCGACGGGACCCACCCGGGCACCGTTGTGGGAATGACCTTCACGGGTGCAACTTGCGTGGGTGGTTCTGCAATCTCGGTGGGCACCGTTTCGATTTCGAACGGGGCCTTTGGTTTCACGGTGACAGGACTGACTCCGGCGCAAATCGCTGCGTACAACAGCGCTGACGCCATGAATGCAAAAATTCTTTTTACGATCGGCGGCTCTCCCGACGTTGTGTCGGTCTCTCTCGCGGCAGCTCCAATGGCGACCTACGCCTCGCTGGCCGGCGGACTAGCGCCGGCATCCGCGGACGCGACTTTTCAGGGAGCGTCTGGTTTTACGAGTACACTGGGCAACATTACTGGAAACTCCCCAACCACGGTCCAAGCAGGCGGCACGGGCGCCTTGAATGTCACTGCTGGGACTGGTGGGGTTCTCAACATTACCGCTAATACCGCTGCGCTGACAGTGTCTTCGACCACTGGCGCCGCTTCATTCCGAGCCTCAAACGGAGTCACCACGATCGGAAGCAACGCAAACCCCGCTAATTCGACGGTCATTACTTCTGGTTCAGGCGGCAAAGTCACGATCGGCGATTCTGGGACCGCGTTTACTCGCATCGGCCGATGTACAATTGCTGCGACGGCGTCATCTGCGGCCGGAGCCACGGCCACCTGTACAGGAGTTCCGGCCAGCACAGCTGTTACCGTTAGTTGTTCACCAACCGCTGCAGTTAACACGGGTGTGACCGCTCGCGCGACCGGTACTCTCAATCAGATTGCTCTACATTCTGCTGCCGCAGGGACTTCGGTCGCTTACAATTGTGTGTTTTTTGTTCCTTAACTTTCCAACTGTCAGTGAAAAAAACAAAAAACCCCGCGAATCACTTCGGCGGGGTTTTTGTTTTTTCAAACAGGGCTTCTAGCGCTTCTTGCAATTAGCCTTGAATTGGTCGGCGACGCCATCAAGCTGGCGAAGATCGACGCTGCCGTCTTTATCTTTAAAGACCTTGAAACCTGACATACAAGAATCCGGTGTTTGAAACGCAAACAAGATGTTTGAGAGCGATTGCTGAAGGCCCGCATTCGCCTTGGACATTTGCTCAAACGCCGGGGTCGCCGTGCAGACCTTGTCGCGGTTTTTCTTAAAGCCTTCAAGCTCGGTCACCATATTGCGAGTTTCGCGGCGAAACTTGTCGGTCGAGATCGAAGGGTCAAATTTCACGAGCTCGGCGCCGACGGCCGCAGCATCCAGGTCATCAGACACTTTAATGGCGCGTTTTTCCATCTCCGAGAAAAGGTCGTTCTTGGTCCGGCTCACCTCAGAGATTGAGGCTGTTTTTTTCATTTCAGCTAACTTTCTAAATTGCGGTGCATTGCCGTCCACCATAAAGGTGCGTTCCAAACCGCGGCGGCTTTTGACCGTCATGTACGCCATGACGCTGGACTGGTCGATGAAGGTCGAAATGTCTTCTGAGGTCATCGACTTCCGCTCGCCTTTTGAGATCCACTGGCAGTTCAGACTGCTACCTGTTTCGCGAATCGTGCACGCGATTTCGGCTGGTTCGACTTGAGCCCAAGAAAATTGAGTGGAAGCCAAGATGGCAACTGCGACCAATGATGAAATGCCTGCTGACATGAGTTTCTCCTTCAAAGCGAGATGCAAATCTTTAGTTTGTGTAAACCTAGTTTTTGCACATTTGCTGGCTGTGGCAAGGCAATTGAAAACCTTAAGCCTTAAGTCTAGGCTCTCATGGGACTTTGAGCAAAACCCTGAATTTCTTGTTTTCACCGCGCTCGCATGCCAACCTTTAGAGCAAGAAGTTGTTCATTGATGAATCTAAAAACTCAAAATGGAAAGAAAAAGACATGCTCACATCTTTGCTTATGTTTCCCGCAACTTTACTTTGCGCACTCTTTTTTTGCCTGGATATGGCTCACGCTCAGGCACCCAAGGCCCTGCCGAGCAAAAAAGTAAAATCGACCGAGGGCAGCGTGCAACCCACCCTCAATGCACCTGCCGATTCTGGGAGATCTTACCAATTTAACACTTTAGGGACCTCAGCTAATACCGACAAAGACAAGCGACCCGCGTTTCAGTTTAAAGTCGCTGATCCCTCAGCCGCGGCATCACCCACCGATGTGTCGGCCAATCCCATCGAGAATTACCAAAATGACCTGCCTTTTCAGACCTATCCGGGGTATCCCAAGCACAGCATGGGCGTGTCACTGACGCCGCGCTCGGTGGGTTTCAATCAAAAGTACGGAAATGGGCCTGACTTTAATTTTTCGGCCAGCACCCTGCAGGCCTGGGCGCTGGACTACCGATTGGCACTCACGCCGTCGTGGAGTCTTTCGGCCGAGTACAGCACCTACCAAGTTAAAGCCCCTGCCCAGACGGCCTCGCCATACACCATTCTCGAATCAACAGCGACAAACGATGCTCTTAGCCTTGAGGCCGCCTATTGCCAAATCGGTGATCATTTTGCGGCCCGGCTCTGTCCCTCGATTTTACTTGGCTATGATTCGTATTCAAGCTTGGAATTCGGCACTAGCGGAACGACTTTAAGTTTAACCAACGTGCGTGATACAATTTTGGGAGCGGGGTTTATGGCCCAGTATCCAATGACCCCGTTTTGGACTTTAAGCGGCCAACTTGTTTATGCGATGGGATTAAAGACAGGACAAAGCAGCACGCTGACTGTCAAACAAAACAGCCGGTATCAACTGAAGATCATGGCTGAACGCCAGTGGCAGGAAAACAGCGCCATCGAGTTTGGTTTTGATTACTCTCTGCGAGATGCCGAAGTCGAAGGCAAAGTCGGTTCCATTACCGATAATTGGAAAACAAAGGCCAGCGTCGTCGGCCTCAAGCTCGGATACCGATATCAGTTCTAGATCAGCTGTTTGTTAAAAACATGACCCCGAACAGCAGCACTTAAACAAAAAAGGCACCGATTGGTGCCTTTTAAATTAATCTTTAAACTGACCGCACCTTGCAGGCACGTAAGCCACCGTTCCTGATTTGTTCAAAAGTTTCACAACACCGCCGGGCTCTTCAGATGCAATGACCCTCTCGCCGGACTTGACTGATCCTACCTTCGGACCACTACCGACTGATGTCTGCCGAATATCGCAGTCTTGCGTCACCGTCCAGACTTTGCCAGAACTTGTAAAGCCTGATCCGGTCTCCATGTTGGCCAGACCTCGAAGCTTCACAGCCATGGTGTCACGCTTCATTTTGCCAGCCTGGGCACCTGAGAGCTCGCGCTTCAACTCGGTTTGCGCTGTTTCGAATTTGAGGCGAGACTCCATGGCAAACCCTTGAGCTTCTTCGGCTGAGGCTTGAGCCTCGGCATTACGAACTTTCACCATCGCCAGATTTTGATTGAGCTTGTCGGCTTCAGCTTGGTAGCGAACCGATTCAGCTTCGGCTTCGTTCTTTTTGTTACGTAAGGCAGCGATCTCGTTTTCGAGTCGGCGCATTTCTTGAGCGTTGCTTTGTCGAGTGGCCTTGACCATCGACTCTAATTGATTTTTATTCTTTTCGGCGGCGAGGTATTCGTTTTTGGCGTCCCCGAGATCTCCTTTTGCGAGATCAAGCCGCCTGCGCAAATCGCCAAGTTCGCTTTGCAAACGCTGACGGTAACCCTTGACTTCGTTGAGCTGGCTCTGCAAGTCGTTCAGCCTTGAGCGAACGACCAACTCTTCAGCCTCGGCTCTCGCCTTGTCATTGTCGATTTTTGCAATCTGCGCTTGCTCCTCAAAAATTTGAGCCTTGGACCTTTGAATAGCTACTTGGTAATCGTTGATTTTGCGAAAAGATTCTTCGCGAGTTTTCTTTAAACTTGCAAGTGCCAGTTCAAGACTTTTTTGACTTGCCTGCAGTTCGGCGGTCACTTGCTTGTGGGCCTTGACGTGCTCTTCGGTTTGGGATTTTACCAAGTTCAGCTGGTTGTTGACGTCGGCCATCTGGCCGTCGAGACCGACAATTTCTGTTCTGAGGGTCGCTGTTTCATTGTGGGCGCGCTCGGCTTCTTGCCGCGCGTTTTCAATGGCAAAGCGCTTAGCCAAGATCTCACGCTCGGCATCCACCTTTTTTTGTTCGTAAGCTTCTTTCACGGCCAAAAGATCTTCTCGCGCTTTTTCGATTTTTTTGCGTTCAAGCTTTTCTTGTTCGAAAGCGTGGCGAAGAGCATCCTCGGGGTAGCTCGGCGGCGAAGCCCAGGCCTCTCCGGTTTTTTGGTAGAGACCTCTAGAGGAGTCAGCGCTTGAAGCGGGAGAAGGTGCGTCGTCGCCTTCTTTCCACTCGAGCCGTTGTCCAAATGAAGGCGCTGGCGACAACAAGATCGAAAGTACGATCGCCTGCCCGAGTGCAAATTTGAAAGTGCTCGGTCCATGATGCTGATTTTTAAACTTCGCGTTCATTGTGAACCCCTATTTCTTCCAAACCAATCGGCTATCCAAACCAAATCTTTATGATTTTTTTCTAGCAACTGGTAATTTTGACTCAAAATGGACCAACGGCCGGGACCCAGCACCGCTGCGAAGATCTCGGGAGTCGTGAACCACTCCCCGACGTCGGTCCGTGACTCGCGATCCCCCCTCCTGCCCCCTCCCCAGCCGATGTCCTGAACAACTTTTGGCCGGCTTGACGTGAATTGTCTCCGCGTCGAAAGGAAAAGTGTCTCAGAACGACTCACGCGCGCAAACGCTGGCTTTTTGCCTGGTCCGAAGCTTGCTCTGGGGAGACCGGAGTCATTAATTGTACGTTTTTGGACGTTTACGGAGGAAGTTTATGGAATTCTTTTCATCACTGGGCCGCGGCTTTGTCTCTTCAGACGCTATTTGGATGTGGACTATTTTAGCCGCTCAGATCGTTTCGATTGCGATCACGATCGAAAGATCAATCGCTCTTTATCTGAATCGCAAAACAAATCAAAAAAGTTTGGCGAAACTTTTGGGCGAAGACATTCGTTCAGGCAATCTCGAAAAAGCGCTTAGACGCTCGGAAGCCCTAGGGAAGTCAGAGCCTTTGGGAGTTGTTGCCGCCGCTGGCTTGCAAGCCGCTATTGATATGGGCGGTAAAGAAGAGATCCAACTTAAAATGGACGAGGTTCTTCTTGAAGAGAACACGCGTGTTGAAAAACGCATTGGCTTCTTGGCGATGTTTGCCAACGTTGCGACTTTGCTTGGACTTTTGGGTACTATCACGGGGTTAATCCATTCTTTCGCCGGTATCGCAAATGCGAACCCTGCCGAGAAAGCGACGATCCTTTCAAATGGTATCGCTCTGGCGATGAACACCACCGCTTATGGTCTGATCGTTGCGGTTCCAGCTTTGATCATGTACGCGGTCTTACAAAATCGTGCTTCACGTCTGACAGATGACCTGAACAAAGCCGCCCTCAACCTGTTCATCCAACTCAGCTACAACTATGAATCCGTTCCAGCAAAAAAGAAAACCACCCGCGCCTAGCTCCGAAGGAGTTGCAAAATGCGAAAAGATTTGAACTTCGAAATTAACATTCTTCCGATTCTCGACATCTTGTCGGTGTTGATTTGCTTTTTGCTACTGACGGCCGTGTGGGTTCAAATCGGCTCGATCGATACGAAGCAAGCAATTGGCGACAACAGCACGAGCAGCGCGAAAAATCCACCCTCGCTATGGATTGGTGTCGCTCCCAATGGAACGGTGAAGTTCTCACTCCGCGACGTCGGAACAAAAATGCAGCTCGAAGCGGTGATTGCGTCCTCGAAATCGGGCATCAACTGGGAGACTTTGAATCAAAAAATTCAGTCTTTAAAAACTCAGTTGCCAGATCTGAAAACGGTGGTGATCCGTCCCGAAGCGAAAGCCAACTACGGTGACGTGATCAAACTCATGGACCAACTCAAGCAAAACCAAATGACAGACATCGGTTTGTCACCATTGGGTTGATCTCAGCGTTTAAAGGAACCCAGCGCTCAAAAGCGCTAAAAGTAGGTAGGTCTTATGAAAATGGCCGTGATGGACAAAACAACTCGAACCTCGCCCTTGGCTCAAGCTCAATTCTTGAAGCCCGGAGCGAAATCCTCCAAACTGGGTCGTCACGATCTCGCCCTCGCATTGCCGCTGACTTCGCTGATCGATGCTTTTTCGATCATCGTCATTTATCTTTTGATCGGAACGCAGTCGGGCGCTCTCGAAACGACAGTTCCCAATCATCTGAAACTCCCCATGGCTGAAGCGGGGCAGACAATTGAAGGTGAGTCGCTCAATGTTCGCATCGAAAAGGGTCTTTACTTTATCAATGACAAGCCCGTCGCGATGAATCAGCTCGGTCAGCGATTGATTGAAGCTAAAAAAGCTTCTGGCAACGAAAACATTCAAGTCGTGATTCAGGCCGATACCAAAATGGATTACGCCGAGCTTGATCCTCTCCTTCGAGCGGGCTCAGAAGCCGGTCTGCAAAAACTCA
>JBKCUU010000080.1:0-10201 GCA_046318155.1 Bdellovibrio sp. | reverse complement strand
GGGTATCCCCGCATGGAGGGTTCACGCAAATCGGATTGACCGTGGCGCACATCGAAGGATCAATATAGCAAGGGGGCACATAAGATATCGAGCAGTTGAGCGGCGAACAACGCACGTTCCCGTTCTCATCGATCGAAAGTTTTTCGTCGTCGAGGCATTCATAGGGTCCACCCTCGTAGAGCGGGGAGCACTCAATCGTATTCGTCGATGCACTAATCCCGACAATTTTTTGTCCATCCGGACAATCTGCCCCCAAGGCAAGAGTGCAATTTCCCGTCACGGGATCCACGATCCCGTTCATGGCGAGACAGAGAGATTCGGACGTCAAAACAACAGGCCCTAGAATCAGACGAAAACCACTGTCGGGCGCCCACGACGTTGAAAATGCCGCACCATAAAAATCGGTGAGCAAGCCTCGCACCAAAAACTGGGCGGAAGAACAAGAGGCGGAGTGACAGATTTTTGTCAAAAAAACCTGGTACCGGTAGGGGCAGCTGTCCCCACCAAAAGGTGAGCACGCGACACCACCCACGGTAAAGCCCACCGATCCATCGGCTTTGGCGAGAACTGTCCCGTTCCCCTCGACGATGGTCAGGGGTTGTTCGGTATTCGGAGCCAGAGAGGGACAATCGCTTCCATTGCGTGTTTTGAGACAAGCCCAACTGTTCGCGGTGGCCATCAATTCAAGCGCCCCGTTGCTTTTGAGCGCCGCACTTATGCGACTTTGATACTGTTCGACAACCGTCGAAGCTTGCACAGCCCCCGCCATTTTTTGCCCAGTGACAAGGACGGTCGCCCCGCCGGTGATCAGGATCCCGAGCAGGCCAAGAGAGACCAAAATTTCTACCAATGAGAACCCGCGCCTGTCGTTCAATACATAAAGCATTCAAACTCCCCTCGCGTGTTGATACCGACAGCGGCATTCCCCGGGGGGCAGCGCGTGTTCCAAGCTGGCATCGCCTGGCATTCAATTTCACCGTTCTCATCATACCTCGACAAAAACTCCCAACGTCCGCACCGAGCAATCGATTGCGAAAGACTACAACGACCTTCCGCATTGAGATGTCCGCCCATTTTGAAGCAACCAGATTCAAGCGAATCGAGAGCATCTCGTCGTAAAAAATCAACTGCAAGCTTGTCCGTGTTCAAAAAGGGCATCATCAAAGAAGGCTTCGAGCTTTGTCGGATTTGAATGCGAAACTTAAGCGCTGGTTTCGTTGGTTTCGCTAAAGGACCACCCGCAGAGGGAATATTTGTGAGCTCGCAGACGCCATCGCAGTCCCAAGAAACCGTCGTCCTAAATACACAGCTCGCATCGGGACTCGACTCTGAATAAGCATTGCACGGCTGCCCCAACAAATTATATCCAAATGACGGCGAGAGACTCGATAAGACGGAAGCATCGGCCAAAAGAACAGCAATTTCGCCTTTTGTTGCCGAGGAACAATCTCCACCCGTCGCTCTCAGACAAGAAAGACTCGCGTTTCCGTCAATGGTCGCCTTGAGCGAAGCATCATTAAGAAGCGCCGCCTCGATATTCCCGACAATCTGGGACGAGACTGTACGAAGACGCGACATTTTTTGGTTCCGGGCGTTCGTGACAAATCCATAGGCCAGAGTCACGCCGACCCCGACGAAGATCCCAGCCAAAACCAAGACGTAGACCAAAGCTGCGCCCCGTTCCTTCGAGTGCACTTTTTGGTTTAAAAACAAGTTGCGGTTGCTTGACATGTGCACTTTCCCGTCTTTCCGCTCGCCACCTGCTGTTTTGTTACAAGGCCGCGATTAAACAGACTCCAGACCTGAGGGCCGATTGGATCAGGTGATGTTGAAGGGGGTAGACAACGCATTTTTGACCCCAGGACTTGGCTCACGCACCCATCCGCGCAGACGATCGTCCCATCCGCGTTGATTCTTCGCAAAACTTGGCCAACGGGGCACTTCGGTTGGGACGGAAACGAGACGCACCTGGCTGACCCGGTCGTTGCAAAACCCTTCATGTACTGGCCCGACGGGCAGCCCGAGTTAAAGGTGGACGGTGTCAGGCATTTTTTTGTCAACACGTCATAGACCGCACCCTGGCCTTGGCAAATCAATTCCGGCCTTGTTGAAAGCTGGCGATATGATTCCGTGACTTGAAAGCGGGACTCGTTCAATTCACCCGCCGAACTTGACTTGTTTCGCACCAACCCAACTTTGACGACCACCGTCGGATTGGGACAGGGGTTTGCCAAACAAACAGCGGACCAAGTCACTCGAAACTTAAACGGGCAAGCCTTTGACTCTGAATTCGCGTCGAAGTCATCGCAAGGCTGTGCCGCGGGGGTTAACCCGCGCAGAGGAGACGTGTTCGTTAAGGCCATTGCCTTGTTTGAAGAGTCCACCACTTCAAGAAGCCGGTCGGACACGCCGTAGCAGTTTTCTGGGACCGTCTTGAGGCAATCGAAGGCACTTGAATTTGCGGCTTTGATCCGCTCAAATGCGCCGGGCTGACGCAATTGCGCCGATATCTCCTGAAGAGCTTTTGTTAAATTCTGATTCACATCAAGACGTGTCTTTCGATTGAAGAAATCTGTGACCCCGCCACCAACAATCACCGTCACGCCGCCCAGAAGCATGACTGCAACCAGAACTTCGACCAACGAAAAGCCGGCCTCGCGTACCTTGAAAAATCGCTTATTCTTCATCATCGATACTGTCCTCAAAAGCGGGATCCAACGAAGCCGCCTCATTGCCTCGGAGCCAACTCAGTCGCCGCGCGAGCAGGCCGACATTGGCTCCAGAAAATCCTTTAAATTGCGTATCGAGACGACCCGCGTTCATCAAGAAATAGACCGGAATCCTCAGACTGAGACTTTTTGACGCTGATCCGACAGGGGTGCACGAAAAGAAGGTGCCGGTGGGAAACCTCTTAAGGCGACTCTCAGACGGGAATCGAGCTTGCTTTGGCTTCTTTTTGTCAACCTGTTGACCCGGTCTCTGCTCAAGCGAAAGAAAAAAAAGTCGAACATCTGAACCGATGAGGCCCCCTTGATTCGAAAGTTTATTCTCGAGCTTGCGGCAAGCGGCGCACCAAGGCGCAGTGAAAACCAAGAGCGCGATTGAAGGCGCTTGTTTTCGAATGTTTTCAAGAATATCAACGGGAGCCGCTGAACCCGATTGACGGCACTCCACGGATGCAATCACAGCTTCTAAATCGCCCGCGAATAGACTCTGAGAAACGAAAACCAGACCAAAGACGAAAATTAATTGTCTCATGGATATAATGGTGGGAGACCCCGGCCAGGGTGTCTAGAGTTAACGCATCATGACTGACCCGCGCTCACTCCTTTTCTTTCGAACTTTGACCGGGCTCCTCTTGGCATTAGAAACAATCGAATTTGGTTACAACTTTGACTTTTTGTTTGGACCACAGGGAATTCTTGGGACGGGAGTCGGCGGCTTCCCCGAACGCAGCTCAGGGCTTGTGGCGGCTGTCTTGCTGATTCAGCTACTCGCTTCTGGATTTATCTTTTTTGGAGTTTTCACTCGAAGAGCCACGTTTTTACACTTGTTAACATCTTCGTATTTGTTTTCCCAAATCCCGGAGCTTTTGACGGGAACCGATGGCTATGTGATGATGATTCTCTTGTGGATCTTGGCACTTCCACCGATTCCGCGTCTGACGAGCTGGCCACCTGGCCAACTCGCGCCCCCGATCTCAGAAAGAGGACGTGATCTTCTTTTTTTTCAACTCATCCTCACCTATGCGATCGCGGGGTTCTCAAAACGAGAGGGACTTTGGGCAACAGGAGACGCCCTTCTGAGGCTCGTCAAAGATCCGCTCATGTCTCGCATTTCAGATTGGCCGGTCGAGGGACTGACGCAGCTCCAGGCCGCGACGCATTTGTTTGTCTGGACGGAGCAAGTCATCCCCTTGCTTATGTTGTTTGCAAGCAAGACCCGAGAATGGAGAAATACGAGCCTCTTTTTTTTGATCGGATTTCATCTCAGCACGGGGGCGATTCTAGAGCTTGGCAGACTTCCCCTGTTTTGCTCCTGCCTGTGCCTTGTCTTCCTTAGATTCGATGACTCGAGCTTCACGCCTTCTCAACAAAACCACACCTGGCCGAGGAGGGCGCGGTTGACTTTAGCGGGAGGTCTCCTTGGTGCTACGATTTTTTTGCTCTTTGGTGTTTTTCTTGGAAAAAGTGCGCCGCCTTTTCTTAAAAAAACAAACCAGGAAATCTCGAAATATTTGCGATTTTCATTTCAGCACTTTCGATATGTCGGCTCTTCGACAAATGGTCCCTTTTGGATTGATATCACCAATTCAGACGGAGAAAGACATACAGAGAGCTTTCACCCACACAACCGGCGCATCCAGCGGGCCCTACTGAGACTGATCGATAAAGGACCCCGCAGTGCCTTTGCGGGCGGCTGGGCTCGTCATCTTTGTCTCAAAAAACGCGGAACCAAACAGCTTCGGTTCTATTCTCAAGCTCGCTTCGTGGCGGAAGGAAAAATTTCCTCACCTCGAAACAAATTGCTTTTGAAAACGAATTGCGAAACTGACGGAGAATCGACGCAGCTTAACCGACACGACAGATCCCCCTTCCTCGCAAAGCACTTTTTCTGAAAAGACATCTTGGGAGGACTCCTGCCTAAATCCATCGCCGATTCAATCAGAGCAGGATCCGTTTTTTCGAGCTGAATCCAGATCGGCAGAAGCATGTAAGGCAAGTAAGACGTGACCAGACCGTACATGACGAGCGGAAAATTCTGCGACAAATTGAGCAGCTCGCCTTCAATGCCCAAGAGAGCCAAAACTCGAGCGATGGGTCCATCGACGTGCAAAAGCGTTTTCAATGAATAAATCCGTGCGATCATGTTCATAAAGAACGGAACAGCCAAAAAAATGAGTAGCAGTTTTTTTTTTCGCATCGAAAAACTTGTTAAGCCCCACGCCAAAGGAAGCGCCAAGCCCAAGCAGATCACCGAGGTCAGTGAGGCAAGCACTAAACTCTTTAGCAAAATTTCGAAATAAATGGGGTTTAAACTGCGAACGTAATTCTGCAGACTGATCGAAAACTCAACACCGCCATAAAGTCCTCGGCGCTGAAAGGTCAGCCAAAAAACTTGAAGCAAGGGACCCAGCAAAAAAAAGCAAAACCAGAGCAGCGCCGGAAGTCCAAAGAGGTCCAAGCCTCTTTTGCCAGCTGCTCTCACCGCAAAGCCTCGCCGCCACCCGGCTCGCCAGGCTGAGACTCGAGTTGAGTCGGGTAAATCCACGTCTCGCTTGATCGAAAGTGCAACTGAACTTTGGCTCCGCGCTTGTAGGTCTCTTCGCTCCACTCATGCGGCTGAACGGCAACCCAAACCAAATCGCGAGTTCCCAATTGAGTTTCGAGTAAAACTTCAGAGCCTCGAAAAAACCAATCCATGATGGTGACTTCAATCGTATTGTCCGTGATCAGTTCTTTCTCATTCTTTTTCAAATGAAATGCCTCGGGGCGGATATAGGCTTGAGCGGCTTGGCCAAGAACGTCCGCCGAAAAACTTTTGCCTTTCAATTTGAACCCGGCGCTTTCAAAATCAAGACGACCATTTTGAACGGAGTGAATGCGGTCGACGTTGAGCCGGCTGACCGAACCGACAAATTCCGCTGTAAAAGCGGTTTGAGGCGCTTGGTAAATTTCGCGGGGCGAACTTTCTTGCTCGATCAAGCCTTGATTCATCAAGATCACGCGGTCCGACAGGACAAAGGCCTCTTCTTGATCATGCGTCACAAAAATCAAACTCAGTTGCAGTTTTTTCTGCAACAACCGCAGTTCAGCCTGCAATTCGCGGCGTAGTTTAAGGTCAAGAGCCGAAAAGGGCTCGTCGAGCAACAGAACATCTGGCCGATTGACCAAAGCTCGGGCCAGCGCCACCCGTTGGGCCTGTCCTCCCGACAGCGTGCTGGGCGCACGTCCCGCGAAGTCTGGGAGGCGAACCATTTCAAGTACTTCTTGAACCCGGTCGCGAAGATCAGAATCGGGAACATTTTTGAGCCGAAGGCCAAACGCGATATTTTCAAAGACACTCAAGTGCGGAAAGAGCGCATGCTTTTGAAAAACCAAGTGGAAGGGGCGCTTTTGAGTGGGAACAGCAGCTAGATCCTGGCCCCCCAACAAAATTTGGCCCGAATCCGCATTCTCGAGGCCTGCTATAATTCTAAGCAATGTCGTTTTACCGCAGCCACTGGGTCCTAAAAGCGAAAGGGCCTCCCCTTTTGACAGCTTAAAGCTCACGCCCCTCAAAACAAGCTCGGAGGTCCCCAGAAATTTTTTGCAAATCTTCGCAATTTCCAGCATGAAAGAATGCTAGCAGTTCCCCAAGGTGAGATCCAAATGAAAAAGCTCCTGGTACTTTTGCTGTCCACCCTCTGCGCTGGTGGTTGCACAAAAAAATCGACGACAGAATCAGCTCCCAAAGCTGCCGCCGGAATCGATAAGCGCGTGGTGAACCTTGCGATCTGGGGCAATTACCTGAGCCCCGAACAAAGCGAAGCGTTTTTTAAAAAAACCGGCATCGAAATTCGAATGAGCAACTACTCGTCTAACGAGGAGCTCTTGGCCAAAATCCAAGCTGGTGCCAGCGGCTACGACCTCGCGGTCCCTTCAGACTACATGGTTGAAATCATGGTCAAAATGGAGATGCTCGAGCCTCTTGACCGCATTGCCCTCACAAACTTTGACGAACTCAATCCTGATTTTTTAGCGCAATCCTATGACCCAGCAAACAAGTTCTCGGTCCCCTATTCGTGGACATCGACCGGCATCGCAGTTCAGCGAGATTTGTTTAAGGGCGATATCAAAGGTTGGAAAGATTTGTTCACCAACAAAGACCTGGCCGGCAAAATTTCGTTCTTAGACGACGCCCGAGAAACCTTGGGCGCAGCCCTCAAAAAAGAAGGCCATAGCTACAACACCACGGACACAGTTCAAATCGAAAAAGCCAAAAAAGACCTGCTCGCCATCCGCAAAAACATCAAAATGTTCCGCTCAGATTTGGTCGAAGCCTTAGCAAACAAAGAGGTGGCCGCCGCCCACGCCTACTCCATCGACGCTTTCCAAGCCCGCAAAAAAACCAACGGCAAAGTCGACTTCATCATCCCTTCAGAGGGCAGCACCATGGCCATCGACAACTTGGTGATCTTAAAAGGCGCAAAACACCTCAAAGAAGCCCACGAACTCATCAACTTCTTCTTGACGCCAGAAACCAATGCCACCTTCGTCAAAAACATGTTCGCCGGCCCCGTCCTCACAAAAACAAAATCCCTGCTCCCCAAGGACCTCCAAGAAAACCAAACCCTGTTCCCAACAAAAGCAGCCCTGACAAAACTAGAACGCCTCAAAGACCTAGGCGAAACCACCCGCCAATACGACGAAGCCTGGACCGAAATAAAATCCTACTAGCCCAAAAAAAAATCGAGGAGCTCAAATCCCCGCGGGATTTGGCCGTCCCAAGCGAGCCCTATTCCCGGTCCGAAAACAACCGGAGCAGGGATCATGTTCGCTTTTCCAGATTTCCAAATCTACTTTCCCCGTAATTAAGGACCTCCGCCCCCGCAGGATGCGGTAAGAAGGGGCGGCGAGGCATGGATGCCGAGTCCTTAATTACGGGGAAAGTAGATTTGGAAATCTGGAAAAGCGGGGCCAAGGCCCCTGCTACATGATCTTCTTACGCCGAGAAGAGGGTAAAATCTTGAGCATATCGCGGTACTTGGCCACCGTCCGGCGAGCAATCTGAATCCCATCGTCCTTGAGCATTTCAACCAGCTTCTGATCCGAGTGCGGATCTTTGCCATCTTCCTTCGCAATGAGTTCTTTGATCTTGAGTTTCACGCTCTCGGAGGCCATCGAGTCCCCATCGGTCGTGCTAATTCCTGAATTGAAGAAGTACTTCAGTTCAAAGATCCCCTGGGGCGTATGGACATATTTGTTGGTTGTCACACGACTGACGGTTGATTCGTGCATGCCGATGTCGTTGGCGATATCGCGCAAGACCATCGGTTTCAAAAAGCCAGCTCCCTTATCAAGAAACTCTCTTTGATGTTTCACGATACTGTCGGTCACTTTGTAGATTGTGCGCTGACGTTGGTGGATCGACTTGATCAACCACACAGCAGACTTCAATTTTTCTTGGATGTACTCTTGCGTCGCCTTGCTATCGCCCGACTTCAGCATATTACGATAGAAGTTCGAGATTTTAAGGCGCGGCAAACCGTCTTCGTTGAGCGAAACCATAAAATCATCGCCCACTTTGTACACGTACACATCCGGTGTCACATATTGGGTGTCCGGCGTTGCGTACGCGCGGCCCGGCTTGGGATCCATGGCGTAAACGATTTGGCAAATCTCGTAGATCTCTCTGGCTTCGCGGCCCATGGCTTTGGCGATGCCTTCGAAGTTCTTCTTTTCGAGATCTTTCAGGTGATTATTTAAGATATTGACGAGGTCATGCGTGTCTTCTTCAAGCACCTTGGCTTGAATCAAGAGGCACTCTTTCAAATTTCGTGCGCCTACGCCAGGGGGGTCAAATTCGTGAACGAATTTGAGGACCTCTTCGAGTTCATCGGCGGTCACGCCTTCAGACGCACCGATTTCTTCAAGCGGAGTCAGCAAATAACCGTCGTCGTCGATGTAATTGATCAAGAGCTCCGCGATCGCGAGTTCTTCTTCGTTGAAACCGAACATCTTGGCTTGCCAGAACAGGTAATCGTGCAGATTTTGCTGCGTCGAAATCGTGTTCTCATAGTTCATAATCTCTTCGTTACCGCCGAGATTTTGATTCGGTGGTTTGTACTGATTGTCGAGGTAGGACTCCCACTCGAACTCGTCTTGCTTCTGGGGATCTTGAGCCCCCTGTTGCTCGGAAGCCGCCTCTTGAGGAGCGACCTCGGCCTCGACTTCCTTGACGCGCTCGAAATCCTCTTCTTTAAGATCCACGGTCTCTTCAAGAATGGGGTTTTCATCCAACTCGGCGCGAACAGCGGTTTCAAGTTCGAGACGGGACAATTGCAACAGTTTTATGGCCTGCTGAAGTTGCTGAGTCATCCGCAACGTCTGAGACATTCTCATCTGTTGACTCATTTTAGCCATTCAACTCAAACCCTTCGTAAACTAAAACTCTTCAGCCTAAACATCCTCGGTCTAAAACTGTTGCCTCTATGGGGCGTAAATACTTCGCTGCCTACTAGCTACAAACTTCAGCCTTAAACAGCCGCCCCAAAGGGGCGCATCGAACAGTGGGCGCTTCGCGCCCTTACAGTTTAAAATTTTCGCCTAAATAGAATTTTTTAGCTAGCTCGTTATTTGCAATTTCATGGGCCGTCCCCTGGACTTGAATCTGGCCTTCTTTCAAAATGTAGGCGAAATCGCAAATTCCCAACGTTTCACGCACATTATGATCCGTGATCAGCACGCCCATACCCTTGGACTTGAGCAAACAGATAATGTCTTGAATATCCCCGACCGCGATCGGGTCAATCCCAGCGAAGGGCTCATCTAAAAGCAAAAATTTAGGGGATCCCGCCAGCGAGCGAGCGATTTCGACACGCCGCCTTTCACCGCCCGAAAGTGCATAACCAAAACTGTCGCGAATGTGCGTGATCCGAAAGTCATTCAAAAGAGATTCGAGGCGCTCAGATTTTTCCGAGTCTGAATAGCCATGAGCTTCAAGTGCCACGATCACATTTTCGGCCACGGTGAGCTTACGAAAGATGCTGGGCTCTTGCGGCAAGTAACTGAGTCCGACCCCTGCACGCTTGTACATGGGTTGATTGCCAATCGAGTGGTCATCGAGAAAAATATCGCCCTCGTCAGGTTGGACAAGGCCGACCACCATATAAAAGCTGGTCGTCTTTCCAGCACCGTTGGGTCCCAAAAGTCCCACGACTTGACCGGACTCGATCGAAAACGACACGCCCGAAACGACTTTGCGTTTCTTATAAGACTTGCCGATTTCTTTGACGACTAACTGACTCATTCAACTCTCACTTTTCAGTTTCACTTTTCAGTTTCACTTTTCATCCGGCCCTTTTTCGACCCGGGCCCTAATCTTCTCAATCTTACCTTTCTTGCCACCTTCTATAAATACAATCTGCTCGCCAATCTGCTCATCCTGGCCTTGCACGACTGGGGGATTCCATTTCAGAACAATGCGGTTGGTCTCAGGC
>JBKCUU010000079.1:0-9232 GCA_046318155.1 Bdellovibrio sp. | reverse complement strand
TGGCCGAAAACTTCACGGGCTCCTCGGTGCGCGGATGCTTAAACTCCAAATCCATGGCGCGCAGACAAAGACCGCGTTGTTCGAGCCGTTCTTTAAAAAACCGATTGTGATGTGAGTCACCATGATCGGTATCGCCCACGATGGGATGCGAAACGCGGTTCAAGTGCCGGCGGATCTGGTGAAACCGTCCGGTCTCGGGCGTGACCGAAAGCCAGGAGTACCTCGCCGTCTTAAATCGTTTGCCGACCGCCGCATTGAATTCGACCGTCGCCAAACGCTCACAGCGAGTCCGTGCATGCATCGTCTCGCCCGAGTTCTCTTTTTCAAGCGGGGTGTCGATTGCAAATTGTTCGGGTGTCCAGCCGCGCACGATCGCCTCGTAGCGTTTCTGAACCGAGTAAGACTGAAACTGCTGACCTAGCTTAGAGGCCGCTTCGGAGTTGAGGGCCCAAACCAGAAGCCCAGTGGTTGCCACATCCAAGCGGTGAACGGGATAGACATGCTGCCCCAGTTGAGCCCGTAAAAGAGGCAGGCAAATCTTGTGGCGGGGAATCCAGACCGATTGATTCTCGGGGTTGTGAACGTGAAAACCCCAGGGCTTATCCATGACGACGATGTCAGCGTCTTGATACAAAATTTCGAAGGGTTTTTTCATAGCGGATTGGCTTCTTCTTGTTGATTTCCCCCGCTTTTACAGCGAGGCTCGGTCACATGTCGAGCCTCAGGAAATATTTTATAGGGTCCTTCGCCTGGAGCCTCATTGGCCTCATTGTCGCATTCTTTATTGGCTATTATTACAAGGGAACGGTTCAGGGCGGTCTTGAGGCCCTCTTTATTGCGTTTGTCTTGAGTCTGCTTGAAGTTTCGATCTCGTTCGACAATGCCGTGGTGAATGCCACGGTCTTAAAAGACATGACCCCGCTCTGGCAAAAGCGCTTTTTGACCTGGGGGATGCTGATTGCCGTTTTTGGGATGCGGTTGATTTTTCCGTTGTTGATCGTCGCAGTCGTTGCCCATCTGGGGCCCCTCGAAGCGCTGACCATGGCGGCGATGCGCCCAGATGAGTACGCGCAAATCATGACGTCGGTTCATCATGAAGTGTCGGCCTTTGGCGGGTCGTTCTTGATGCTGGTTGCGCTCAAGTACTTTTTTGATTCTGAAAAAGACATCCATTGGATCAGCTTCATCGAAAAACCTTTGGCCGGTATGGGTAAACTCGAGGCTATCGAAGTCGGCTTGTGCCTGATCTGTCTTTGGTTCTTTTCAAAATTTGTCCCGGCTGAGGAGGCGATGCCCGTCATGGTCTCGGGAATATCAGGGATCCTCACCTTTTTGGCCGTTGAAGGCATCGGGGTTTTTTTGCAGCTGCCAAAAGAAGGCGTTCAAGACGTCCACAAAGCGTCGTTCGGGATGTTTTTGTACCTCGAAGTCTTAGATGCCTCCTTCTCCTTTGACGGGGTCATCGGTGCGTTTGCCATAACGAACAACCTGTTTATCATCGCGGTGGGTTTAGGAATCGGGGCTTTATTTGTTCGAAGCCTGACAATCATGATGGTCGAAAAAGGAACACTCGATGCGTTTCGCTACCTCGAGCACGGCGCTTTTTGGGCCGTGGGGGCACTGGCAAGTATCATGTTTTTGAATATGGTGGTTCATATCCCTGAGATCGTGACGGGCGTCGTGGGCGCAGCCCTCATCGGCGCCAGCTTGTATTCAAGCCATCGTTACAAGCAAACACACAGTCCTAGTTCTTATTGACTAACGCATAAATAAAGGCGCAGTGGGAGATGGAATTGCTGAGCGAAAAATGGCGCACAGAGAAAAAGCTCCGGAGGCGTGGCTAAAGCCACGCCTCCGGAGCTTTTTCGAGTACGTCATTTTGTAGCCAGCAAGGACAAGACCAATGCGCGTTTATTTATGCGTTAGTCAATAGTGCCGGGATCTTCAGAAGGAGTCGGCGGGGGGAGCGTCGACTCTTCTTGTTGCTCCCGCTGAATTTGCAGGGCTTTTTTTCCCGTGATCCCAACGACTTCGGGAAAAAACACGGCGATGACGATAAAAATAAAAGTCACAAAAACAAAAAAACCACACATGATCCATGCCATAGACTCATTTGTAAGCCTTGAGCTGATAGAGGGTCAACCACTTGAGCGAAGAGCTGTCTTTTTGAGCCCTGCCGTGCTAAGTCCCAAGGCCAATGGCGTACAATCCGAAAGACTTCTATTTTAAAAAAGCCAAGAGCGAAAACTTTGCGGCCCGATCAGTTTATAAACTCGACGAAATCGATCAAAAGTTTAAGATCATCAAGGCGGGCCAAGTCGTTTTTGACCTGGGGTGCAGCCCGGGATCTTGGTCTCAATATGCGAGTAAAAAAGTAGGCCCCACGGGACGAGTTTTAGGCGTCGATCTTTCTCCGGTCACCGTTAAGTTAGCGAACGCGACTTTTCTCGAAGCGGACCTTCGGGATCTGAATCTTGAGGCCGTCTTTGCTGATCATGGTTTTACGCCTCCTTTCGACGTGGTGATTTCGGATATGGCGCCAAAGACCACGGGTATTCGAATCACCGATCAGGCCCGCTCGATGGAGCTTTGCGAGTTGGCCCTTGAAACCTCGCGCCAGTACCTAAAACCCGGCGGGCACTTTGTCTGCAAATTTTTTCACAGCGACGATTTTGTAAAACTTCGCGATCAAATCAAAAAAAATTTTGGCGAGGTTCACGCGATGCGGCCCGATAGCACCCGGCGCATTAGCAAAGAGATCTTTCTGATTGGTCTACGAAAGAAGTAAGGCCCAAACCATGGAAAAGCTGGACATCGTCTTTCAAGACGACAACTTTATCGCCGTCGACAAAGCCCCAGGAATGCTCTCGGTCCCTGCTCGTGATGCCAACGATCCACGGCCTGTCTTGGGGCGAGTTCTCGAAGAACAGTTAAAAAGGACGATTTATCCCATTCACCGTTTGGACGCCGAAGTATCGGGTCTTGTCCTCTATGCCCTGACGCCCGAGGCGCACCGCGAAGCTAACTCGGCATTTGAAAACCGGCTTGTGCAAAAAGTCTATCAGGGTTTTTCGACGGGCGGCCGCTTTGACGAGGGGCAGACGGGGACTTGGAAGGCCAAGATCTTACGCGGGAAAAAACGGGCGTATGAAAGCCCCGCGGGAAAGCTTGCGGTGACCGACTTTATAGTCGTGGGTCAGTGGGGGCCTCAGAGTTATGAATGGCGGCTCTTTCCGAAAACGGGGCGCTCACACCAGTTGCGCTGGGAGCTCTCTCGACATCAATCTCCGTTTTTGGGTGATACTCTTTATGGCTCGGATCAGCTCTGGGACCGGGGAGGCCTTGCTCTGAGGTCGCTTTCGCTCGAGTTCTCCCGTGAGTTCGTCGCCAAATGGAACGCCCCGGCAATTTTTTCAGTTCGACCTTGGTCTTTAAAGTCGTCAACTTTATGACTGCGCAGTCCGTCTGGACTGGTGCCTGAGTCCAAGTTTAGAGACGATACCTTCCCTAGGGGTTCATGTGTCTATTGCCACTCAAATTTTGCCACTGGTCATTCGCGCCCACGAAGAATTTTTGCAGGCCCGCGATCTCAAGCAAATTCTTCAGAAAGTATTGGGCGACCTTCTGCAGTTGGTCGATTGCGAAGCTGGTTTTATCGCCGAGATGGAGCACGCTCAAGTCATGAGTCATTCCTTTTTTCTCTGGGCGATCGAAGACAAACACGACGATCTTCACGTGGCCGAAAAAGTGGCCAGCCTTCGCTCGTCGCCAACCCCTCGGGTGATCAAGGGATGTGTCTTGCTCCCGATTTTTTTTCAGGGCAAAGTGACGGCTTGCGTAGGATTAAGTCCTCGGCACTCGCAATCACCTATCCAGTTAGCAGAAGACCTCGATCCAATTTTATCAATGCTTTCGGTTCTGATTCGTCATTGGAAAGAACGAAAAACCTTTGAGTCCGCAGCGACAGCCAACATCAATCGAGAGAAGGCGCTTCGCCTTGCGCTGGACAGTGTTGGCGAGGGCTCATGGGATTGGCACACGCACGATAAGAAAATATTTTTCTCGGAGGCGTGGTTAAGTCACTTGGGCTATCAAGCGGAGGAGCTCCCCACCATTGATCAATTTTTTGCGATCGTTCATCCGGAGGATATCGAGCAACTCCGGGCCTCTTTTCGTGATCACCTCGATGGAAAAACTTTGAAATTTGAAATGGAGCATCGTGTTCAGCGAAAAAATGGAAGTTACGTGGAGCTCTTGGGACGGGCAAAGGTGATCGAACGCGGTGAGTTTGGTTTGCCCTTGCGAGTTGTCGGCACAGTTGTGGACCTGACAGGTTTGCGCCGGATGCAAGCTCAGTTGGTGACCGCCCAAAAAAATATGATCGAAAGCTCCAAGTTTTCGGCTCTGGGGGTTATGGCGGCAGGAATTGCCCATGAGATCAATAATCCCCTAGCCATTATTCATGCCTATACCGAAGTTCTCGAAAACCATGCGAGGCTCACTCCCGAAAAGGTGGAAAAGGCGCGCAAGTCGATTCAGCGTTCCGTCGAGCGTATCGCCAAGATCGTGAAGGGTCTTCGAAAAGTGGCTCGTGATGGTGAGGATGATCCGTTTGAGTCAGTCTCGGTTCAAACGCTGACCGACGAAATCTTGAGTTTCTCCAATGAACGCCTGGTGAACAAAGGCGTGGAATTCAAAATTAACATCGAGAAGGACGCACAAGTTTGGTGTCAGCCCGTTCAGATTTCTCAAGTTCTGCTGAACCTCATCAACAATTCGATCGACGCCATTGAGCTTCAAACTGAAAAGTGGATTTCACTCAAGGCTTGCCGCCTCGGCACCATGATCGTCATTGAGTTTTCGGATTCAGGTCCTGGAATTCCGGGACCGATTCAAGCTAAGATCTTTGAACCCTTCTTCACAACAAAGCAGGTCGGCAAAGGGACCGGACTGGGGCTCAGTATCTCACGATCAATTATCGAAGATCACGGCGGAAAGTTCTCTTTAGATTCAAGCCAAGGGCATACGTGCTTCGTGATTGAGATCCCCTCATCGCCCGCCGCCGCCATTGTGGCCGCCTCTTAAATCATGGCCCTCACATTACGACCCACTTATGGGCTCTCCGAGCCGGGCCTTTTGCAAAACGGATTCAAAGTCGGTGGGGAGTGGAGCTTGGATTTTGATTTCAGCTTTCGTGACCGGGTGGGCAAACGATAAAGTTTTCGCGTGCAACAAAAGCCGCGGAACTCCTGGCCCCCCCTCCCCTAGGCCGCCGTAAAGGTGGTCACCAAGGATCGGGCGTTTTTCAAAAGCCAAATGCACGCGGATCTGGTGCGTTCGGCCCGTTTGGGGCCAAGCCTCGATCAAATCGCAGTCGATAAAAGACTCTTGCAGGTAAAACTTTGTTTCTGCGACCCAGCCACCGGACTTCACTCGAACCATGCGCATTTTGTTTTTGCCCTGACCCCTCACGGGTGCCAGGTGATCTTTGATGGTCCATGTCTTGGGCGGAGGCGCTAAAGTTCCCCGTTTGGCTAAAGCCCAGTAACTTTTTTGAATTTGGTGGTCACGAAAGAGGTCCGTCAAACCTTTATTTGCTCGGGAATGACGACCGAGGAGCAGAACCCCCGAGGTTTCTTTGTCGAGACGATGGTGGAGAAAGAGCTTTTCGCCGCGCTGCTCTTGAACAAGACCATATACGTTTTCTTTTCGCGGATCGTAACTGGCTTGGGTCGAGAGCCCGGCTGGTTTTAGGACAGCCAAGATGTCCGAGTCTTCATAAAGAACTGGAAAGGTCCATGTCATGCGCCCGAATCTAGAGCCGATCTATCACTGAGGCAAGTGGTGAACGAACTTGTTGAAGTTCAAAGGAAAAAACACAAAAATTAAAGCGATGACGACGCTTTTTGTTGGGTTTCATTATTTGTGTTTTGCTTTGGCCTTCGGAGCTCTTTCGGTCCAATCCGTTTTTTTGCGCAGCCCCCAAGACTTTGCAAAAACCCGCGTGCTTTTGCTCTCACGAATCGATGCGGTTTACGGTGTCGCGGCCGTCGGGTCCGTTCTCACCGGTCTCATGCGCGTCTTCGTTCTGGGTAAAGGGGCTTCCTACTACGGAACGCACACTTTGTTTTGGATCAAAATTGGCGTTTTTGCCTGCATTGGTTTGCTCTCGGTGTACCCCACGATTCAGTTCATTCAAAACCGCAGTCTTGGATTGCAAGATTGGGCGCTCAACCGTCCAAAAGTCATTTCTCGTCTTCGCTGGATGGTCTCGGGGGAGATGGTTCTTTATGTTATCTTACCGTTTTTAGCTGTGCAAATGGCCCAAGGTCCTCATTTTTGAAGGTGCAAGAGAAAGGTCGTCTGTGGTGATGAAAGCAATTCTTCTTTTTGGTGGAAAATCTGAAGAACGTTTGGTCTCGGTCGCCTCAGCCCAAAACTTGGCCAAGCGCTTTGCCTTTGATGAACATTGGTATTTGCATCCTCAAGGGGCCGTCACTCGAGTGACGAGCGAAGAGCTGGCCAACCACGAGAAACCTTTTGAGTCTGAGTTTTTTCCGCAGGGGCAGCCCTTTGCGACCACACTTAAGACTGCTCTACCTGAAATCAAAAATCGCGTCGTTTTTTTGGGACTGCACGGGACCGAGGGCGAAGACGGCCAAATTCAAAAGCTTTTCGAGGATCATAAAATTGGATTCACCGGCTCGGGTTCAACTGCAAGCGCAAACTGTTTTGATAAAGCAAAGACCAAAGCCATTGCGAAAGCCCACGGTCTTCCGCTCGCGCAGGAAGTCATTTTAAAGGTGAGCGAAAAGGCCTTGTGGAAAGAACAGATCCTGGCCTTTGCACAGAAAAGTCCGAAACTGGTCTTAAAGCCAATTTCAAGTGGGTCAAGCTTTGGTCTGCACATTATTAAAGATCAAAAAAACCTCAATGGTGCGATCGAAGCTGTGATTGGCTCGAAGTACGGTGACTACATGCTCGAGACTTTTCTTGAGGGCCGTGAGCTCACCGTTGGCGTGCTGCAAAGATCTCCCACGGATCAAACTTTGGTGGCGCTCCCCGCATCTGAAGTCGTGCTCAACGAGGGCTTTGACTTTGATTACCAAGGTAAATATCTGGGCCGAGGCACGACAGAAGTGACGCCCGCACAAATAACACCCAGTGAGATGAAGGCCGCGCAAGAGCTGGCACAGAAGGCTCACCAGGTCTTGAATTGTTCGGGTTACAGTCGATCGGATATGATTTTGACAAAAACCGGACCGGTGTTTTTAGAAACCAATACGCTGCCAGGTTTATCGAAGGCTTCGTTTGTTCCCCAGCAGCTTGAAGTTGCCGGGATTTCGATTCAAGTTTTTTTGAATGAGCAGATCGCGATGGGCGCTCGTCGCTACTAAAAAGCCGACTTATCTAGGCCCGGCTAACAGCGCTTTTTTCTCGAGGTAGTAATCCCACGTTCCATCGGTCACGACCAGTTCTTGCTTGCTGAGTTCAAACACGCGGGTCGTCACTTCGCGCAAGAAGTGGCGATCATGGCTCACGATCATCACAGTGCCCGGAAAGTTTTTGACGGCTTCAAGTAAAACTTCACGGGACTGAATGTCCAAGTGATTCGTCGGCTCATCCAGAACTAAAAAGTTAACGGGTTTTGCCAGAATCGTCGCTAAAACAACGCGCGACTTTTCACCGCCGGATAAAATTTTGATCTTTTTGTCGACGTCTTCTTGCGAAAATCGAAACGCACCCAACAAGCTTCGCACATAACCGATGCTGGCATTGGGAATGCGGCTTTGAACCTCATCAATGATGGTACTGTTGGGATCTAAGACATCTAAAGAGTTTTGGCTAAAATAACCGACTTCGATGCTAGCTCCCAAAAAGTATTTTCCGTCCGTGACATCCGTTTGCCCGGTGACGACTTTCATGAACGTTGATTTACCTGCACCGTTGACGCCAACAACGGCAACGCGGTCCATGCGCTTGATCATCGCATTGGCGCCTTGGAACACCAGCTTGGTCTTTCCCTCAGGCGTGACATATGCTTTGGTCAGGCCTTCAACCCGCAAAACTTCATCGCCGCCACGAGGGGGCGATGGCCATTCAAAACCCATGACCTTCTCTTCGGTCGGAATTTCGATGATGTCGATTTTCTCAAGCTTTTTCACTCGTGATTGCACTTGCGCCGCGTGTGAGGCGCGGGCTGCGAATCTTGAGATAAACTCTTTCTCTTTAGCGAGCATGTCATCTTGGCGTTTGGCCGACGCGATTAGCTGCTCTTTTCGGATTTCTTTTTCGCGGTCGTAGTAGTCGTAGTTGCCAGAGTAGACGGTAATTTTTTGGTAATTGACCTCGACGATTTTTGAAACCAAACGGTTCATAAAATCGCGATCATGGCTTGTCATAAAAACAGAGCCCTTAAAGTTGCGCAGCCATTCTTCAAGCCATATGATCGACTCAAGATCCAAGTGATTCGTCGGCTCATCCATCAACAAAACGTCTGGATTTAAAAGCAGGATTTTCGCCAGCGCAATTCGCATTTTCCAACCACCGCTGAAGCTCTCGGTCGGGCGGTTGTAATCTTCGGGTCCGATCCCAAGCCCCGTCAGGATCTCGGCGGCGCGGGATTCGATGTCGTAACCCCCCAAGCGTTCGAAGTCGGCTTGGGCTTCGCCGTACTCTTCAAGCACCTTCGTCATTTCATCATCGCTCATGGGTTCAGACAGCTGGGCCTCAAGAACCTGCAGGCGTGCTTGCAGAGCGGGGAGTTTGGCATTGGCCGCTTTGACTTCTTCTAAGGCCGAGCGTCCACGCATGTCTTCGATGTTTTGCGAAAAGTAACCAACGCGGATTTTATCTGGTTTTGAAATCGTGCCTTCATCGGGACTCTCTTCGCCCGTGATGAGACGAAAAATCGTCGTTTTGCCCGAACCATTGGGTCCGACTAAGCCGATCTTTTCTCCGGTGTTAATTTGAAACGTGCCCCCACGATACAAGATCTTGGGACCGAACTGTTTGGCGATATTTGAAACGTGAACCATTCTTACTCTGGCTTGCGGATCATTTTCTCAACTTCGGCGATGTGGGCTTCTTCTTCCACGATCATTTCGCGCGCGTATTCTTCTAAAAATACAGACTGACCTTCAACTAACTTTAGCAGGTCGTGAAGGTGGTCGAGTTGTTTTTTTTCGTGCTGCAAGCTCTCTTTCAAGATCTCGGTAATCGCATGATTGTT
>JBKCUU010000078.1:0-10154 GCA_046318155.1 Bdellovibrio sp. | reverse complement strand
ACGTGAATTCGTTGACCTCTTTGCAGATGCGGTCCGAAATACTTCGGACCAGACTTGCGATCGCTTTCAAGATCGTTTTGACCGCCGTCATGATTGTCGGGTGAACGGTAAACGTTATGAAGCATCTTCGGTTTATGACTATTGCCGTAAGAAGCTCCGCCGGTAATCCTGTCTGCCTTAGTTTTTTAAGTGGCGCAGGGCAGTCATCCGTTTTTTGCCTTTCCCTCAGACCTCACCTCTTTTACGGTGGGGTTATGAAAAACATGCTTTCTTCTGTTTTCTTGGTGTCGACTCTTTTTGGCTTGGTCGGGTGTGCTTCGGGACAGATGGCCTTAGCGCCAGCCGAGATGGAGCCCTTTGCTGCTGCGGCAGACCGCACGCCCGTTCGGACCAATTTGAGTTTTCAGATTCACTCGTCTGAAGACCAACGTAACATGGGCGCACACCAGCTTGGATGGTCAGGAGCGAGTCCCGACAACCGCCGGGCCGTTGTGACCGAGAGAACGGTTGCGGAAACGCTGGCCGAGCGATTCATAACCGAACTCAACAGACGGGGCTTTCAGTCAAGGGTTGGCGGCGAGGTTGCGATGGGTCTGTCCATCCAAAAGTTTGATCTCCAGAGTGTTCCAAATGGACCCTTTCAGACGCCTTCTTGTTCAGCGGAAGTCACCGTTGATCTGACTCGCGCAGGTTCAAAGCGCAGTGTTAAGGTCAAGCTTAATTCTAGTTTTACCGCACCTGCACCCTTGTTTAAGACCCAATTAGCGAATGCCCAGACCGTGGCTTCTTGCATGAACCTCATCACCGAAGGCCTTGTTAAAAATACTGAATTCCAGCAATTGCTGGCGCAGTAAGGTTTAAAAAATTAGATAAGACTGATGCAAAAACATGAACGCGACTATTTTTTTGGACAGACGGGGCAGCGGCTCTTTATCCAGGAGTGGGGAGCGCTGAATAAGCCCGTTGTCCTTATGGTGCATGGCTTTCCGGGCTGCGCCAATCACGGCCAGCTGATGTCTTCAAGTCGGCACTGGGACTCTTTTCGGCTGATCGCGATGGACCGCCCTGGCTACGGCCAGAGTGATTTTCAAGAGAACCTGACGCCATTAAAATTTGCAGAACAAGTCCGTGATTTACTCGATGACCAAGGCATCAACGAAATTTCTATTCTTTCAGTTAGCGGAGGCGCTCCCTATTCAATGGCGCTGGCTTTTTTGCTTCAAGCTCGCGTTCGCAAGGTGACTTCGATTGCCGGCGTTGCGCCTCTCACTTTGCGAAACTTTAGTTATATGAATCAACAGCAGAGAAAAACCTGGGCGATGAGGAACTTTGTACCGGGAACTGTTTTGAACTTTGCGATGAACCGAGTTTGGAAATCAGGACTGGATAACTTTGAACAATTGATCTTTACCGAGATCGATACGTTTTCGGAACACGACCGTAAAGTTCTGTTGGATCCCTCTGTGGGTCCATTTTTACTTGGAACCATGCGCGAAGCTTTACGGCAAGGACCAGGCGGTATCCTGCAGGACATGCGCGTTTACTCAAAATCTTGGGGCTTTCCGCTCAGCCAAATTCAGTGCCCCGTGACCTTGTGGCACGGCAGTGAGGACGATGTCGTGCATCACTACTTTGCCCAGGACATGCAAGAGCGATTACCTCGGGCGCGCCTCAACCTCATTGAAAATGAAGGGCATTACTCCCTTCCCATGAATTGCCGAGATGCCATTCTCGGTGATCTTCTCGGTCAATAGCGAATCGTCCTCTTTCTAAGAAACAAATTGACGAGAGGACCTGTCATCATCGTTGTTACAATCGCCATGATGACCATCATGGCAAAGATTTTGGGTGTGAGAAGTCCTAGATCGTAACCAATATTGAGGACAATCAGCTCCATGAGTCCGCGCGTGTTCATCAGTGAACCTAGTGCCCACGATTGGTTCCAGGTCATACCTGACCATCTCGCGGCCAGCGCGGAGCTGACCATTTTTCCAACGGTTGCGAGAGCGATGAGTCCCAGAGTGATCAGCCAGGCTTCTCGGTCATCAAGTAATCCAATTTGCGTGCGGATTCCGGTGTAGGCAAAAAAGAGAGGTAGCAAAACGACGGTGCTCAGGTCTTCGATTTTTTCGGCAAGGCCCATTTGGAAAACTGGGCTTCGAGGCATGATCACGCCGGCCAAGAAAGCGCCAAACAAGGCATGGATCCCGATGATCTCGCTCACCAGAGCTGAGCCCAGCAGGGTGCAAAAAATCAGAGCGAGGGCGCCGCGGGTTGTTTGATCTCCGCCAACTGCGGGAGCCAGGAGCTTGGCAAGTTGTGGTCTGACGAGTTTAAACATTAGCACAACATAAAGAAGCGCGAGCGCAATCATTCCGGCTGCACTTGCGACGGAGCCCGCCCGCACAATCCCCAGCACAGCGGCCAGAATGCACCATGCGGTGACATCATCAATAGCTGCGCACGTGAGGGCCATGGTTCCAAGCGGCGTGTGGGTGAGGTTCTTCTCTTGAATGATTCGGGCCAAAACAGGAAATGCCGTGATGCTCATCGAGATCCCCATAAAGAGCGCGAACGAGGCAAAGCTCGAGTTTGAGGGACCGAGGTTCTGATAAAGAAAAAGAGCGGCCAAGGCTCCAAGTAAGAAGGGGATCACGATACTGACATGTGAAACTAAGATGGCGGCTGGCGCCCGTTTTTTGAGGTCCTCAAGTTTGAGGTCGAGACCTATGACAAACATAAACAAAATCAGACCGATTTGGCTTAAGAAATAAAGTGCGGTCATCGAGCTGGTCGGAAAAAGCGCGTCGAAGCCATCCGGCCAGAGGAAGGCAAAAACTGAGCGGCCGAGAAGGATCCCGGCGATCATTTCGCCTATGACTTGAGGTTGGCCCAATTTTCTGAGGACTATTCCGCACAGACGCGAAAAAATTAAAATGACAAGAATTTGAAAGAGTAACAGAGGCAAAGGCGCTGTCATGTTCGAAGTTAGTTCTTCTTGGATGGACAGCATAGGTTACTCACCCGCTTTTTTGAATTGGCCCACAAATTTGAACTCGGAACCCTCTCCTAGCTGACTTTCCACTTGCAAGCTTCCCCCCATTGCTTCAGCCAATTTTTTGCAGATCGAAAGACCCAATCCGGTTCCGGCATTTTTCTTCGTCATCGAGCTATCTCCCTGCACAAAAGGAGAAAACAGGAGGGGCATCAACTCCGGATCGATTCCGATCCCTGAATCAGCGACTGAAAACTGAAGAGTTGAACTCTTGTTGCTTTCATTGAGCTGAACAACTTGAATCTTGATGAAGCCCTGTTCTGTAAACTTGATTGAGTTACCAACAAGGTTCATCAAAATCTGTTTGAGTCGGGTCGGATCCGCAACGATGAGCTTGGGAACATTCTCAAGAATTTCAAAGTTTAAGTCGATCGCTTTTTTGAGAGTCAGCGGATTTAAAATTTCTTTCACTTGAAGAACGAGTTGCTCGAGATCCACAACCTGTTCTGACAAATTGATATGCCCCGATTCAATCTTGGTGAGATCTAAAATGTCGTTGATTAAAAGAAGCATGTTTTCCGCTGAATCGACAAGCGTCTTCAGAAAGTCATTTTGCTCTTCATCAAGCTTTGTCTGGCTCAAAAGCTCGGCCATTCCCATAAGGCCATTCATAGGTGTTCTGAGTTCGTGACTCATGTTCGCAAGAAATTGTGATTTTGTTTCAGAAGCTTTAATTGCAACAGCATGGGCAACTTCAAGTTTCTTGTTGAGTTGCTCGGCCTCGCGAATAGCTCTTCGCTGAGTCTTTACAAGCATCAAAAAATCAAAAACAGGATCCTGGACGGCAAAATCGTTGAAGTCGAGCTTGAGTTGAGTCAAAGCGTCGGCCTCTTGAACGACGAGATTCACAACAAAGGCATAAACATCTTGATCGGGCAACTTGATGACTTGTCCCATCAGCTGGGCTCTTTTGTTGTGGAGCTTAACAACGACCGTTTCCTTGCGAGTGATGTTTAAGATTTCAAAGAAGGATTTTTCAGTGGGTTTTAGCAATTCAAAAAAAACATCAAAGTAAGGGGTGTCGGTCCAGGTTGAGGGAAAAATTTTTTGCAATGACGGACCGAGACTTAAAATCTCGCCGGTCCCGCTAACCGTGAAAAAAAAAGGAAACAAGTCGTTAAAATCACGCCTGTTTAGTTGAATCGTCTCAGATGATCTCATATCGGACCCCATCTACTTTCTAAGAATATAAATATTTCAGGACAAATTCCGAGCTTTTAATCTCTTCAAAATCAAAACGAGGGTGGGCTCAAATTTGGCATGGTCATTCCCATCCCATGGAGGTAGCTCCGACGAGTCGACAAGTCACCTCGTCGGGATCGTACTCGATGAATATGAAATCCTCGGGTGAAACACTCGCACTTTCGGCAATTCTGTTTCGGGAACCTTCGCAAAATTTTGAGGGGACCAATCCCTTGATTGCTTGATTGACCATTCCATACATATGTCCTCCTCCGAACGAACGATCGATCTGGCGACGACCGCAGACCTCCAATCAGTGTGCTTCAAAATAATCTTGGCTGTCCAATCCTTGTATGATGAAATCTTCACAAAATACATCTCAATTCGACACCTTAAAGGCTTAAAGTTTAAATCTCGAACAAATTCAACCGGAGGAATTTCTGGGATCACAAGGCGCACCCGGCGAAACCAAAACGAGCGGCCAGATTTTGATTGCGGAGGACAACGAAGTGAACCAAAAAGTTATCCGTCTCATTTTAGAAAAAAACGGCTACCAATTTTCATTTGCAAAAAATGGGTTAGAAGCAATTCAAATGTATCAAAACAATACCTACCAATTGATTCTGATGGATTGTCAAATGCCCGAGCTTGATGGTCTTCAGGCGTGCCAGGAGATCCGGAACATCGAAAAGCTCCGTAATTCCGCCACAAGATGTCCCATCATTGCCATGACGGCAAACACGATGTTGGGAGACCGGGAAAAATGCCTACAAGTCGGAATGGATGACTTTCTCGCTAAACCATTTCGTAGCCAAGACCTTTTAAGAATGGTCTCAAATTGGTGTCAGCCCCGTGGCGCGAAGGAGGTCAAATGAAATTCAGAAAAGGCAAAAAAACCTTGAGAATTCTAATTGTTGAGGATCAGTCTAGTGATGCAGCCGGCCCCTATCTTCTCACTCAGGGTTTGGGTCATCAAGTCTTCTTGGCATTTGATGGCGAACAAGCCCTGATCGAAGAAAGTGGAAGTCACTTTGATCTTATTATTTTGGACTGGAATATGCCTTATCTTTCAGGACGGGAGTTCTTGAAAACAATTGAGTATCGGTCGGAGAATCGAAAATCCGGTGAGCTTCCCGAGCGAAAAATTGTCTTGCACTCGGGACAGGATATCGACATCAGCGAACTCGAAAATTGTCGGGGATTTCAAATTGTTGATTATTGGAAGAAACCTTTGAAGGCCTCTGAGATGTTAAAAAAATTCAAAGATTTATTAGAAAAAATGGAGGCCGCATGACAGCCAAAAAAATTCTGAACATAGAAACTCTTCAGAGTTGGCAAGTGGTCGATCCCGACAATTGGCAAATACTTGTGCAGGATTTGATTCAACTTTTTTCGACTGTTGGGAAAGTGCAGCATAGCGAACTCCAGTCCATGTGGAAGGCTGGCGATCGGATTGGGCTTTCCAAGGTTGCCCACTCTTTGAAATCGTCATGCGGGAATATCGGGGCTGAGCTTGCACACGAAAAACTTGATCAAATTGAAAAGACCGCAGCTGAGCTCTCGGAAGAGCAACTGCACGAGCAGATCATGTTGTTCAATGAAATTTTTGTGAAAACAATTGATGAAGTTGCAAACTATAAAAAAAGCTCTTATCAGGCCGCGGGAGCTTGAGTTGCAATTGACTTCATTCGGTAGCCCTCGCCTCTGATCGCCTCAATCTGAAGGTAGGTGTTGAGAAGCTTTTTACGTAAATGACTGACGTGAGTATCAACTACCCGGTCACTGATCGCACAACCCACCCCCCATACCTTGTCAAGCAAGTGGCTTCGAGAAAGAACACGATCTGAGGCCTGAAAGAAGGAATGCAAAATTTTGAATTCGATCCGCGTCAATTCAATTTCTTGAGTCTTGTTAGCGCTCAAAACAAAAGCCCTATGCGAATCAATATCGATCTGAACATTTGCCATCGACAAAATTTTTTGCGTGAATCTGAGGCGCGCCTGAATTCGAGCCTTGAGCTCGAGAACACCAAAAGGCTTGGTGATATAGTCATCAGCGCCTGCAAATAGGCCAATGACTTTATCACTCTCAGAAGTAGCTCCTGATAAAAAAATCAGCGGCAAAGACTGAAACCGTTCCTGTTGCCGAAGTTGCGAGCAAAAAGCAAGGCCGTCTCCATCGGGAAGCCCTCGATCAAGTAGAATCAAAATGGGAAGTTCTTGGGCCTCTAGAGCCAACCGAGCTTCCGCCAAATTCAAACAACTAACGACGACGTATTCATTTTGTAGGGACTTCTGAATAATGGCCTGGGTGACAAGATCATCTTCGATAACCAAAAGTTTCTTCATGCCTAAAAGTTTATCATTATCCGTCACTTTCTTCGGAATATTCTCTATTCAAGGCACTTTTTTGATTCAACTTGAGAATTGTGGAGAAAGTAACACCGCAGACGAAATAGAGCGACACCGAGACCGGCTACTCTGTATAGGAGGAAAAAGGAGAAAGTTATGAAAGGCAACATCCTACTGATCGACGACAACATCATGGACTTAAAGGTTGCGGCCTTATCGATAGAACGCCTAGGATTCACCTGTCACGCATATACAAACTACAAAGAAGCGCTCAAGTTTTCGGCTGAGAATAAAATCAATATGATTTTTCTAGACCTTCAAATGCCTGAAATTTCAGGGTATGATCTGATCACTCTGCTTCGTCAACAACCTCAATCCAGCCTAGTACCTATCATTATTATTAGCGGAAAAAATCAGACCGACGATGTTCGAAAGGCGATTACGTTAGGCGCCAATGACTATATTGTAAAGCCACTTGATCCACTTGTCATCCAAGAGAAGCTCAGAAAGTCCGAGCCAAATGAAAAAGATGAATTTTTCAGTGTCGACGTCAGCTCGAACTCCAAATTCTCGGCCGGCTATTTTTCGAAATCATTTCGAGTCAATTCCATTTCTGAATTTGGCATCAGCGCTGTGACAGACTCGCCAATTTTGCTGGGTGAATCGGTCGAGGCAACAAGTTTGTCGCCAGAAATTTTTGGATCCGATAAAGTCTATTTGAGATGTCTCAGCTCAGAAATGATTCCAGAAAGCGGGCTCTATCTCCTGCAAATGACATTCGTTGGAATGAATGAAAAGCAGAGGCAATTGATCAGAAAAAACTGTCGACAGTTGTGGATGAATTCGAAGCAGGAAAGGAAACAAGTCGCTTAGTCAGATTGTGTCAATTTCTTCATCTTGATCGAGTTCTTTTTGGACAAAGATTTGCGAAGATTAAAGAAAAGGAGAATCTTATGAGAAGGGTCCTCATCGTTGACGACAACAAGACTCTGCAAAAAATCATTGCACGAATTGTTGCCTCAAAGCTGCACGTCCTCCCTTTCGGGAGCGATGGAAACGAGGGGGTCGAACTGTTCATTAAGCATCGGCCCGATCTGGTCTTGTTGGACATTACAATGCCCAACTGCAATGGCAAGCAATGCTTGGAGAAAATTCTTTCGATTGATCCGGCGGCGATCGTGATTATGGTGAGCGGGCTCTCAGATGAGACAACCGTCAGTGATTGCTTGGGGATTGGCGCCAAGGGCTTTATAAACAAAAGCACTATTTCGTTGCAGAATGAGAATTCAAAAAATTCGCTCATGGACACCATCGAGAAATTTTTACCTGAGCAGTTGTCGAGGGCAGCGTGAAAAACTCTCATAACAATTTGGATTTAAAAAAGAGTTGTTCGGTTTATTCGGACTCAATTCGTCAGACGATGCAGAACCTTTTTGCAATTGAGCTTGAGGTCAATCAAGAAGTCGAAAAAACGACTCGCTTTGAGGATACAGAAGACATTTACTTCTCGGTTTTTTTTACCGGACAAGTTTATGGCGAGCTTTTGATTGGCATTAATCGAATCACGGCGCTCCATATGTTGGATATTCCAGTCACACCCGGGGAAGAAGGTAAAAATTATTGGGAAAACCGAGATTTCGTTATGGAGTCGTTTAAGGAAATCATCAATATCGCGTCTGGACAAGCGCTCAAGAACCTCAAGGAAGTTTATCCTCAAGTGACGATCACCCCGCCACGAGCAACCGAGGGGCGTCTTTCTCTGGCGAACTTTGAGTTTAGCAAAGTTAAGTTTGAACACAAAACTGGAAACTTTAATTGCTACATGTACATCGACAAGATGCAACTCGATATCGCGACGGCCCTTGAGGCCGGAAAAAAAACCATCGTTGAACAGACTCAGCAAAAAGAAGAGCTTAACCGGCTCAACAAAGCAAAAACTGAGTTCTTAGCAAACATGAGTCACGAACTTCGGACTCCGCTGAACGGGATGATTGGGATGGTTGATATCCTTAAGTCGACCGAACTCAATCAAGTTCAGCAGGAGCAACTGGCGATTGTGAGTCGTTCGGGCGAGTTCCTCCTTAACATCATCAATGAGATTCTGGATTTCTCAAAAATCGAATCTGGACGTTTGGAGCTGGAAGAAAAAGAATTTAACCTCCCAGAAGCCATTGAGAATGTTGCGGAGGCTCTTGCTCCAGAAGTTTATCGAAAAAATCTAGACTTCTTTGTAACGATTGACTCAACCCTGCCAACTCTAATGATGGGCGATGTCAAAAGGCTGAAACAGGTCATTTTGAATCTAACCGGAAATGCCATCAAGTTCACGCCAACGGGATCCATCGAAATATTTTCTCGGCTTGTCGATCAGTTTTTAGAAATTAGTATCAAGGACACCGGAGTCGGGATTCCAAACGATAAAATCGCATCTATTTTTGAATCCTTTACTCAGGCGGATCTCTCCGATAATCGCCGGTATGGTGGAACGGGACTGGGGCTGACTATTTCAAAATCAATCGTCGAAGCGATGAATGGGGCGCTGACCGTCACCAGTCAAGAAGCAATTGGGTCGACATTTACGATTCGAATTCCATTTCTCCCGAAGGCCGCTAACAGTCTGGTGTCATCAGCCGAAACGCCTCCTAAGTCCTCGGAGCTCCGAACGGTTAGGTACCAAGGTGTTTGCACGAAACAACAAACCATTATTGAACTTTATCGTTCTCAAATCAGGATAAGCGCCGACTGCGCGTTAGATGAAATTTTATTTGTGGACCTCGCACAGCTACTAAGCACCCAGCCGCAGGAGGTCGCCGAAAAGCTTCGCCTGATGAGTGAGCTCAACCTTGTTGTTGTGTTTCTAATCAAGCCCAACCAGACTCAAGAATTTTTTGATTTTTGCCGAGCCAACCAAATTGCAAACAGTGCGTTTCTTAAATTGCCGGTGCGAGTTTCAGAAATCCATGCACTCCTTAAGAATCCGAAGAGAACAAAGTCGGCAGCGCCGATTCGGCTGGACGAACCTAAGGACTCCTTGGCAGACAATAAACCCACGGTTCTCCTTGTCGAAGACAATCCAGTCAATCAACTCGTCGCGCGAATGATGCTTGAAAGAATGAACTATAGGGTATCGATCGCAAACAACGGTCAAGAAGCTGTTGAAAAATTTAAAGAAAATCGCTTTGAATTTATCCTCATGGACTGCCAAATGCCAGTCATGGATGGGTATGCCGCTTCGATTGAAATTAGAGAACTCCAAAAACTTCGTTCTTACCACACGCCGATCATCGCGCTGACGGCCAACGCGCTTAAGGAGACCAAAGAGCATTGTTTCGAAGCCGGGATGGATGACTTTGCTACAAAACCCATCCGAATTGATGATCTAAAGGTGGTGATAGACCGAGTTAAGCGACTGGGTTATCTGACCTTGCAGGCGCCAATCTCGAGAGGGACCTTTTCAGCCGATTAGCCTGTCCTATGGCACGCCCGATTGAGGTCAGCTTTGTCGGGACCTGTCGAAGATTTGTGGATCGATATTTCCATAACAGTTGCGTAACTCTTTGCCTGTT
>JBKCUU010000077.1:0-3344 GCA_046318155.1 Bdellovibrio sp. | reverse complement strand
AAAAGTCGGAACGCTGGGAATCACCTGAACAAGCTCTTCTTTTTGATGAAGCGGAAGTGGAATCAAAGAAACGTCAGAACCCGGCTGAAGTCGAAGAAGTTGAAATCGAGGTGGGCCCGCATACCAGAAAGCGCGGGCACCGAAAGCCTTTACCGGAAAGTCTACCTAGAGAAATCATAAAACTTGAACTTCCACCGGAAGAGCAAGTTACGGATGACGGCACAAAATTAAAAATTATTGGCTGGGAATTATCAGAAAAACTGAAATACGAGCCGTCCAAAATGAGTGTGATCCAATACCACCGTGCGAAGTACGGTGTTGATCAGGGCGATTATGTGAAGACGGCACCCGCGGCTCCTTCGGTGATCCCGAAAGGCATTGCGACCCCTGAACTCTTAGCGGCAACCATCGTGGGTAAGTACGTCGATGGGATGCCGCTTTATAGGATGGAATACTATTGGCAGCGACACGGGGTCGAGCTCACCCGTGGGACGATGGCCCGCTGGGTGATCAAGGTGGCGGAAGCCTTAATGCCGATCTGGAACGTCTTGTCTGATCGGCTTCTGGCCTCGATGTATGTGGCGGTGGATGAAACCCACGTGCAAGTTTTGAAAGAAAATGGCAGACGGGCTGAAGACAAGTCCTGGATGTGGGTCAGATCAACGCCTGCCGATATAAAGAAAATAATCCTCTTTGATTACAGTCCGAGTCGATCGCAAGCGACGGCCAAAACTTTACTTACAGACTTAAAAGGATATTTACAGTGTGATGGACTTGCGGCCTACGACCAGATTGCCGAACAAGAAAATATTGTAAGGATTGGTTGTGCGATGCACGCCCGCAGGCGTTTTGAAAAAGCCGCCGTCGACGGGGCAAAGAGTGGGAAATCGCTCGGTGCTGAAGGACTCAAGTTTTTTAAAGATCTTTACGATTTAGAAGAAGATCTGAAAGACAAAGACCCGATTGAACGCCACAGGCTTAGACTAGAACTTGAAAAACCGATTTGGGAGCAACTCAAAACTTGGTCTGAACAAAACATCAAAAAGCTTCCAAAGAAAAGTAAGATTGGTGAAGCCTTCAGTTACCTCCTGAATCAATATGATGATCTGGTTGGCTACTTGAAGGACGGCTGTCTCAATATTGATAATGGTTTTACCGAACGCGCGATTAGAAAGTTTGCCATCGGAAGAAATAATTGGATGTTTAGCGACTCAGTCGAAGGTGCCAATGCCAGTGCACTTCTATATAGCTTGGTCGTCACCGCAAAGGTGAATGGCGTTGATCCTTACAAAGCGTTAGTTAAAATCATCAAGGAACTACCGCTGGCGAAAAATATTGAGGATTTTGAACGCCTGGCCGACGTCATTTTAACACCTGAGAACCCTGTTTAGCAAAAAAGATTCATGGCGCGCTTACAGCAGATATGATACAAGGGGGTCATTATGAGCGAAGAAAATCCAAACAAGAAAACCCGCAGGCGCAGGTCAGCAGAAAAGATGGCAGAACTGGTTCTGGAAGCCGAGAGGCTGGGCCAATCGGTCGTGTGCAAGCGCGAAGTCATAGCGCCTGCGCAGCTGTCGAGGTGGAAGCAAAAATTTCTCCAAGGCGGCATTGCAAGCCTAAAGGAAATCAAGCGCGGGCCAAAAGTCGCCGAGGATCCAGCGTTGACCGATCTGAAACACGAGACAGAACGGCTATCGCAGGCGTTGCTGGAGACCTCGATCGAGCTACAAGCAATGAAAAAAAAGAATCGCTCGGTTTAGAGGGGCCGCTGTATCGCCGGCATTTGACCAAGAGCCAGCGGGAGTCTTTGCTAGGGTTCATCGATGGTGCTCGCAGTTCAAAGTCAGTGGAGGCCATCTGTGCGATTTTGGAGCTGCATCCTCGGGCGTACTACCGGTGGAAGTCAGGTGCAGTGGCTGACAGTCACGGTGGTGGTGGCGGGAAAAATAAAATCACGCCACTTGAAGAAAAGCGAGTTGTGGCGCTTGCCAAGAAATATCCAGACTGGCATTGCCGTCGCATCGCTTATCACTTGGAAAAGACAGCAAAGGTTTTCATTGGGAAAACGAAGGTCGCTGAGATTATGAAATCCCATGGTCTGAGTCACCCGTGTGAGCGAAGACCTGCGACACCGCAGATTGAACCAGCAGACATGTTGCTGCATGAGCCTTGGCGCAAGAACTACATTTGGGGGATGGACTGGACCTGGGTCAATGTGAACAACAAGTTTATGTTTTTGCTGGTGCTATTGGACTGGTACTCGCGAAAGATTTTGTCCTGGGGACTTTACCACCAAATCACCCAGTTCGAGGTTGTCAGTGTGGTCACGGACGCTGTGGCAATGGAGAAAATTGATTTGCTGCCAGCGTCCAAGCTGCGTCCAATCGTCGTTGCAGATCACGGCAGTGCGAATGCTGCGAAGTACACCAGAGCCAACATCGAGATCCAAGGTCTGAAGCTGTGGCTGAGTGGTATCGGTCGCCCAACCGGGAATGCCAGAACTGAGAGGGTCATTGGGACATTGAAGAGAGAGGAAATAAATTTACAAGAGCAGTACGGGAATGAAGTTGAAGCAAAAGGCTGTATAGGCACAGCGATCTGGGATTACAACTTCAACCGTCCGAACCAGGGTAACGGTGGCTTTGCACCCAACTCGGTTCACCACATTGGCAGAAAGGAATTAACCGAGCGAAGAGATAGAGCTAGACAACAAACTCAACAATTGCGAAGAAAGCACTGGGAACAGGAGACGTCACCTTCAAATGACTCTTTGACTTAAACTCCAGCTCGTTTTGTGCGGGGGCTGCTCGGACAGGACAAGTGTTTAACATCGATGTCGAGACTTGCATCAAATGCGGCGGCAATATGAAAATCATCGCAGCCATCGAAGACCCAAAAGTAATTCGGAAAATTCTAGAACACATGGGTTTACCAACAAAACCGCCGCTGCTTTACCCAGCCCGTGGGCCGCCAAACCAACAGCATCATTTCGAAGATGACTTTACTCAGCAGCACTTCGAGCTCGACAATTTCGATCAATCAGCAGACTGAAAAATTCAGTTGCAATGAATCTGTGTATTCAAAATCTGGAAATACTCCGCAGACAATTCAAATTCCTGCAGCAAAATTCAAAAACTACCAAAAACCATTGCCAACCCAAGCATCCCGAAGCACAATTTCAACAAGAACTACGACAAAGATAGATGTTGGACTTGGGTAATTAGGCCTTAATTCTTCCTATCCGCCAATTCCTCACTCCTCTAACTTATACTGCTTCGCAACTAGATACTCGAAAAAGCGTGCCGGCATAAAGTGCTTCAATGGTATCATCCACCTCTCCA
>JBKCUU010000076.1:0-8570 GCA_046318155.1 Bdellovibrio sp. | reverse complement strand
CACGGTACTGGTTGTTGTTCCGCCGTCTACGGCTAAAGTCACAGAACCTTTAACTGCCGTTGTCGCGTCAGCAATATTGACGATAGGCGCAGCTGCCGTTCCCGTAATTGAAATCGGAGCCGTACCGGACACACTTGTCACTCCACTAGCTGCGGGAGTTGACCAAGACAACACTCCAGCGCCGTTAGTCGTTAACACCTGATTGACGGATCCTGTCGTTCCTGGCCACGTAAAAGTGGGAGTACCCGTAATTGAAACCGGTGCTTGAATGTTTAAACTTTGGGAGACAGCATTGGTTAAAGTCAGCGTTCGAAAATTTGCACCGTTGGCAGAGACATTGGCTGCCGTCACATTGCCAGTCGTTGTGATCCCGCCCGTCGTATTGATTGCCGTCGTGCCGCCAATGGTGCCCGAGTTGATCGCAGAACCGTTTAAGTTTGTGAGATCTGCACCACTGAGCGCCGGAAGCTTGCCGCCCATTTGCACTTGCACAATTTGCCCTACGCCCGTGCCCACATCGATGTTGAGGGTTCCAGAAACTGTGATACTGCCGCCAGGACCTGCGCCGACATTAAGGCCCGTGCCTGCCGTCACCGATGTGATCCCCGCACCCGACACACCTAAGACTTGAGGTCCTAAATGGTTTTGATACTTCATCGTGTTCGTGGCGGTGTCGTACCAGACTTGTCCCGGCGTCGCGGCTGCGGCATTCCCTGCAACCCCCGGCAAATTGGCAGCACCATTGGCGCCTTGGCGCATGTACAAAGAACTGGTTCCACCTAAGAGCGCAGTCAAGATCGGCAGCTGAGTGGTGTTGAAAACAGACTGCAAATTGGTTTGATCCACGAGGTTCACGCCCGTGGTATTGACTTGCAAGAGTTCGGAGCGGCTCAGGCCGCCAACCGTTTCGGCCACCTTCGCACTGGGTACAGAATTGAGCGCAATGTCAGGCGACAAGACTTCTACAGGGCCCGAAGTCGGGTCGACCGACACGCGTAAATACCGGGCATCGCCATCAACTGGAGAGTAGCCCCCAGGGCAGCCCGCAGCCACGGGAAAGGAATTTAAAGTATTATTAAAAATCCGCGCCATCGTGTAGCCTGGATCATTCGACGTTCGTCGTCCTGAGACATCAGGATACGCCGATCCCACTTTTAAACTGAAATATCCGTTGGTGACATTGGTGTCGTAGACTTGCCTCTCTTCATAGAGCACGCAATCTTTTGTGGGATTCAAAACTTGAAGTGTAAAAGTGAGACTTGAATCTTTAATTGGGTTCGAGGTGCCGGTCTGAAACAGCCGTCCATCCACACTTGTCGCCCAAGGCTGATCGGCCCACGCTTTTGAACCAAACAAAAGCAGGCACAAAAATGCAAAAGCTTTGACAGGATTGCGTTTCGTTAATGGGTTCATCAAATCTGTGTCGGCTCGTCTGACCAAAAACTTGAATAAGCGCCTCATCTTGAGATGAACCGGCCAGAGCTTCATTCTTGTCTTTCATTTCACATGACAAAACTCCTTAAATGACGTTAAAACGAGGAGTAACATCTGGCAGCAGGGGGCCTCGTGTTCAAGCGTTTGGTTCACTTATTGGCAGAGGACAGTTTTTTTCTGCTGGGGGCCAGAGGGACCGGAAAATCAACTCTTCTAGAACATACCTCATTTCTGAAAAAGAGTACGGTGAAGTCTTTGAAACTTGGTTTATCAATCAGTGCTTTGCGCTGAAGGCGTATCACGAGCTTGATTTGAAGTTTTCATATCTTCGCACAAAAGACGATGCCGAAATTGATCTCGTTGTCGAGTACCCTGATGGCAAGATAGCCCTTGTTGAAGTTAAATCTGCCAACCACTTTGATGGGCGGCAGCTGAAGCACTTGAAGAGCTCATTCCCGACTTTCCAAATGCAAAATACATCTGCGTCTCACGAACCTCATCGCGTCAAAGAATTGGGGAAATTGATATTTTACCCTACCAGTTGGCTCTGACCGAGCTGGGCCTTCATGGCCAAAGTAAAAGCTAGACTCCATCAGACTTGATCAAGGCACGAACGTCGTGCTGGCCGCCCGAAATGCCGATTGATGTGCCGTTCTTTGGATAAAGCACTTGCTTTCAACGGCAAATGACAAATGGCGAATCGCGTTGCGATCTTGAGAACGACTCTCGAAAAATCAAGTAAGCTCAATGATGTTGTCAGCTTGGAAGAATTCTGACAGTAATTGAGAGTCAAATGAAAACTGAGGAGACAATGATGTCGACGACAAGCACTCCGATTGTTCCGGCCATGACCGGAACGCAACGACATGATGACATGTCGAGATCCTTTGCCTTCACCACGCGTCTGGATGCTGTGGTGGCGTGGGGGCGTAAAAATGCGCTTTGGCCACTGCCTTACGGGACCGCTTGTTGCGGGATCGAGATGATGTCGGTGATGGGGCCCAAATACGACTTGGCCAGGTTCGGTGCTGAAGTTGTGCGCTTCTCTCCTCGTCAAGCGGATTTGCTTTTAGTCGCCGGCACGATCACCGAGAAAATGGCACCGATTTTGGTTCGTATCTACCGCCAAATGCTCGAGCCCAAATATGTGATCTCAATGGGGGCTTGTGCGAGCTCGGGTGGTTTTTATCGTTCCTACCACGTGCTCCAGGGGTGCGATAAAGTCATCCCTGTTGACGTGTACGTTCCTGGCTGTCCGCCAACACCTGAGGCGGTGCTTGATGGCGTGATGCTGTTGCAAAAAATGATTGCCGAGAACACGCCCCGCCCTTGGAGAGACAACTGGAAGGCGCCTGATTATGAATAATCTCGAAGTTTTAAAAACCGAATTGGCAAGCCGCTTTAAAGTCGACAATTATGGCTTTAACCATGCCTTTGGTGACAACGCGCTGACCGTTCCCAAGGAAGACATCATTGCGATTTTGACCTACCTCAAAGAATCTCAAGCGTTTGATTTTTTGATGGACGTTTGCGGTGTGGATTATCCCAATCGCACTCAGCGTTTTGATGTTGTCTACCACCTGTTCAACTCAAAAACCGCCAAACGTTTGCGTATCAAAGTTGCCCTTGCTGAAGGTGAAGCCGTTGATACCGCAACGACCGTTTGGAAGGGTGCCGATTGGTTTGAGCGCGAGGCCTATGACATGTTCGGAATCTTGTTTCGCGGTCACCCTAATTTGCGCAAGATCCTGACGCACCATCAGTTTGTTGGGCATCCCTTGCGCAAAGATTACGAAGCCGATCGTCAACAAAGCTGCACGGTGACGTTGCCCATTCACTTTGACAATGAACCGGGATCTGCTGGTGATGTTTTGGATGATCGCTACATTCCTCTGAACATTGGGCCCTCGCACCCCGCGATGCACGGAACCTTGCGAGTCATGGCAGAGCTTGATGGCGAGACCATCGTGCGTGCCGCTTGCGAAATTGGTTACTTGCACCGCTGCTTCGAGAAAATGGCCGAGACTCACCCCTACAATCAGGTCATCCCTTACACCGATCGTTTGAATTATTGCTCGGCACCGATGAACAACGTCGGTTACTGCAAAACGGTCGAGCGCATGCTTGGCGTGACGATTCCTCCGAAGGCCCAGGCGATTCGCGTGGTCTTGTGCGAGCTTTCGCGCATTATCGATCACATCATTTCCATCGGGACTGGCGGCGTGGATTTGGGCGCCTTGACGGCGTTTTTTCATTTGTTCACGTACCGCGAAAAAGTTTACAACTTGTTTGAGAAACTCTGCGGCTCTCGTTTGACCGTCGCGATGACTCGCGTGGGTGGCATGGCTGATGATCCACCCGAAGGTTGGTTCAACGAAGTTTTGGATTTCTGCAAAGAAATGCGCCTGGCTGTTGATGAGATCTCGGCTTTAATGCTTGATAACAAAATCTTTATCAAACGAACGCGCGACGTTTTGCCGGTCAGTGCGCATGAAGCCATTCAGTGGGGCTACACAGGGCCCTTGCTTCGCGCCTCGGGTGTCGGTTTAGACTTACGCAAGTCGGATCCTTACTACGGTTATGATCAATTGGATTTTGCTGTTCCGGTGGGAACTTCAGGCGACATCTATGACCGTTACGTTGTTCGAATTGAAGAGATGCGCCAGTCGATCAAAATTATCGAGCAAGTTTGCAAAAACGTGCCCAGTGGTGATTACACCATTCGCGACAAAGGCATTGTTTTGCCTGAGAAAAAAGACGTGTACGGAAACATCGAAGGCCTCATGAATCATTTCATGTTGGTGATCAAAGGACTGCGTCCTCCTGTAGGCGAAGTTTATGATGCGACCGAGGCCGCCAACGGCGAGCTCGGGTTTTATTTGGTCTCGGATGGGAGTGCAAATCCTTACCGTTTAAAAGTGCGTCCCCCTTGCTTCGCGATTTATCAATCCTTTCCCCACGTGGTGAAGGGCGGAATGCTCGCCGATGCGATTGCAACCGTGGCCTCGATGAACGTCATCGCGGGCGAGTTAGACCGCTGATCCGTGTACGGATCATTGTTGATAGCCGCTCCCATAGGAGCGCTCGACCCGGTCGCGGGTCAATTTGATAGCCGCTCCTCATGGAGCGCAAGGAGCAGAAAGATATGTTTCAACTAAGTCCTGAGGGTCTTGGACAAGTTAAAAAAGAGTTGGCTCGTTACGAGACCAAAGAGTCCGCGATTATTCCTTCGTTGTATGTGGCGCAAAAAGAGAACAAAGGCTGGGTCAATGAAGACGTGATCCGCCATTTGTCAACGGTGATGGAAATCCCCGAGGCCAAAATCAATGAAGTGTTTAAGTTCTACACGATGTTCAATCAAAAGCCGATTGGCCGTCATCACATCCAAATTTGCAGCACACTTTCTTGCCACATCAATGGCGCGCCCGAGCTCACCGCCCACATTTGCAAAGAACTCAAGGTCGGTATGGACGAAGTGACCGAAGATGGCAAGTTCACCGTGTCTCGGGCTGAGTGCCTGGGATCCTGTGGAACGGCGCCGATGATGCAAGTGAACGACAAGTACTACGAAAATCTCACTCCTGAGTCGGCGATGAATCTACTGCGAGGTTTGAAATGAGCGAAACAAAACTTCTGACCGAACACTATGACAAAGACGAATTTATCGGTCTGGCGGGTTATAAAAAATTTGGGGGCTACGAGACTCTTGCAAAAGCTTTGAAGATGCAGCCTCAGCAAATTATCGACGAAGTGAAAGCGTCGGGTTTACGTGGACGCGGCGGTGCGGGATTTTCGACCGGAACCAAATGGGGATTCTTACCGAAGAATAATGAGCCTCGTTATTTGCTCTGCAACGCCGACGAGGGCGAGCCCGGAACATTTAAAGACCGTCTGATGATGGAGCGCGCTCCACACCAATTGATCGAAGGCATGATTATCTCGGCCTTTGCGATCAATTCGGCTAAGTCTTACATCTACGTTCGCGGTGAGTATCACTATCCCATCAGCGTTCTCGAAAAGGCCCTGCGTGAAGCTTACGATGCCGGACTGTTGGGTCAAAATATTTTAGGTTCTGGTTTTAATCATGACATGGATATTTATGCGGGCGCTGGTGCTTACATCTGCGGTGAAGAGACGGGCATGATTTCGTCGCTCGAGGGCCTTAAGGGGCAACCAAAATTGAAGCCGCCCTTTCCGGCGATTCAGGGTTACCTTCGCAAGCCCACGATCGTAAATAACGTCGAAACTTTGGCGGCCGTGATTCCAATTATGCGGGATGGAGCTGCGGCTTACCGCAGATTCGGTACCGAGAAGTCGGCGGGAACAAAGCTGTTCTCGCTATCGGGAAACGTGAACAAGCCCGGTAACTATGAGGTTCCGCTCGGCTACCCCATGAAGGATCTGATCTATAAATTGGGCGGCGGGATTCGCAGCGGTAAAAAACTCAAAGCCGTGATCCCGGGTGGGTCTTCGGCTCCTGTTTTGACGGCGGATGAAGCTGGGCGCTCTCTTTTAGATTACGAAAGTCTGGCGCAAATGGGATCCATGTTGGGATCTGGTGCCGTGATCGTGCTTGACGATTCTCAGTGCATGGTTGATTGCTTGGCCAACTTGACTCATTTTTATCATCATGAGTCTTGCGGACAGTGTACGCCTTGCCGCGAAGGCACGGGCTGGCTTGATAAGATCGTGCATTCGATATTGTCGGGGCGCGGTCGGTTGCAAGACATCGATTTGCTTTTGAAAGTGGCTGACAATATGAAAGGCCGCACAATTTGCGCACTGTCCGACGCAGCGGCTTTGCCTGTGATTAGTTTTGTCAGCAAGTTTAGGGATGAATTTGAATATTACGTTCGTGAAGGTCGCTCCAAAGTGAAGGGGACAGTGCTGTATGCCGAAATGCACCATTAACGGTAAAGAACTCGAAGTTAAAGAAGGCACAACGATCATCGAGGCGATGCACTCGGATGAGCAAAAAATCGCTCACTATTGCTGGCACCCGGGGCTCAGCATCGCCGGCGTTTGCCGTCTTTGTATGTGTGAGATCGAAGGAAATCCCCGTTTGCAGATCGCCTGCAATACAGTGGTGACCGATGGCATGAAAATCAATAACACGTCTGAAAAAGTTCGCGATGCCGCGAAGTGGGGTCTTGATTTTCATTTGATCAATCATCCTTTGGATTGCCCGATCTGCGATCAGGCTGGCGAGTGCGGACTGCAAGAGCAGTACATGGAGTTTGGCAAGTACGATCCCGAGATGGCCGAGCGCAAACAAAAGAAACACAAGGTCGTCGATCTAGGTCCCACTGTCGTTTTGGATTCTGAGCGCTGTATCCTGTGTTCACGCTGCGTGCGTTTTACAGATGAAGTCACAAAAACAAGCGAGCTTGGAATTTTTAATCGAGGTGATAAATCCGAAATCGGCACTCACGATGGGAAGCCACTCGATAATAACTACTCATTGAACACGGTTGATATTTGTCCTGTCGGTGCTTTGACATCGAAAGACTTTAGGTTCCGTCAACGGGTTTGGTATCTCAAAGATCAAGAGACGATCTGCAATGGTTGCTCGACGGGCTGTAACGTGAAGGCTTACTTCAATAAAGAAGGCTTTTACCGCGTGAAGCCGCAGCATAATGCGGAAGTCAATGGTTACTGGATGTGTGACGAAGGCCGCGACGTTTACAAGTACGTCAACCGCGAAGCGCGCTGGCTCAAAGCTAAAAAACGCACAGGCCCTGTTTGGGAAGAGATGCTTCCCGGTGCCGCCGCCAAAGATGCGGCGAGCGTGATCAAAGGCAATGCGGCTGGAACCGCTTTGGTTTTGACGGGCCAGTATACATCGGAAGAGTACGAGAGCGTACTGAAGACTTTCTCTCAAGAGTTGGGAACCAAGAAGGTGTTCCACTGGGTGAACAATGCGTCTACGTTTGATTCTTTTGACGGACTTTTGTTGCGCGGAGATCGCAACCCAAATACCAAGGGGCTTTTGATGGCCTTTGAAAAATTTGGTTTGCCGGCAAGCAAATGGGCGGATCTCGAGGCAGGTTTGGCAAACGGTTCGATCACAACAGTTGTTGTGGCGGGACCCGAGAACCAAGTTTGGTTCCCCGAAATGAAAAAAGTGATTCAGACTTTGTCGAAAGCAAAGAATTTGATCTGGATGCAAACTGGTAAAAACTCCGAGCTCGAAAATCTTTCGGGTAACGTGTGGTTGATCCCGATGAAGAGCTTTGTCGAAAAAGACGGCACCTTCGTTAACTTCAAAGGTCTGGCGCAAAAATTCAAAAAAGTAACGACCGTTGTTTCTGAAGCTTTGAATTTATCAGAAGCGGCTCAGCTCTTATTGGGTCAAAATCTGATGATCAAGCCCGAGACTTCGATGTTTGTCGAGACGGCTCGCCCCGCAGACCGGGTGATGCTTGAAAACCGCAAGAAGAACGAATTTGTTTCAAGAAGGGAGACTCTATGAGCGTCCCTCAAAGAGAAACTGAGCTGCAGAAGTGGTACCTGCCCGGTATCGTCGGCGGCTTAGTCATTACGATGAAGCACCTGGTGAGAAATCTTTTTAACAAAAAGAAGATGATCACACTGAATTACCCTGAAGAAAAGTATGAGTACTCGCCCAGATTTAAAGGCAACCACGTCCTGACCGTAAAAAAGGACGGCTCTTTGCGCTGCACGGCTTGTATGTTGTGTGCCACCGCCTGCCCGGCGGAGTGCATTTCGATCACGGCCAGTGAGCATGATGATCCTTCGGTCGAAAAGTTTCCGATCAAGTACGAGATCGATATGCTCCGCTGTGTTTTTTGCGGTTTCTGCGAAGAGGCGTGCCCGGTGGATGCCGTTCGCATGGGTCCTGAGTGGCAAACTCCAGGGTTGTCGGGCGCAAATTTTAAGTACAACATCGAGCACCTCGCTTACCGCCCAGCCCTGAAAGGCGGCGTTCAATCCGTCCTCGACGACGAAGAACGCCACAAGTCCGGCATCTAGGTGTGCCTGCTTCCCTTTGCAGAAGCCCTGCGCCCATTTGGCGCAGGGCTTCTGCAAAGGGGAGCAGGCCCCGATTGGCAGATGTGTTGGGCGAGCTGGATGGGTTTTTGGGGTTGGGGGGAGCTTCGGGCGGGTGGATTGTG
>JBKCUU010000075.1:0-16397 GCA_046318155.1 Bdellovibrio sp. | reverse complement strand
CTTGTTTGAATCATGCTTCGAGCGCGTCAGAGCACCGTTATTCTGATTCATCAGAATAACGGTGCCATTGATGTAAACAAAAATGATCAGACAACCGGGCCTTTCGATCCATTCATCTGACTTGCTGTCACCCTGGCTGCGCTACTTCTGCCCGTCTTACCTTATGCGGGACTTGTCACTTTTGCGCAGGTTTATGGTCGTGAGCCTCACCTCACAAATCGGGGCGTTCCGCTGGAGTCTTCTGGCCTTCGTATTTAAACTCCAGAGGCCGTTCGATGAATATCCGTCTCTTCCTTAAAATTTACCGCTGAGCCCCGGCGGCCCTCGTCTCTCTATTGGGCGAGTACCCATTGCAATATTTCACGGTCCCCTTAAGGACATCAGTTACAGAAGGTTCAACTTGTTGTACAGAACTCCTGCTGTCATTCAGAATTTTTTTGACGCGAATTTTTCGCGATGGCTTTGCTTTGTCTTCAGCAATGCGCACCCATGTTACCACACAAATATTTTTTTGTTTTTGACTGAAAACTCACGATCAGAAAGTCATATAAAAATCGATTTAAATTATTTTCAAACACAAACTATTTGAAGTGAAAAATCAGCAGCTCCTTCGAAAAATGAGTTTTACCGTTCTTCAAATTCACTATAAACATCAATATTTAAACTTGTTTTTCAGATTTCTCGTGGTCGCTAAACACTTGTTTGAGGAAATTCAAACGCTCGGAATCTTTTGCGCGAGATGCCTTCTGCCTCTCACGCCTTTTGGTCCAAAAGGCGTGTTTATTAGAGCTACCTTTCAACGACTGGCAAGCCTCACCCTTTTCAGTGCGGGTAAAAACTCCGTCGCCTTCACCTTTTCGAGTCGTGCCTTTCCAGTAAAAGTGGGTTTTCTTAAAACCTACTTCGTGCATCAAACTTCAGACCCCAGACTTGTAATCAAATCTGGGGCAATTCGATCCAGCTCCAAAAAATCGACATCAAAAAAGATCTCTTTCCTGATTCTGTCTGACAAATGCCTCCGACGCTCCAATCCCTCGACCTGCAGCGCATGCCCCGCCGTGCAAGCGAACAAGATCGCGAAGATTTTGCGGTGACAGTGATTTGGGTTCAACGACGACATCAAATTCAAATTTTAAAATGGTCTCAAATCGAAATAAACTAAGGCCTGAAGTAGTTTGAATATTTTGGTGCGGTTCGTCTACTCCGAGTTCCTGCGCACCATTCGTAACGCTGGTCGAACCCCCACGGTTTACGAAGTTTAAAATCTTGGGTTCTACGGTTCTACGGTTCTACTCACTCCAGATCGGCGCCTCCATTCGGTGGCGAGAACAGCGGGTTCTCCCTGGTATTTAAGAGATTGTGACGGGCTTTTATAACACTGCATTCACAAACAGCGGCCCAGCGATTTTCCGTTGGGCTTTGTTTTTTCAATTAATTCCATTTTTTTAAAACACGCTGACTTCTGCTTTTCTCGCAGAACCTACTCTTTATGGCTCCTAGTGCCAGAATCACTTTGTCGCTTTGGACCCATTCGGGCTTGACCATGCCGTGGGCTCCGGTACGAACGCTTTTGATTTTAGGCCCAGTGGGTTGCTCAATCAAAATCTGCGCAAAGAGCGCGCGCGCCCGGGGCGACTTCGAAAAAATTCCATTTTCCACGGACTTTGACGTCGACAACTTGCCCCGATCGCTTAAACACGACTTGAACCGAAGGCTCCGGCGGAGGTTTGGGCAATTGTTTAGGTGCGGGACTTTGTACGGGCGGACTTGCGGCCGGCGAGTTCGAGGACGCCCGGGTAGGCGAAGACACCTGCGGGGCCACCGTCCCCTCTTGCGCATGAGCGGGCCAAACGCTGAGAGTCAGAAGCAAGGTGCAAGGTGCAAACAGAATATCGTCTCGCAAACATGGCTGTATCATGACAGGATCAATTTGATTCCGACAATAATTGTTCGTCAGGAGCCCTTGCGACTCGCCCTAAGTAAGGCTTGCGTGCCTCACCGTTTTCGTCCATGCTACCTGGCATGTCATCATCCGAAAATTGGTTTGTCAGCCTTCTCGCCAATATCTTTTTACCGATTTTAATTCTGAATAAGCTGTCCGCTAAAATTGGACCTCAGTTGGCCGTCGTCGTTGCCCTGGCGTGTCCTCTTCTTTACGGCGCTTTTTACCTGGCAAAAAATAAATCGGTCAGCCCGGTCTCGGTGTTGGGTTTGCTGAATGTTTTGGTGACCGGCGGACTTGCGCTTTCGGGTCTTTCTGGAATTTGGTTTGCGGTCAAAGAAGCCGCCTTTCCCGCTTTAGTGGGCCTCTTTGTCTTGGCGAGCAGCCGAAGCAAAAAACCCTTCATGCAGGCGCTCCTGCTCAACCCGCAAATCATGCAAGTGCAAAAACTCGAGGCGACTTTAAAAGAGCGCTCGGCCGAAAAAGATTTTCATCAACTGCTTGTCGTGGGAACGATGTGGCTCTCGGCCAGTTTTTTTGTCAGCGCCATTTTAAACTTTGTGTTAGCCGCACGAATCTTCGTCCCTTTGGATAACAATTTGGGTGAAGCCGAGCGTTCAACAGTCTTAAATGAACAAATCGCAGAGATGACCGGCTGGTCCGCTCTGGTCATCGTTGTGCCCTCGATGATCTTGATGACCCTCTTGCTGCTGTACCTTTTGAAGCGTCTCGAAAAAGTCACCGGCGAGTCTTGGCAAAATTTTATGAAAACCTAAAGGCAGCTCCGAGGCAGGCTTTAGAAATCGGGCGGTTCGTCAAAGATTGGCGGCGGGATTGGATCGTCAAACGCACCTGGAAATCCACCCGGCTCCATCGGCGGCGGCGGCGGAGGAGGAGGTGGCTCTGACTCATAAAAATCGGGGGGCGGCGGCGCTGGAATGTTGGTTCCCATAAAATCTGGAGGCGGCGCGGAGCCGGCACTTCCGCCAGGACTTCCCGAGAATCTTCCGCCAGAACTCCCCGTTCCGGTCACGGCAAAAAACTTGCGCTTTTTCCAGTCAACCCGAGGCAAGTCGCGGTCGATCCCGAGCTCGCTCTCCTCACTCAGGGTGATGGTTGCTCGTTCTTCGCGGCGGCGGGCCTCGCGCTCTTGCACTTGATCCCGGCGGGCTTTGTCGAGCCTGAGTTGGTCTTCACGTTTTTCTTTGAGATCTTCGCGGTACTCGGCTGAGGCTTCACCTAATCGGGCTTTGAGTTTGGCGTGCTCGCGTTTGTAGATTTCGAGATCTTCAAGTTTGCGGCGCTCCCACGCCAGACGCTGCTTGTGAACATCGTCAACGTCAGACAGGCGCTCTTTCTCGTCGTCAAGTTGCTGGCGCAGCCATGAATCAAAGCCGCGCAGACGCTCCAGGTCCGCTTTCGAATCGACGTCACGAGCGTGGGACGCCCCCGAAATCAAAATAAAACCCAAGATGAGAGTGATGTGCCGCATATCATCAGATTCTAATCTAAACCCTCGGTCCGCAAGGCTTTTCACTTGGCCTCAGGCCCAAGAAGTGATTGAATCCGCGGGCCTAGACCTTTGACTTATAGCAAACGACGCCCGGACCGGGTGAGGAGCCTATGGATATCATGCTGGAACTTCTGCTTTTTGCCGGAAAAGCGTTTGTGATTTTATTCTTATTCGGGTCGCTGATCTTGCTGATCGCATTTTTGGTGGCTCGCGCCGGCCAAGCACAAGAACTCGAAGTTGAGCCCTTGCACGATAAGCTCAAGCAAGTCGGTTTTTTTCTGCGCAGCTTTCGCCTGAGCAAAGAAGACATCAAAGCCGAGAACAAAAAAAGCAAAGCAGAGAAAAAGCGCAAAAAAAAAGAAGTCACCAGTGCGGAGCAAAAGCAGCTCTATGTTTTGCGTTTTGATGGCGACGTGAAAGCCACCCAAGGGGACTCGCTTCGCGAGGAAGTGAACGCGATTTTACAAGCCGCCGCTGCTGGCGATGAAGTCCTTTGCTGTGTCGAATCGCCCGGCGGCGTCGTTCACGGCTATGGTTTTGCGGCCGCTCAGCTGATCCGGCTGCGCGAGGCCGGCCTGCGCCTCACCGTGGCAGTTGACCAAGTGGCGGCGAGTGGTGGTTATTTGATGGCCGTTGTGGCGCATGAGATTATTTCGGCACCGTTTGCCATTGTCGGGTCCATCGGAGTCCTCGCCCAAGTTCCTAATTTTCACAAGGTTCTAAAAAAACATGACGTCGAATACAAAGAGTACACGGCGGGCGAGTTCAAGAGAACGGTGAGTATTTTCGGCGAGATCACCCACAAAGGTGAAGAGAAGTTTGTCGAGCAACTCGAAGAAACGCACGCCCTGTTTAAGCAGTTCGTGAGCCGCTTTCGCCCCACTTTGGATCTTTCGAAAGTCGCGACGGGCGAATACTGGTACGGCGAGCAAGCTTTGCGTTTGGGTTTGGTCGACAAGATCAAAACTTCAGATGACTTTGTTTTAGAAAAGCTCAAAGAAGACGCCTCGATTCTAGAAGTTCGCTACCAAAAATCGCGCACCTTCCAAGAGAAAATTGCTGACTTAATGGGCAAGTCAGTGGAGAAAACCTTTCTTCGACTGATCACAGGCTTGGAAAAGCAAAAGTTTTTCTAATGCCAAACTTAACCGAAATTTATTCATGTGAGTGCCAAAGAAAACATGATGGAACTTCTTTGATTTTTGCAATGTGACTTGCTACACAACCTGGCCTGGAGCTTCAGCTCCAGTTTTTCATCTCGGAGGATGCGCATTGTCAAACCCGGTTTTGAGCGTTCGAAACCTTGAAACGACTTTTACCACCAGGCTAGGGCCGTTCCGTGCCGTTAATGGCGTGTCTTATGACATTCGCGGCGGCGAGACCTTGGGCATTGTCGGCGAATCCGGCTGCGGCAAATCCGTCACCTCTTTTTCGCTCATGGGCTTGATCGAAAAACCTGGCCGCGTCACCAAAGGTGAAGTCATCCTCAATGGCCGCGATCTCTTAAAACTCTCTGAACACGAAATGGAGCAGGTCCGCGGCGAAGAAATGGCTATGATCTTTCAAGAGCCCATGACTGCGCTCAATCCCGTTTTGACGATTGGTCGCCAACTCGACGAACAAATCCTTAAGCACAAAAAAGTCTCGCAGAAAGAAGCGCGTGAACGCTCTATCGAGATGATCCGTCTCGTTGGCATCCCTTCGCCTGAAAAACGCGTTGATTCCTACTCGCACCAACTCTCGGGAGGGATGCGCCAGCGCGCGATGATCGCCATGGCCTTGTCTTGCGATCCCAAGTTTTTGATCGCCGATGAGCCCACGACCGCTTTAGATGTTACGATTCAGGCGCAAATTTTAGAACTCATTCAAGATATCCAAGAAAAATTCAAGATGACCGTTCAGTTCATCACGCATGACTTAGGTGTCATCTCCGAAATCTCGGACCGCGTGATGGTCATGTACGGTGGTCAGACCTGCGAGACCGCCTCGGCCAAAGATATTTTTAACAATCCTCGCCACCCTTACACGGTGGCGTTGATCAACTCGCGGCCCAAATTTGGCCACCGGGTTGATAAACTTCAAACCATCGAGGGATCGGTTCCCGCGCCTCACGAGCTGCCAAAAGGCTGCCCCTTTGAGAACCGCTGCCCCAACGCGCTTGCAATTTGTAAAACAACTCGGCCGCCACTCGAGCAGATGGGATCAAATTTGGTCGCCTGCTTTAACCCGATGTAAGGACCTCTCTCGTGAACGACGTGATTTTGGCTGTGAAACATCTCAAAAAACATTTCCCGGTGAAGCAAGGCCTGCTCATGCGCGAAGTGGCGCAGGTCAAAGCGGTTGATGATGTTTCTTTAGAAATCAAACGCGGCGAAACATTGGGTCTTGTCGGCGAGTCGGGCTGCGGAAAATCAACGCTCGGCCGTGCGCTGATCCGGTTGTACGAACCCACCTCGGGTGAAGTGCAGTTTAACGGCAAAAACTTCTTAGGTCTGCGCGGCGAGAAGCTGCGTCTTGAGCGCCGAAACATGCAGATGATCTTTCAAGATCCCTACGCGTCGCTGGATCCTCGCATGACCGTGGGCGCGATTTTGTCGGAGCCCTTTGAAATCCATGGCATTTTAAAATCTCGTGAGCGCGAAGCCAAAGTTAAAGCCTTGCTCGAAACGGTGGGCCTAAAGGCCTCGCACATCAACCGCTACCCGCACGAGTTCTCAGGCGGACAAAAGCAGCGGATTTGCATCGCCAGAGCTTTGGCTCTTGAACCCTCGTTAATTATTTGTGACGAACCGGTCTCGGCCTTGGACGTCTCGATTCAAGCACAAATCTTGAACTTGATGAAGGACTTGCAACGCCAGTTCAACCTGACCTACGTTTTCATCTCACATGACCTCTCCGTGATCGAGCACATCTGCGACCGCATTGCGGTGATGTATCTTGGAAAAATCGTCGAGATCGCTCCCCGCGAAGAACTGTTTCGCAACCCTCAGCACCCTTACACGCAGGCGCTGATTCAGGCCATCCCGCGCATCGGTGAAGGTAAACGCAAAATTAAAAAATCTCTTGGGGGCGAAGTCCCCAGTCCCTGAAATCCACCGGTCGGCTGCGCCTTTCACCCGCGCTGTGCTCATCGGATGGAGATTTGCGACAAAAAGACCCCCTCTTTGTTAACTCATAACCCGGCGGACCCAGCTCATAAAGCGGCCTGCTGGCTATACGAAAAATGACCCCCTTTCCTAGGAGAAAGAAATGAAAAGAACATTGAACGTTCTGGTTCTGGGCCTCTTGCTTACAAGCTCGATCAGCGCGAGAGCCGCCGTCAACAATGACGAACTCAAAATCGGCATCACGCAGGAGTTCGAAAACCTGAATCCGCTGATTATGACGATGTCAGCCACGTCCTACATCTATTCGATGGTGGGTCGCAGCCTCGTGACATTGAGCCCCGATGGTAAATGGATCCCTCAACTGGCAAAACAAATCCCGACCATCGAAAACAAAAAAGCCGTTTTCACACCGGATAAAAAACAAATCATCGCCACGTGGGAAATTTTGGACAACGCCAAGTGGTCCGATGGCAAACCCCTCACTTGCGCCGATTTTGATTTTTCACTTCAAGTTGCCGCCTCTCCCACCGTCTCGGTCGGCGAAAAAGAGACCTACACGCAAGTCAGCAAAATCACTTGGGACGAAAAGACGCCAAAAGTGTGCACCTTCACTTATGGCAAAGCACGCTGGGATTTTAACCAACTGGCTCAGTTCCGCCCCTTGCCTAAGCACTTAGAGGCCGCTGTTTTTGCCAAACACAAAGACCAAAAAGAAGGTTACGAGAAAAACTCGCTTTACAACAAGGCCCCCACAACTCCTGGTTTGTACAATGGTCCTTACAAAATCTCTGAAGTGAAATTAGGATCGCATGTGACCTTGATCCCCAATGAGCACTTCTACGGATCAGCGCCCAAGATCAAAAAAATCATCGTGAAGTTGATCCCTAACACCGCGACTCTCGAGGCCAACCTACGCTCGGGCACCATCGACATGGTTTCTTCACTTGGCTTTTCTTTTGACCAAGCCGTGGCTTTCGAAAAGAAAATCAAGTCCGAGTCGTTATTGTTCAACGCTGAGTTTAAGCCCTCGATCACCTACGAGCACATCGACTTGAACCTTGGCAACCCCATGCTTAAAGACGTCAGAGTCCGTAAGGCCTTGGTGTACGCGATTAACCGCGAAGAACTGGTCAAAGCTTTGTTCGATGGCAAACAACAAGTCGCGATCCACAACGTGTCTCCGATCGATCCTTGGTTTACGAATGATCCTAAAAAAATCACGCTTTACCCTTACTCAAAGCGCGAAGCGGGACGACTTCTTGACGAAGCTGGCTGGAAACTCAACACCAGCGACGGCTACCGCTACAAAGATGGCAAAAAAATGACCATGCAGTTCATGACGACCGCCGGAAACAAAACTCGCGAAACAGTGCAAACTTTTTTGCAAGGTCAGTGGAAATCAGTGGGCATCGAAGTGAACATTAAGAATGAACCGGCTCGTGTGTTTTTTGCCGATACGATGAAAAAGCGCGATTACGGCGCGATGGCGATGTACGCGTGGGTGTCTTCTCCCGAGAACAGTCCGAAATCAGTTTTACACAGCTCGAACATCCCGTCTGAAAAGAACGGCTGGTCGGGACAAAACAACATGGCTTACAGCAACAAAAAAGTGGACGAACTCATCGAGAAAATCGAAACCGAATTCGATCCTAAAAAACGAACCGCTTTGGCTCAAGAAATTCTGAAGTACTACACCGACGAAGTCCCCGTGATCCCGTTGTACTACCGTTCGGATGTGGCGGTCACTCCGCTTGCGCTTAAAGGTTTCCGTTTGCCCGGTCACCAGTTTGCCGAGACCAACGAAATCGAAAATTGGTCTGTTCAAAAGTAATCTGTTCCTGACTCAAATCCGCGCCCTCTGGACGGGGGCGCCCCTACAAAGCTAAAGTTCAACGAGGCTCGTGCGATGACTCATTTTATTTTACGACGATTGATTCAAACCGTGATTGTCATCGCGCTTTTGTCTTATTTCTGTTTTTACCTGATGACCTTGATGCCCGGTGATCCGGTTGAGTTGATGATTCAATCAAACCCTCGCATCACCTCTGAAGACGTGGCTCGCCTGCGCGAGCTGTATGGCCTTGATCAGCCCGTTTACGCCCGCTACTGGAATTGGATGTCGAATATTCTTCAAGGGGATCTTGGCTATTCCAGAACCTATCGCATCCCCGTGTCTGAGATTATGGGACCTAAACTCCTGAATACGTTTATTCTTTCGCTTGCTTCGCTGGCCTTGGCTCTTTTGATCGCCATTCCCCTCGGTGTTTTAAGTGCGCTCAGGCCCGGCACCAAAACCGATTACGTGATTGGCTTCTTCGCATTTAGTGGGGTCAGTATGCCGTCATTTTGGTTGGGTCTGATCTTGATTCTGACCTTTGCCGTCTGGCTCCCCTGGTTTCCGGCGGGTGGGACTGAAACCATCGGGCGGGAGTACGCCAGCATTTGGGCGCAAATTGCCGATCGCAGTTACTACCTCGTTCTCCCAACATTGACGCTCGCTTACATCTCGATCGGACGCTTTTTGCGTTTTACCCGCTCGGCGATGCTCGAAGCAATGCGCAATGATTACATCCGCACAGCCAAAGCCAAGGGGCTCTCGCGTGTGGTCGTGATTTGGCAACACGGGTTTCGAAATGCCCTTTTGTCTTTGATCACAATGGTGACTTTGAGTTTCTCGGGTGTTTTTTCAGGAGCCACAATCACTGAGACTGTTTTTGCTTATCAAGGAGTCGGAAAACTCGTTTACGACTCGATTATTGCCAATGATTTTAACGTCGCCATGATCAGCTTTATGATCTCGGTGTCGATGGTTTTGATCTTCAACCTGATCGCAGATGTCTTGTATAGCTTTGCCGATCCTCGCATCAGCCTCAGCTAAGAAAGGAGACATTCGATGCAACCTGCGACTCAGAATCCGTCTCCCGAGTTTAGCGCCAAAGATCTGGCCAACGCCGAGAAAGCCCAATCTTTTTGGAAAATCGTGTGGGAACAGTTCATTACGCACAAAGCAGCCTTGGTGGGTCTTGTCATTATCTGCATTTTCATTCTGACAGCCTTGTCGGCTCCGCTCGTTGCCATGATCACCGGCCAGGATCCCAACGTTCAGAATCCGATCAATCGTTACGCCAAGCCGATGACAAGCGCCACGCTCTCGGCCGACCAACGCGAAAATGCGATCAACCGTTTTCAGCTCATGAACCCAGAGGCTTCGGTTGGGCTTCGCAAAGAGATCGCTGAAAAACAACTTTTTACTTTTATCCGCGAAGAAGACGCGCTTTATGATCTCGCCAACGCGGACAGCGAAACTCAAGCAAAAGTTTTAAATGCGCTCGAAAGCCCAGGTCACCTCGAGCTGAGGCAGACGTTTAATCAGTTTGAGCGATACCATCTTTTTGGAACGGATGAATTGGGCCGCGATGTTTTTATCCGTTTGATTTACGGCACACGCGTCTCGATTGGCGTTGGTATCTTGGTGGCCTTAACGTCTGCGTTGATCGGTCTTTTGATTGGTGCGATGGCCGGCTACTACGGCGGCTGGGTTGACACCGTGCTGATGCGCGTAACAGATGCCCTTTTGTCACTCCCGACTCTTCCGGTTTTGATTGTTGTGTCAGCCGTGAGTGTTGATAAGGTTCCGGGCCTCCGGTCGGTCATTACCCAAAGTAACGAGAACATCATGAAGTTGGTCTTTATCTTGGTGTTGTTTTCGTGGATGACCGTGGCTCGACTTGTTCGAGCTGAGGTTTTGTCGCTTAAAGAGCGTGAGTTCGTTTTGGCGGCGAAAACCTTGGGGGCTCGTGACCGCACGATCTTGTTTAAGCATTTGTTCCCCAACGTCATTGCCCCACTTTTAGTCAGTGTCTCCCTTGGGATTGGTGAATCCATCCAGTTCGAAGCAGCCCTGAGCTTCTTAGGCCTTGGGATTCAGCAGCCAACGCCCTCTTGGGGCAGCATGTTGTTTAATGCTCTGGATTTGATCACCGAAGCTCCATTTCTGGCGATTATTCCAGGACTCTTGATTTTAACCATCACTATCTGTTTCAATTACCTTGGTGACGGACTTCAAGACGCAATTAATCCCAAGTCTATTCGCCGATAGCGCGGTGTTAGAACATGAATAACAACCAAGATTCTCGTATCTGGGCTCTCACATTTGGTGCCTTGGGAATCGTGTTTGGCGACATTGGGACATCGCCTCTTTACGCTATTCGCGAGTGTTTCTCGAGTCACTACAACATTGCAGTGAACCCCGCCAATATTTTAGGTCTTCTCTCGCTCATCGTCTGGTCGATGATCTTGGTTGTCTCGATCAAGTACATTTTTTTCGTTCTTCGTGCTGATAACAAAGGTGAGGGCGGGATCTTATCTTTGCTTGCGCTTGCGGTACCGACGTCCAAAACTTCGGGCGGCCGAAAACGTTGGATGATTTTTCTTGGACTCTTTGGCGCCGCCTTGCTCTACGGCGACGGCATGATCACACCCGCGATCTCGGTGCTCTCGGCACTGGAAGGTCTCAAAGTCGCAACCGATGTTTTTGATCATTACATCGTCCCCATGACAGTTCTCGTTCTATTCACTTTGTTTTATTTTCAGTCTTACGGGACAAGTAAAATTGGATTTGTTTTTGGTCCCGTGATCAGTCTTTATTTTATCATGTTGGCGGCACTTGGTATTCCGCACGTCATTGAGAACCCCAGCGTCTTTGCGGCTATTAATCCTTGGCATGGAATCGAGTTCTTCATCAATAACGGAGCCTCTGGATTTTGGGCGATGGGCTCGGTGTTTCTTGTGCTCACCGGCTGCGAGGCTTTGTACGCCGACATGGGACACTTTGGCCACAAACCGATTCGCCGAGCCTGGTACCTGATTGTCTTCCCCGCCCTGGTTTTGAATTATTTGGGCCAAGGCGCGATGCTTTTGCAAAACCCGGCCAATATCGAAAATCCGTTTTACCGCATGGCTCCTTCCTGGGCCCTTTACCCCGTGGTCATCATTGCTACTCTAGCCACGATCGTGGCCTCACAAGCATTGATTTCAGGTGTTTTCTCACTCACCCGCCAAGCCATCTCTCTCGGATTTTGCCCGCGGATGCAGGTGGTTCACACCTCAAGTGAAGAGATGGGACAAATCTATATTCCGCAAATGAATTGGGCGCTGATGATTTGTACCATCTGGCTGGTGATCAGCTTTAAGACTTCAAGTAACCTGGCTGGGGCCTACGGAATCGCGGTGGCCATGACCATGCTGATTACCACGGTTATGGCTTGCTATATCGCTCGGCGCCGATGGAAATGGAGCCTTGTGACGATCTCGATCCTGGGCACTGCCATGATCGGTGTGGATCTTGTCTTCTTGATCGCCAATACGATAAAGATCCCGCACGGGGGCTGGTTTCCACTTGTCATCGGAGCCGTGATTTTTACTCTGCTGACGACCTGGAAACGGGGCCGCCGAATTTTATCATTGCGCCTGCGCGAACAGACCGTGAACTTTACCGAGTTTGTTAAAGACGAGTGCGAGCACCCGGTCCACCGCATTCCTGGCTCGTCGCTTGTCATGACTTCTGACGCCGAAATGACTCCGCCCGACCTGGCCCGCTCTGTTCAGCACAACCGCGTCTTACATAACCGCATTGTTCTTTTGAGTATCATGACCCGCGAGATTCCTCGCGTCTCAAGAGCGACCCGCGCGCACGTCGAGATATTTCCAGATGGATTTTACCGAGCGACGGTCTTTTTTGGATTTATGGAATCGCCCAGCTTGAATGAAATTCTTGAGTCCCTGCGCCTCAAAGAGCTTCACATCGAGCTCGCCGAGATCACATTTTTCCTAGGTCGCGAGACGCTGATTGCTTCAAACACGGCCAGAGGCGCTGGCAACATGGCCATGTGGCGCAAACACTTGTTTAGCTTTATGTCGCGAAATGCCCAGCGAGCCACGCAGTTCTTTAAAATCCCGGCCAATCAAGTGGTCGAGATCGGCAGTCAGATCGAACTCTAATCTTTTTCGAGAAACGCACCCCAATAAATGCGACAGTCTATGATCGCGGGCGGAGCTGAATGGTCCTAGCACAAAGCGCCCAAGCTGCGAGCCCCGGACATCCCAGCCATGAACCAAAAGCGCCCGCTTGGGGGCTCAGAAACAAATCCATCCCCTTTTGGGCTGCCAAGTTTGGGGCAATTTGGGAGGACAGACGAAAGAACCCCTGAAGGCCCCATCGCTGCAAGTTTTGACTGCTAAAAAACGTCTTTTTTGCCATCTATAACAATGTTATAGGATTGAATCAAAGAAATCAAGCTGGCAGTGTTGCCACATGCCTAAAGACCGGGAAGATCTCTGCAAAAAAGTCATTGGTGTGGCTGCGAAGATCCTCTCGGATGAAGGCCCCGATGCCTTGACGGTGAGGCGTATTGCTCAGGAATCAGGCGCTTCGACGCAGTTGGTATACACCCTGTTTGGTGGCAAGTTCGGACTTATTGATGGCCTTTACAAAGAGGGCTTTATCCGCCTGGCTGATTTTATGGCGTCCAGGCAAAACACCCAAGACCCGAAAAAGAATCTCGAAAACTTGCTTCATGCCTACCGTGAATTTTCGGTGAAGAACAAACCTTTTTTTATCGTTATGTTTACACGCCCCGTCCCCGAGTACACACCGCCGCCCGAGAGCTTGCGCATGGCCTGGTCATCGTTCGAAACCTTGGTCAAAGCGATCGAGCGAGTTCAGCCCTTGGGCCATCTCAAAGGCGATGCAAAGTTCATCGCGCGTGAGCTTTGGAGCCAAGCCCATGGCGTTGTAACTCTTGAGATGATCGGACACCTTTGGGATCGAGCCGGTGATCGCATTTACGATGAGATGATCAATCGCCTTTGGGCGCCTAACAGCTAATCAGCTTCTGAAGTTTTTATAAGCATTGACTGTGATTGAAACTGTGCCCGCTTGTGTTGCGGGTGGTGTCACTTTTTCTTGACTCGTTCTTGGCTCGTCCTTTGCTCTTCATATCCCGCGAACGATAACAGATGTCTTTGGTGTCATAATGCCCGAAGCATCAAAACAAATCACTGCTCTCAACATGCAGTAGGAGTTTTTATGAAATTGATTTCTTTCATCTTTGCAGCTGTCACCGTTGTTGGTGCTGCGGCTGGAGCACAAAACCACTTTGGTGGACGTGATCATGGACCTGGCCACGATGATTATGATGGCCGCGGCAGCTACCAAGAAAATGAAGATGGTTGGGGTCGTGGACCAGGGTATGGACCAGGGTACGGTCGCGGTCGACGTGGTGGTGATTGGGGCCGTGGCCCCGGTGGGCATCGTCCTCCTGCTCTGCCGCCTCCAGTTCGCAGCAACCCCTGCAACGGAACCATCGAAGGCACATGGGGCTTCAAAGGTGGACGCCCGATGACTTTGACTTTGATTCACCAAGGTTACGAGTACGTGACGGTGACTGTGAGCCAACGAAATGGTGGCGAGAGCCTCAACGGTTACTGCCGTATCAACCGTGACGGCTCTGCCAGTGTTGAATTCTCTGGTGGCAGCAACAACGGAAGCATTTTGATCGATTACTACGGACGTGTCCGCGGCGTTGTGGCTGGCTTCTCTTTTGTAGGGCAAAAGTACTAAGACTTTTTGCGAGGACTCAGACCTCGGCAACAAAAACCCGGACTTCGAAAGAAGCCCGGGTTTTTTATTTTGTGAAACGAACTTCTCTGTTTAGACTTAAATGATGAAGACACCTTTTTTGCTCTTGTCGCTCGTCGCTTTGTCTCTCGGTCTGGGATGCACGCACGCCCCTCGGCGCGAACCAGCGCAGGCTTTGAACTCGGTTCAAGCCGTATGCGGATCAGGGCGCCAGGGCTCGCAGAGTTACAGTTGGTGCGTTCAGAGTGAACCCAAACCTCGAAGTGGGACCGTTCTTTATTACTTTCACGGCAATGGCGGTAATGAGTCTTCTTGGAATACGCCCGAGCACCAAAAGCTGGTGAGTCTCTGGGGCAAACAAGCCTCAGCACCTTCGGCCATCGTCAGTATTTCATTTGGAAAAAATTGGTTTTTAAATCAGAACCTGCAAGAGGTGGTGGCTCGCAAAATCATACCTGACATCGAATCTCGCCTTGGCTTTGCCGTCAAAAGGCGGGTGCTCTTAGGTGAATCGATGGGTGGCTTTAACGCCGCCGTCATGGCTTTAGCAAGTCCCAAAGTTTTTGATCGTATTGCGATCTCATGCCCGGCCGTGTACCCGATTAATCCGTACGCCTCCACGCGTGAGGTCAGTCAATTTGTGGCGCGCCAACCGGCAGGCGTGAACACCAAATTTATTCTAAAATGGCTGGGCAAACAGCAAAGCTATTTTCGAAGTGCTCAGGAGTTTAGTGCGCTCGACCCGATCCGCATGCCCGAGAAACTATCCTCCTCGAACACTGCCTTTTACATGATGGGCGATGAGAACGATTCTTTGGGCGTTTATGAAGGCGCCAAACTCATGGCGGGGGCCGCAAAAAAACGCGGCCTCAATGTGCAGTGGTGGAGCATTCCAAATGCCGATCACTGCCAGCACAGCGGACCCTCGCTCGAGGCCCTGGCCAAATTTCTCGCGGCCGAATAAGTACAGAAAGCACAAGATCAAATACTGCATTTATCTGGCCTCAATTTTTGATGGAAGGGATCACTTTTGACTTTACTCAGGATTGGTCATCAGCATCTATGAGATGTTGGCTGATTCAAATTCTTTTGGTGATAAGAACGCCGCAGTCATCAGTCCGTGCAAGACGGCGTGGATGTATGTGGCGCTGCTCACATCATTTGCAAGCCCTAGCTGAATCAACTTTTGCTGACATTTCTTTTCGATTTTGATGAGCTGAGTTTGAAAATCGGATTTTCGATGCCGCCATTTTTGATAAAAAATAGAGTATTCTGGAGTCGCATCCAGAAGCGAACGAGTGTAATTCGCTGAAACCACAAAATCTTGCGATGCCTGCGCCAACCGTTCTTTCGAAAGGCCGTAATATTCCTCGCAAATGTATGAAGAGCGAAGATCTTCAGAAAGCCGATGTGTCCTCGACGAGATTTCAGATAAAAAAATAGAAAAACATTTTGCAATGCATATCGTGTGTTTTTTTATTGACGTGTTTTTTGATACTCAGGAAAGCCTTGGGCAGCCTTGTTTTTTGATTTTTCTAAACATTCGATTCAATCGCAAGATCTCGTCGCATTGATGAGATTAAGCCCTTTAGAGGTGGTTTAAAATTCCACCTCTTCTCAAGCCACAAGGAGCCGCATGAAAAGTCATGATACTTGTTTTTTGTCCAAAGCAAGACAGATCGATTTTTTGACCAAAAACAAGAGGCCCTCATGACAATTCAAAGACTCAGCAATCAACAAGTTGAACTCAATCTCAAAGCTCTCGTTCTCAAGGAGCGGGAGCTGCTTCACTCGATCCTTTTGCATATTCAGCAGATCGAGACCCGCCGAATTTACTTGGACCGAGCCTATTCTTCTACTTTTGAATACCTTGTGAAAGAACTCTCTTATTCGGGCTCAGCTGCCATGCGCAGACTTGAAGCGGCAAGACTTCTTAAAGAAATTCCCTCGATGGCCGAACAACTTGAGTCCGGGGATTTGAACCTCTCTCAGATCGGCGAACTCTCCCGCGCTCTTAAAGACAAAGCCAGGCAATCTGGTGAAAAAGTCAGCCTTGGTCAAAAACAACAGATCCTTCAAAAAATAGCAGGCAAATCTGTGCCCGAGACCCAAAGAGAACTCTCACGAGCCCTGGATCTCGAGATCCAAGAGCCCGAGAGAACCCGATTTCAAAAAGACTCCGTCTCTTTGTCCATT
>JBKCUU010000074.1:0-12455 GCA_046318155.1 Bdellovibrio sp. | reverse complement strand
GAGAGCACTTTGTTTGGGACCGAGCACCCAGCCCCTGCCGAGGTTTTGATTGCGGAGTGGGAGGGCGCCCCGGCAGGAATGGCACTCTACTTTCAGAGCTATTCGACGTTTTTAGCTCAGCCCGGCCTCTACCTTGAAGATCTTTTTGTACTTCCCGAATTCAGATCTCAAAGCATCGGTAAACATTTGTTAATGGAGCTTGTGAAAATCGCAAACGAACGTGTCTGCGGCCGTCTTGAATGGTCCGTTTTAAAATGGAATCAGCGAGCAATTGATTTTTATCTCAAACTTGGCGCGAAACCTCAGCAAGAATGGACTGTCTTTCGTCTGGGACCCCAAGACCTCAAGAGACTATCCTCCGAAAATACGTGAAGTTTTCCCGACGAATTTTGTCAGATGCAAACAGTGCGTTTTCGTTGTTAAGAAAACTTGTGTTGAGAACACCTCGGTGTGGGCCGACAATAAGCTCGTTCAGCAACCGAATCTGATACACAACACGGACTCTCAAAATGAGGAGAACAAAATGGAAAGACAACTTGCAAGCTCGATGGTGAAAAGCCCCTACATTGCCGACCCTGACATGGACCTTGCCGACGCTTTGGACTACATGAGAGACTGCAACATCCGCCACTTACCCGTGGTTGAATCTGACAAATTAGTCGGATTGGTTTCGGAACGCGACTTAAAAGAAGCGATCGCTCTTGAAAAGTCAGAGATCCTCGCTTTACGCGATATCATGAAAACGCGGGTCTACACTGTTTCGGCTTTTGACTCGATGAAAGATGTGGTCCAAGACATGGCCGAATCCAAGTACGGCTCGGCGGTTGTCGTCAATCGCAAGCGTGAAGTCGTCGGCATTTTTACGACCATTGATGCGCTTCGTATTCTGGCAGATCTCCTGGACAAAGAGCAGCTGGGTGAGGTTGTCTCGATCGAAGATTATATCGAAGCGACCCACCCTGCTGAACCAAGCGCCTAAGCGTTTCTTGCAGGACAAACCAGAAGTGAGTCTTTCTGGTATTCACGGCTTCATACCGATCTAGCACCAACCTTTCCAGGCTAAGCTTGGCCGATCAACAAAAGTAGAGGCGAATTTAAGAATCCCATAGCGCCAATGGTCGGTTTTAGGGTATGAGCAGGGCATGCATGAGACCCTGACTGAAATCGGCCAATACAATACTTTGCGCGTCTTACGCCTGACTGAATTTGGCGCCTACTTAGATGGCCTCAATGAGGGGGATGTTTTGCTCCCCCGCCGCTTCGTTGCGCCTGATTTAAATGTGGGCGACCAGCTCAGAGTGTTTGTCTGCTACGACTCTGAAGACCGCTTGATGGGAACGACCGAAGAGCCTTTTGCCCAGGTGGGAGAGTTTGCTCTTTTGCGAGTGGTTTCAACGACGGGCGTCGGGTCTTTTTTTGATTGGGGTCTTTCGAAAGATCTTTTTCTTCCTTTTGCCGAGCAAACGCGCACGCTGCGGGTGGGACAAGACGTTATCATTCGCGTGTATTTAGATAAGAGCGGACGCATTGCCGCTTCGATGAAGCTCGATAAGTTTCTCGAAAAAGAAGATGCTCTTCACACTGTTTTTAAAAATGGCCAAGTTGTCGAACTGCTCATTGTGGAAGAAACAGATTTGGGCCTCAAAGCAATGGTGGATCACAAACGTTGGGGAGTTTTGTATAAGAACGAAACCTTCAAACCCTTGCAGTATGGTGACCGCGTCCAAGGAAAAATAAAACTGGTTCGCCCCGATGGAAAATTGGATTTGATGTTGGCTGAAGCGCCCGTTGGGCACCATGTTACAAGCAACGACGGATCACCGTCGAGCCCGATGGCATTGGATTGGTAAAGGCATAAGCGAATGGATTCATTTAATCGCACAACTCCCCTCACGGCTGTCTTGGTCGGCATTCAACTTCCAAAAACGACCGACGATGAAAACGCAGGCTCTTTAGCTGAGCTGGCGCGCCTCGTGTCGACGCTGGGTTACCGGGTCGTTGGGCAAATGTCTCAAAGACGAAGCTCACAACGCAAAGCCACTGTTCTTGGTGATGGCCGCTTGGCAGAGTTGGCGTCGTGGACCGGTGGCACCGGCGTGGTTGGTCCGATGGTCGAGCGCAAACTATCGAAAGCCGCTCTTAAATTTGAAAAAAACCTCGTCACCGAAGAAACCGAAGATTCGACCGATGACCTTCTGGATGAATCGACGGATGATGACGATTCTGAGGACACCGCAGGGTCACAAGCGCCCAAAGAAAAAGCCGAAGTGGTTATCTTTGACTGTGATCTCTCGCCGTCCCAGCTCCGCAACTTGGAGAGCGCCACGGGGGCACAAGTTTTAGACCGCACCGGCGTGATCATCGAGATTTTTTCGCGCCATGCACGCACCCGCGCTGCCCGCTTGCAGGTTGAAATTGCCCGCTTGACCTACGTCGCCCCACGCCTTCGCGAAACGGGCGGCGGTGAAGACCGCGGCGGCGGCGGCGTTGGCGGTAAAGGCTCTGGAGAAACCAGCCTTGAACTCGATAAAAGAAAGATCCGCGACCGCATTAAAGAACTCAAAGGTGAACTGGCTTCGATCGCGGTCGAGCAAGACAATCGACGTTCACGCCGCAATCAAGAGATCTCGGTGGCGCTTGTGGGCTACACCAATGCAGGGAAATCATCATTGATGCGGGCCCTCACGGGCAGCAAAGTTCTGGTCGCCGATAAACTGTTTGCAACACTTGATACGACCGTGCGTTTGCTTTATCCCGAGAGCCGTCCCAAGATTTTGATTTCTGATACGGTTGGGTTTATTAAAAAATTGCCACACGACCTGGTGGCTTCTTTTAAATCAACTTTGGACGAAGCTCTGAATGCTTCGCTTTTGCTGTACGTCGTTGATTCATCGGACCCCACCTTTCGCTCGCAGCTTGAAGTGACAAAATCAGTTTTGGGTGAAGTCGGCGCCAGCGAAATCCAAAGTCTTTTAGTGCTCAACAAAGTCGACCGACTTTCTGCTGAAGAGCGCCTGGCGCTCGAGCAAGAGTTTCCCGACGCCGTGTTTTTATCGGCTCATAATCCCGAAGATGTGGCCGCTTTACGCTTGCGACTCATTGGTTATTTTGAAACCGAGATGATCGATACGGATCTTTTCATTCCCTACGATGTGCACGGCGCGATCGGCGAGATTCGCAGTAAGATGCGCGTTTTGGCAGAATCCTACGATGAAAAAGGCGTGATTCTCAAAGTGCGTGCGCACGAAGACGATATTAAACGCCTCAAAAGCCGCTTTGCTTTGCCTTGAGGTGACCTCGGCCATCCAAGGTGCTGTGTAATTTTGCTTCATACAATTTGAGTAAGGGGTCTTCGGCCTGGGGCCCTTCAAGAACGCCATAGGCCAGCGCAATCGCCTGCAACGTCGACATTCCATCATCCCGATGTTCGGCGCGCAAATGTGGCGTGTTTGAGGCCGGCCGCTGCAGCTTCACGCGCGGAATCTGTCTGAGCTCTGGATAACGGTAATGAACTTTTCCGGCTTGCCGCCAGTTTCCATCAGGGACAATGAGCTGAATCGGCTTCTCAAATTTTTTTAAAAAAGCGGGCGTTAAATCCTGCGCCTCCTCGGAGGGATACAAGAGGAGCGATTGGTAATCGGGATGATCATCGGCCAAGCCCGTCAGATCCAGAGGCACACCTTCGGTGCCCCGTATCCGCAGCTCGCTATTGACGAGCGAGCGGACCGCTAGTGTACCCGTGTTACTGGTCCGTTTGAGTTCCTGGACGTGTATGATCAAGCACAGGCGAGTTTTGAAATCGAGCTGCGGGATGTATTGGCAAATGCATCTGTCCTTGTGTGTTTTGCAAACGGGACAAGGATCTTTGGTCTTGCGAAGGCGACTCGAAGAATTCATCGATTTAGCTTGTGATCTGTACGATGACAATAAAATGAAAGATGGCCGCAATCACGACCAGAAGATGAAAGATCTCGTGATAACCAAACACCTTCGGAAACGGGTTTGGTTTTTTGAGCGCGTAAACAACAGCACCGATTGTGTAGATCACGCCGCCAATCATCAGCAAGGCGACACCCGAAGTCCCAATCAGTTGACTCAGTTCGGGAAGATAAGGTGCAGCCAGCCAGCCAACAATAATATAGAGAAGAGCGGCAAGCCACTTCGGAGCGTTCACCCAAAACAACGACTGCAAAATACCCGCGCCGGCTGCGATCCAAACCATGATCAAGAGTGTTTGTCCGCTTTGGATCGGCGTCATCTTCAAACACAGGGGCGTGCAAGTCCCCGCGATCAACATAAAAATGGCAGCGTGATCCAAGCGCCGCATCCACATTCGTTGATGCGGCTGCCATTGCGGCCGGTGGTAAAGGGCGCTAATACCCAAAAGTCCCATCAAACTGATTGAATAAATAATCGTGGCCGCTATCGCAAGAGGGCCGGTGGCATTTGCGATCAGCATCGAGCAGGCGCCGACCGCGATAAAAAAAGCAGCCTGATGAAAATGTCCGCGCAAAAGAGGTTTTACGATCGGGTTTTGAGTGACCATGCTTTGCAAGCTACAGCTGACTTCAACCTGAGTCACTGGACAAATGGGCAGAGCTCCCAAAGGCTGAGTTTGACACTAGGGGGTCGGGAGGCGTGACTTAATCTTCGCAGTCCCCATCCAATGCTATTGACTAACGCATAAACAAACCGAGGCGATCTAAGATCGCTTGATTAACTCTTGGTAAAGGCGCAGGCCGATCCAGGCGTCCGTGGCGGCGTAAAGAACTTGCTGTTCTGTCAGAACGCGGGCTTCCCAATTGGTCAGCTTGGGCCCTTTTGAAAGGTGCGATTGCAGCACTTCTTCGGTCATTCCTTTGAGGCCAAAATTTTGCAGACCTTTAGTTTTGGCGAGGTCCTGCAATTCGACAAAGCTTTGAGGCGTAAACGAAAACGTTTTTTGCAGTTGCTTAATGTCATCGCGAATTGCGACACCGACTTTGATGATGTCTTTGCTTTCAAAGACAGTTTTGATCGACTGAAATTGAGTGAGGCCGTGCAATCGCAGGACATAGGCATTGTCGTCCGTCGAAAGCTGCAGCAAAGCCACTTTGTAAACTTCACCTTTTTTAAAACTGGGGCGCGTTTCAGTATCAAAGCCTAAGACAACTGCTTTACTGATATCGCCGGCCACCGCCGCCAACTCTTGATCGTTGTGAATAAGATGGATCTTGCCTTGAAAAGAAATGAGCGTTTGCCGCGGCTGGGGCGAAGGATTTGTTTGATCGGTCATTGAACATCAATAAACACGACTTCGTGAGGACACGCAACCATGGGCGTCTTCTGAACAAGTTTTAGACGCCGCATCTTTTTACTGCCGATTTTAGGGTTGCCAGCGTGCCACCATCTCGCCTACACAGGTGCTCATCCGGCCTTTTTCTTTTAAGGAGGGCTTATGCCCAGTTTGTCGCAAGATCAAATCACCGAAATGTCAGAACTCATGCGCCAAGAGCATGGTGCCAATCTTGAAGAAGTGACCAGCCTTTTAAAACGGGCTCTCACTGTGGGTGATCTTAAGAAATTGCTCGCGACCGTGGAGGACTCTTTACCCGTCGAGCTCGAAGTGATTCTTGAAATCACGGCCGAGGGCGACTGCGCCGCTCAGCCCGGCATGGCCGTTCACCACTACCAAGTAAACAAAGGTGATGATGGATATCCCCGCTTCACACTCGTCGGCGCTCAACCGCAAACGATCGAGGCTTATGCCGAGGCCTTTGAAATCGATACGCCAAATCAGTAACGAACCAAAGACCTCATCAAGCGAAAACGCGAACGCAGAATCATGCTTTTATTGATGGGAACGAAGGTGCCGCCCGTGAAGCGTGCTTAACCTGTCGGAACTCCGAAATGGGAAATCAATGACAGTTCGAAGAATCATCGTGGTGGGCGGCGGGGCCGCCGGTTTTTTTGCAGCCATCAACGCGGCCGAAAATGCCAAGGCGAACAATAATCTTGTTGATGTGCAAATTCTTGAAGCCTCAAACAGCACGCTAAAGAAAGTCTCGATTTCGGGCGGTGGCCGCTGCAACGTCACTCACAACTTATTCGAAGTGCGCGCCTTTTGCGAACGTTACCCCCGAGGCGCCAAAGAGTTGCTCTCGGCATTTCAGCGCTTTCAAGCCCGCGACACGGTTGAGTGGTTTCAAAAGCGCGGCGTGCACTTGGTGCCCGAAGAAGATGGCCGTATGTTTCCAGACACCAACACCTCGGAAACGATCATCAAATGCTTTCAAGACGCCGCCACTAAAGCCGGCGTCACGGTGAAGCTCAATCATAAAGTCGAGAGCATCACGAAGTCTGACGCTGACGCAAAGTTTGCTGTCACCATTCGAGCTGGTGAAGTGATTGAAGCTGACTCTGTGATGATCGCCACCGGTAGCAGCGCCTTTGGCCATAAGTTAGCCAAAGAACTCGGTCACAACATCACCGAGCTTGCGCCCTCACTGTTTAGTTTCAAAATCAACGACCCGATGCTTGCAGATCTTGCCGGCCTTAGCTTTGAAAAAGCCGAGACCAAGTTGCTGATCGAAGGCGCAAAACCTTTTAAAGAGACGGGCCCGATGCTGATTACCCATTGGGGGCTCAGTGGTCCGGCCATTCTCAAAATTTCAGCCTGGGCGGCCCGAGAGATGCTCCAGGCCGATTACAAAGCGCAACTCAAGGTCAACTGGATGGGCGCTGATCGCATCGAATCGATTCTGACTCTCTTAAAAGATTTAAAGTTGGACGCCAACAAATCACAACTGAACAACGTCTACCCGACCAAGCTCGCCAAACGCTTTTGGCTCAAAGTTTTAGAAAAAGCAAACTTGCCAGAGGACAAGCGCTGGGCGGAAACCTCAAACAAAGACTTGCAAGCCATCGCCGAGATTTTGTTTGCGACAACTTTCGAAGTCTTGGGCAAAAACCGCTACAAAGACGAGTTTGTTGAATGCGGCGGCGTGGATTTAAAAGAAATCGATTTCAAAAAGATGGAAAGCAAACTGTGCCCGGGCCTTTACTTTGCGGGCGAAGTCCTCGACATCGACGGCATTACGGGCGGGTTCAACTTCCAAAACGCATGGACCGGCGCCTGGATCGCCGCTCAGAACTTGTAATCTTCATCAAGGCTGGGCGAGATGGGCGCGCGCGCCAAGCAAGCAGCTTGGATCAGGCCCACCCTAACAGACATCTAAAACCTCTAGTCCCTTATTTTTTGATTTATGGACGGTGGCTGGCAAGTTAGCTAAAATCGAACTCCGAAGTGCGTCGACAAATTTGCTTTTCCAATGATTTCGATGGGTGACCAGGCTGATCTCGCGCGCAGGCTCAGGGCTTGTAAAATGCGTCACATGATCTTTGAGATCGTCTTTACTCATGGTCGATGTCATAAATGCCGGTATCAAGGTAAAACCGTGTCCACGTGCAATCAATCGTTGCAAGGTTTCTAAATTTCCACTTTGAAAATGGACGTTTCTATCTTGAAGCGCTTCATCAACTGTGATCGAACAGTATTTCACGATTTGATTCTTGAAACAGTGACCATCTCGAAGCAACCAAATGTCACGTCCATCTAGATCCTTGCGAGTGCAGGCCTTTTTCTTCAGCAAAGCATGGCCTGCAGAGGCATAAATTTTGAATGTTTCGTAGTACAGCGGTTCTTCTTGCAGCCCATCTATATTCAGGGGCGTCGCAAGAATGGCCGCATCCAACTGATCGGTCTGCAGATTCTTGATCAGAGATTCTGTGGGCAGTTCATCAATGAAAAGCTTGACCTTGGGACAGCTCTTGGCGAACTCCTCGACAAAAGCGGGCACCAGCATTGATGACACGGTGGGAATAATTCCTAGTCGAAAGGAGCCGGCGAGATCGCCCGAATGTTGTCTTGAGAATTCAAACAGTTTTTTGTGTTCCCTTAAAATGGTTCGGGCTTGCTCGACAATAGTCTTTCCATGCTGAGTCAAAAGAACGGGTTTTTTGTCGCGATCAAATATTCTGATTCCGAGTTCGTCTTCAGCTTTATTGATTTGCTGGCTCAAAGTGGGTTGAGAGATATTGCGTACTTTCGCGGCCTTTGCAAAGTGACGATGGTCCGCGACAGCAATAATGTATTCAAGCTGCGTAATCGATGGCATGTCGGGCTCCCTCTCTGCTAGTCTGTTTAATAGTGCAAACCTATGATCGATAGAAACAATCGATTTTACTGAATAATAGTTTGTGACGATAGTAAGGGGTGTCCGCGTGGAGATCAACAATAACCGCAAAAGGAAACAGCGATGAGCAATGATTCAAAATGTCCTTACCTCAGAGGAGCAAATACCAACCATGCACAGCAAAACAACACGCAGTGGTGGCCGGATCGATTGAACTTAGGGATTTTAAGACAGCATTCAAACAAATCAAATCCGCTAGATGCCAACTTTAACTACGCCGAAGAATTTAAAAAAATTGATTACAAGGGCTTAAAATCCGATCTCAATAAGTTAATGACAGACTCTCAATCATGGTGGCCAGCAGACTGGGGCAACTATGGTGGATTTATGATTCGTATGACCTGGCACAGTGCGGGAACTTACCGAAGTTTCGATGGGCGCGGTGGTGGCGGACATGGGATGCAGCGCTTCGCACCCCTCAACAGTTGGCCTGATAACGGAAACTTAGACAAAGCCCGACGTCTCCTCTGGCCAATCAAACAAAAATACGGAAATAAAATTTCTTGGGGCGACCTCATGATTTTAGCGGGAAACGTTGCTCTCGAAAACATGGGTTTAAAAACTTTTGGTTTTGGCGGCGGACGTGCGGATGTCTTCGAGGCCGATGAAGACACCTACTGGGGATCTGAAAAACAATGGCTTGCCGACAGTCGATACACTGGCAACCGCGAACTCGAAGGACCCTTGGCGGCCGTGCACATGGGCTTGATCTACGTCAACCCCGAAGGGCCCAACGGGAACCCTGATCCTGTGGCTTCGGGCCGCGATGTTCGTGAGACCTTTACTCGCATGGGGGTGAATGATGAAGAAACAGTGGCCCTGATCGCGGGCGGACATACTTTTGGCAAAGCCCATGGCGCCGGAGACACAAAATTTGTCGGGCCCTCGCCTGAAGGCGCTGACTACCAAGAAATGGGATTTGGCTGGAACAACAAATTTGAATCCGGAAAAGGCGTTCACACAACAACCAGCGGTATCGAAGGTGCGTGGAAACCAAACCCGACAAAATGGGATAACGGATATTTCGAAATGTTGTTTAAATACGAATGGGTTCTTTCAAAGAGCCCAGCCGGTGCTCACCAATGGCACCCGAAAAACTGCGAACCACAAGACATGATTCCAGATGCCCATGACCCGAAAAAGAAAAGTCCGCCAATGATGACGACCGCCGATTTATCGCTGCGTTTTGATCCAGGTTATGAAGCCATTTCGAGAAAATTTCACAAAGATTTTGGTGCCTTTCAAGATGCCTTCGCCAGAGCCTGGTTTAAGCTGACTCACCGAGATATGGGGCCCAAAGTCAGGTATTTGGGGCCAGAAGTTCCAAGCGAAGATTTGATCTGGCAAGATCCATTGCCAAAAGCAAAAGGCAGTCCTTTGTCTGACCAAGAAGTTGCCGAATTAAAAAAACAAATATCGGCCGCGGGCTTAACGGTTTCTCAGTTGGTAAAAACGGCGTGGGCCTCGGCCTCAACATTCCGCGGCTCAGACATGCGCGGTGGAGCAAACGGCGCACGTGTTAAACTTTTACCGCAAAAAAACTGGACCGCGAATGAGCCGTCTGAACTTACGAAAGTCATTGCCGTCTTAGAAGAAATTCAAAGAAAATTTAGCGCTGCAAATCCTACTAAAGCGGTCTCCTTAGCCGATGTCATTGTCTTGGGCGGAAATGTCGGAGTCGAGGAGGCTGCTCGCAAAGCCGGCAAAAACATCACGGTGCCATTTACTGCGGGCCGAGTGGATGCAAGCCAAGAGCAGACAGACATTGAGTCGTTTGGCGTTTTGGAACCAATGGCGGATGGGTTTAGAAACTACGCTGGCAAAGGTCTAACAAAATACGGACCCGAACTCTTCATCGACAAAGCACATTTGCTCAACTTAACTTTGCCAGAGGCGACGGTGCTCGTGGGCGGGCTCAGGGTTCTGGGAGCAAACCACGGGAACTCTCTACACGGAGTCTTGACTGCAAAGCCTGGCGTCCTCTCGAATGACTTCTTTGTGAATCTTTTAGATATGGCGACTGAGTGGAAGATGTCTTCTGTTGAAGGTGAATACGAGGGCTTTGACCGAGCGACTGGTAAGAAAAAATGGTCTGGAACCAAAGTGGATCTCTTGTTCGGATCAAATTCAGAAGTTCGCGCGGTCTCAGAAATTTACGCCCAAAGCGATTCCGATTCACGATTCATTAGGGATTTTGTCTCTGCGTGGGTAAAAGTCATGGATGCAGACCGCTTTGACGTCAAAAAGTAGTTTTTAAGGAAAAGGTGTTTTATGGATATTTTTACTGCGGCTCGAAGTGGAGATGTAAAGACGATTCAGCGACTGATCGAATCTGGCATTTCTGTGAACAGTAAAAACGAAAAAGGACACTCGCCTTTAATGCTGGCCAGTTACAATGGCTATTATGATGCCACCAAGCTCTTGATCGGGCTTGGTGGTGACGTCAACAGTGTTGATGAAAGTTCAAATTCGATTCTGATGGGCGTGGTTTTTAAAGGCCACTCGCAAATTTTTGAACTGCTGGCTGAAGCTGGCGCAGATCTCAATCACCAGAACAACAAAAATCAAACGGCAATGGATTTGGCCGTCATGTTTGGCCGAAGAACATTAATTTTTCGGATCAACCAATTGCAAAATTCAAATCGATCCGACGGAAAAATCGAACAAATCAAAACCTGGGTGCAAAAGTTAGTTTAGGTGAAAGGCCGAAGATACCTTCTGGTATATTTACTTGATAAACCATAATCTGGTTTATATCGACCAGATTATGGTTATTGTTGGACCGATGCTATTCCTCAAAAAAGCTTCTTTTTATTTTTTAATTGGGATTTTTAGATAACTCACACCGTTTGCTTCAGGGTCAGGAAGGCGACCACCATCTATATTGACTTGAAGACTTGGCAACAACAAACGAGGAGCCGCCAAGGTGGCGTCACGAGCGTTACGCATTTTAACGAACTCCTCTTTGGGAGTTTCAAGTCTCAACTGAATATTTTGTGCCTTCTCTTGGCCAATCGTTGTTTCCCATTGCGCCGGCCTGGTTCCGTTGGCCTTGTAATCGTGACCAACAAAAACCCTTGTCACGTCTGGAAGCTTAAATAGTTTATTGGCAATGGAGTGATACAACGTCTCGGAGCTTCCCGAAGGAAAATCGCATCGACCAGTACCGGTATCAGGCATAAAAATCGCATCCCCCGTGAATACAGCATCACCAATGTGATACGACACACAAGCCGGCGTATGCCCAGGAGTAAAGATCACTTCAATCTCAATCGTCCCAGCTTGAATCTTCTCTCCCTCTTTGAGCAACCGATCAAACTGCGCTCCGTTCGGAATGAACGGTTCGGGAAGATTATAGATCTTTTTGAAAACACTCTGGACCTCCGTGATCCGCTCACCAATTGCAATTGTAATTTGCGGGAAACGTTTTTTTAACTCTTGCGCACCTGACAGGTGATCGGCGTGGGCATGAGTCTCGAGGCAAAGGTGCGGCCTTAGTTTGTTACTCCGGATCAGCGCCTCTAGACTCTCTATGCTTTCTGTCGACACCTTAGATGAGCCCGGGTCATAATCCAAAACAGGATCAATCACGACTGCATCGCGGGTCTTCTTGTCATAGACCACATAGGTGATTGTCGCTGTCGCCTCATCGTAAATACTTTTTACTTCGAACGTTTTCATATCACTCCGTTCCTAAACTCTTGAATAAAAATCAGGCCCCCCATGACAAGGACGAAAATCCCAAAGCCCAGTTTTAGTTTTGATTGAGGGATACGCTGACGAAACACACCTCCGATGCTCATGCCAGCCACGGCCAGTACCGCCATCAGAGAAAACAACACAAGATCCATTTGTACAACGGACTTAAAATCTCCGAGGATTCCCAAAAAGCGACTGCAGGGCGATGACAAAGAGCGAAGTCCCAACGGCTTGCTTCATCTCCAGTCGACCAATCGTCACCAGTGCCGGAACGATTAAAAATCCTCCGCCTGCGCCAACAAAACCAGCGCGATCAAAGATCAAACCCAGTCCGAAAACTTTTACTATTCAACGGCAAACGCCTTGAATACTTCGAACGCAGGGCTCTTTATCAATGGCTCGATCATCATCCAAAGATGAAAGAGATCTATCACTTCAAAGAAGCCATGCACGGACTTTATCGCTGCCACGGTTACAACCGCGCAAAGCGCGCACTTGTTGCGATCCTTGATCGTATGGCTT
>JBKCUU010000073.1:0-2903 GCA_046318155.1 Bdellovibrio sp. | reverse complement strand
ACTAAGGTCTCAAAAAGAGGTCCAATATGAGGACTCTGTTGCAAGACTTCAGCGTCGCGGTAACCCATCAGGTAACAAGCCAGGCCCGTGTCTAAAAAATAAAGTTTACTCGCTTTACGCACTCGTGAAGTCAAATTCGTAAAATAAGGTTGAACCAATCGAATGACGTAAGCTCTCTCAAGGATCGAGAGCCATTTTTGTGCCGTCGGTGGTGAAATCCCGCAATCCTGAGCCATGTCAGATATGTTGAGGACTTGAGCCGTTCTAGCCGCTGAGACTTTGAGAAATCTTTCGAAAGCGACAAGGTCCCCCACTTGTCCCAATTGCCGTAGATCTCTTTCAAGAAAAGTCTGAACATAACTCGACATCCATTCTCTGGTCTTGATTTGAGGCTGGCCCCACAGTTCAGGGTAGGTTCCTCGAAGAATGCATTGAGAAATAGATGCTGAGTCGAAAATCTTTTCTTTGTTAATTTCTTGGGAAGAAAGACCGTAGAGAGTCAGGACACCAATTCGTCCTGCCAAGGATTGAGTGACCTGCTCCATCATTTGGAAGTTTTGCGAGCCCGTCAGAACAAACTGACCTCTCATGTCTCGATTCTCGTCGATGAGACCCTGAAGGTAACTGATCAACTGTGGTGCGTATTGAAACTCATCGATGATAAGTGGAGGTGGAAATTTCTTAAAGAAAGAGCGGGGATCATTGATCGCAAGCTCGCGCACATCAGGATCTTCGAGCAGGACATAGGCATGTGTTTTCGCTAGTGCTTTGCGAATCAAGGTCGTCTTACCAACTTGGCGAGCACCAAGGACAAGAACAGCAGAAAAGCTGCGCATATATGAGCTCATGGCTGAAGAAAAGTCTCGTCTTATCATATGGTTATGATAAGATAGCCAAATATAAAGTCAAGTTTTTAATTTGGCTACATCAAGTGTAGAAGTGCGCTCCATAGAGGCAGAAGCACGCCTATGGGGCCATCCGGCGCCAATTTGAACCATTGCAAAACCAATAATAGTTTCCAACCGTGGCGTAATAGAATTTTCCTGCATCACCTGGAACACAGACTCCGTGATTGATCGCGGGAGCTGTCCTGACCCAATTTGAACCATTGCACCACAGAATTTCAGAGCTCACGAATTGGATTTTTCCTAAACCAGAGCAGGTAGGGCCAATAACAGTATTATCCATCGCAAACCATGATGTGCCATTGCAATATCGAACTTGTGAAGTCAAAGGATACCATTGCATCTGACCTGCAACGCCTGCGGGAGATGTGCACTGCGCATAGCTCTTTGAGACAGTGAGCGAAGCAAAAAGAAACAAAGCGATTTTAATGAAAAAATGAATTTTTTTTTTCATTTAAGGCTGGCTCTTTTGCTCAAGTTTTTTCATGCGCGCGTCCATTTGGTGCAAAAGTTTTTTCATATTGGCGTTTTCTTCTTCGACAGAAGCTAATTTTCGCTTCAAGCCATCGACATCAGCTTCAACTTTTTGCAATTGCTTGGCAAGCATTTCAGATTGATTCTGAGTCATCTCGCAGCGAGCATTGATTTCTTTGGTCGCCTCAATCAACGGAGCAATCAGACCTTGATACTTAACCGCTTTAAAGCCCGTTTTTTGGTCTGTCACCACAAGCGCAGGAAAAACCTTTTCGACATCTTGAGCGATCACGCCATACTCATGAACTCCGTTGGCTTTCCAGTCATATTGCACACCTTGCAATTGCAAGATTTTTTCTAAACCTGGTGAAGCTTCGATGTTGGTTTTAAGTCTGCGATCAGATGTCGATATAAAACTTGTGGCTTTGACATTGCCAGAGACTTCGAGTAACTCACTAGGCGCCGTCGTCCCAATCCCGACGTTACCGCCGCTTTCAATACGCATCCGCTCAGATCCTCCATTCGTTCCAAAAGCAATCGCATCTGCTTCGAGATTGTTGATGACAAATCGAGAGCCAATAAATCCAACAATTCCACCGTCATTCATTAGGTAGCCTGTTGATGAGGATACTAATTGGAGAAAACCGTCGGCTACCGATAACGCCCTTCGGGGAGATGTCATATTAATACCGACGTTGCCGCCGGCTGGTTGCAAAATCACAGAACCTTTGATTGCATTTGAAGTGGAATCAAGAGTTAGGTTTTCGTTGGCCGCGGTGCCGCCTCGTAAGTTTTGACCGCCAGCTCGACCTGCAAGCAGGGCATACTGGGTAAAACTATCTGCTGACAGGGCACCCCAACTAGGAACTCCAGATCCATTTGTTGTTAGAACCGAGTTATTTGCAGTTCCAAGTCCTCCGACAACGTTATTTGCGCTTGAGTACAGCAATTGATTGGCTGTTGTCGTTGCTGGATATGATGCTGTTGTGTAAACAGGACCGGTTACCGAGTACTGAAGCATTGAGCCATTCACGCTGCCGGCCAAAGGTGTCACGACTCCTGAACCATTGGTTGCCATCACCATAAAGTTACCAATACTTGTGATGCCGGTTCCGCCTCGTGACACTGGTAGGGTGCCTGCGGTGATTTGTGCGGCTGATAAATTGGTAAGATTCGATCCATCAACCGCTGGTAATCGTGCTGTTCCATCAAGTTTTACGATCTGATTATTGCCAGTGCCTGAGTTTAACGTCAGCACGGGTGTTGTTGAACCTGTGGCGACACCGATATCACTATTGGCACTCGAGACATTGGTCACTGTTCCTGTGCCGCCAGTTGCTGCAATCGTAATACTATTTGCTCCGTGAGTAACACTGACACCGCTTCCAGCAGTAATCGTCTTATACTCACCAGCAGTGCCGGCGTTGTTCATACCAAAAATCTGGTTGGCTGAGCCTAATGCTGCTAACCCAGTACCACCTTTATTCAAAGGCACTGTGGCTAAGGTTAACACATTTGAACCCG
>JBKCUU010000072.1:0-2633 GCA_046318155.1 Bdellovibrio sp. | reverse complement strand
TCTTTGAGAGTGCCGAGCAATGAAGAAGCCGCCGGAGATTCGCACGGCCTCTTCGCTTTTCCCCGCCGTGTCCCCATCTTGGCTCAACTGCCAAAGTTGGGTTTGAAAATATCCCCTGGGGACGAAGTCTGATAGTGGTCGTGACCAGCCGGGAGTTTTGCTACCACTTACATTGTTAACGATTCTTTCGCAATCAGCCTGAACGTTGGCTGAAAAAACTCTGGTGCTGGCGGCACTCCACCAAGGCTACTGTGTGGTCTCTTTGAGTTATAATGGTTCCTCCAGTTCTCGATGACGATCTTTGCTTCAAGCAGCGAGTAAAATATTTCTCCATTCAAAAGCTCATAGCGCATCTTGCCGTTGAACGATTCACAGTACCCGTTTTCCCACGGACTTCCGGGTTGGATAAACAAGGGCTGCACCTGAAGGTCCTTCATCCAAGCCACGAGCTTCTTTGCGACAAATTCTGGGCCGTTGTCTGAGCGGATAAATCCTGGACAGCCTTTTTGCAAAAACAATTCAGCCAAAATTAAAATTACATCCTGCGCCCTGATCCGTCTTGCCACATGGCTTGATAAACACTCCTTGGTGTATTCATCTATGATGTTTAAAATCTTAAACTTCCTTCCATCATGTGTCTGCTCAGAGACAAAATCGTAAGACCAAACATGATTCGGGTATTCAGGTCTATGCCTGATGCAAGATCCATCAGCCAGCCAAAGCCTTGATCTTTTTGGCTGCTTTTGTGGAACCTTCAAGCCCTCTTTGCGCCAAATTGTGTAAACACGATCTTTTCCCACACACCAGCCCTCCATGTTGAGTAAATTTGTCACCTGACGATAACCATACCTGCCATACTCAGTTGCAAGCTCAATCACTCGCGATTCAAGCTTTCCTTGTTCCTGATTCGGTCGCTTTTCGTATCGCTGGGTGGATCTGATTTGCCCTATGATTTTACAAGCCCGACGCTCGCTCACTCCAAGAACTCGCATCGCCATCTGAACCGCATCCTTGCGTCTCGCCGGGCTTAGAAGTTTCCCTTGGAAACTTCTTTTAAAATCAAAATATCTAGCGCTTGATCAGATACGATTTTGCGAAGCCTCGAAGCTTCTTGCTCAAGCTCTTTGAGCCGCTTTGCTTGGTCGACACGAAGTCCACCAAACTCTGATTTCCATCTCGATAGGGTTATCGGCGTGACACCGACTTTTCGGGCGGCCTCTGCTTGGGTTAAACCCTTGCTTTGCTCAATCTCCGCTGTCCGAAGATGCTGGATGATTTCCTCTGGGGTGTATTTCTTTCGTGCCATGATCCGGGTCCTTTCTTGGTCCAGATCTTATCACAGATTCTGGACCGGGTTAGCCCGGGCAGGTCAGACCATGAGACCGTTACGCCGGTGACTTTGGACCTATTTCATGTCGTCGCTTGCAGCTCAGATTGATTTTATTGCGCCTGAAAATGATTAATTTAACGACGGTGGCGACATCCCTCACGCTCTACGGGAACGTTACAAGCTGTTCCTGAGACTGTAACTTGATCTGGTTTAACTGAAACATGCCCTCCGCTGGAACCACCCACGCGCAAGAGCAGTTTACCGTCCAAGGACATACCAACAATTGAGCATGACTCTCTTTTAGTGACACCATAAACAGCTAACTTTTTCTGCGCTTCAGAATGTATTGCAATGACATAGTCACCCACACAGAAATCCCGGGAGCACACACTACGGGTAAAGAGATCTTGCAGTTTATATCTTTTTTTCTTAGCCCATTTCAAAGTTGGGTCATAAGTTGCAATGACCTCGCCCTTCTCTTTATCAAATCCAATGATTTTATCAGGGGTATTGAAATCTTCCTCGCCCAGCCAATGACTATAATTTGTTACTCCATCAACAACAGCAATTTCCCCTTTGCAGAAATAGGCAAAACAGTTCGGATCACTTTCTGTAGCTTTTAAAGACTTTGGAACTATCATTTCGACGCCATAGGGCGAGATAATCATATAGTCGCGATTTATCAAAAGTTTTTTACTCACGCTGCCAACATCTCCAGCTGCAGAGGGGTCTCTTTCTACCAACTCAGTTTTAGGCAGCTGAGAACAAGCACTTAGTGATAAAATCAATCCTATAAAAAGAATATTTTTCATTCATTCCCTCCATCACAAATTGTCAGAGGAGGGTCCACTAAGGTCAAGCGTCAGAACATGCACCCAGAATAAAACTAGACCGAGATAGGGCTTGAATCATTAGTCAGTGAACCCCAAACACGTGTTTGATCAAATGGAGAAGGTTTCGTTACAAAAACAGGCTCTTGAGGACGAAGTGAGGGCTTTAAAGACGAAATCGGGTCAAGATCAAGTCAGTGTTGAGGTGAAAGACTTTGAAGTGTTTCGCCAAACAATAAACAAGCTGCTTGAGCAGGAGAGTGATCCTGAAGTGAAAACCAAGATCATTCAAAAAGTGATTCAAAAAATCATCATCAGAAATGAGGAAGTTGGAGGATAGGACAAATTAAGCCCGAATCGTTCACGCCCAACATCTAGGTTTGCCTTCGTTCTTGTCAAAAATGTGTGATTGGAATGGGTCTTTGGCAACGAATTTCACTAGTTTTGTAAATTTGCGGCGTGCAGTTGAATTG
>JBKCUU010000071.1:0-2264 GCA_046318155.1 Bdellovibrio sp. | reverse complement strand
TTCCACGATCATTTCGCGCGCGTATTCTTCTAAAAATACAGACTGACCTTCAACTAACTTTAGCAGGTCGTGAAGGTGGTCGAGTTGTTTTTTTTCGTGCTGCAAGCTCTCTTTCAAGATCTCGGTAATCGCATGATTGTTAGTCTCAAGCAAGGGACCAATTTTAAGCGAGGGGTGGCCGCCAAGAGTGGTAATGTGCTCACCCGCGAGGGCCGCATGGGTCAAAGATTCGTTGGCCTGGTCGCGCAGCCAGCTGACGATGGGAATTCGGTTGTGGCCAAAAACCATCAGCGAATAATGCGTGTAGCGAACAACACCAGCCAACTCATTTTCAAGGATCAAATTCAGGGCCTTGATGACTTTGTTTTTGTCCATTTAAAACTCCTTCTGTAGTCTTGAGCTGGTGAGCAAATAGCCTGTAGGGAGTGTATGACGAATCCGCCCAAGATCAAACTTTCTCATATCCTGGTCTTGCAAAAATACGAGGCCGAGGACCTTTTGCGCAAACTCCAAGAGCGTGTTCCCTTCGAGGAGCTGGCCCAAAAGTACTCAAAATGCCCATCTTCTAAGCAAGGCGGAAGTTTAGGGCTCGTCGCTCTGAGTCGACTCGACGATGATTTTGTCGATGCCGCCAAGGCACTGAAGCCAGGTGAAGTCTCGCCCATCATTCGCACGAAGTTTGGTTACCACCTGATTCGGCGTGACGGCTTATAATCGACTTTAAGACAGCTGTACCGGGTCCCGCTTCCCGGTGCACTCCCCCTTCGGCTAGATTTGACAAATCATCCGAGAACCCCCAGAACTTGTGGAATGCAAAAAGTTTTAGTCATCGATGATGCTGAAGAGATTTTCGTTCTTGTGAGAAGCTTTTTGGCCGACTCGGCCCAAGTGGTTTGGGCGCCAGATCTGGCTCAAGGGCGCAAGCGAATCGAAACTGACAACGTCGATTTGATTCTGTTGGATGTGACCTTACCCGACGGCAATGGCTTTCACTTCTTTACTGAAATTTCAAACAAGTACCAAGCAGACCTGCCTTCGGTTATTTTTCTGACGGCAAAATCTGAGGTCGCTGAAAAAGTTTTGGGATTGTCCTTGGGCGCTGATGATTACATCACCAAGTCCTCCGACCTTCTTGAGATGAAAGCGCGCATCGAAGTGCGTTTGCGTAAACTGCGGGATTCAAAAATCCAGAGTCGCCTTGAACGCGTTGGACCTCTCGAGATTCAACACGATACGCTCGAGGTGTACGTTGAAGAAAACAACGTCAAAAAACCAATCAATTTAACCAAGATCGAGTTCAAAATTTTGTGTCTACTGGTTTCGCACAAAGGTGAGCTGACCACTCGCGATGAGATTTTGGATCGGGTGTGGGGCAAGGGCTTTCACGTTTACCCTCGCTCCGTCGACACCCACGTTTCAAATCTTCGAAAAAAACTTCCGTCGGGTTTTTTTTCGATCGAGAACGTTCACGGGCAAGGTTACCGGTTGGTTAACGCGAGCGAGTCCTGACGAAGGGCGCAGGTCACGGCGCTCGAAGAGCAGTTTCTTCACCCGCGCACGGATCACATCGGGGCCTAAGGGTTTTTGCCAAACGTCGACAACTTCAAAATAATTCATTTGGCTCCAACCCGTTTTGGGTAAGCTTGCGGCCGAGAAAATCACGACCGGAACCTTTTTCATTATCCATGACTCGTGTCTCAGGGGATCGAGTCCGATGGCGTGATCGAGCTCGCGCAAAACTTCATCAGCTTGCAGGCCAGGCAAAAAGAAATCCAAGATCATCAAATCGACTTGGGGATGCCGAACCATCTCGGTCACGGCTTCATACCCATCTTGCGCCCACCGAAAACGGCAGCGCTCGTTTTGCAACGAACGAAAGATCAGCTCAAGCGTGTCGGGACTGTCGTCCGCAACAAAAATGCGGGCGGGGGAAAGGGGTGCCGGTGAAATTTGTGTGAGCGGGTTCTCGGAATTTTGGCGGGGGCGGTCAGACATATCGATCTTTGAAAGGTTGAATTGAGCCATAGATGTTCCTCCTTTTTTACTCTGCGACATATTGTATGGAATTTGTCTGAGCGATTGATCGTGCAAGCGCGAAGAAACGATTTGGATTTCTTAACAACTCGGGCCGTTCATCCAACGATGAATGCGACTTAACAGCGTCGACCTCGACACAGGTTTAGCGATATAGTCATTGCATCCCACAGACAGGCATTTTTCTTTCTCGGTCACCACCCCATGTGCGGTCAGGGCCAGGATAGGTG
>JBKCUU010000070.1:0-28779 GCA_046318155.1 Bdellovibrio sp. | reverse complement strand
CGCCGGCGCAGGACCTTCGACATTCGAGCGGTGCCTGCTCCCCCTGCCCTAAGCGTTGCGACAACTGAAATGACGCAACGCTTCTGCAAGGGGAAGCAGGCACCGCTTACATCTTAACTGTCCTGTTGTGAAACTGACTTGTCTTTTAGATGGGGCGAATCAAACATCAGTCGCAATATTGCGAGAAGCTGTGAGTTATTAGGTGCTTCAGCATTTTTAAGGCGATGTAAGTTTTTTCTTGCAAAGAACATTCAAAGCCCTTTCAATAGACCAGTTCCAAAATGGGTCCACTTGAGTTTTGACTCTAGATTCAAAGGGAACGGTGCCGACCGAGGGGGTAGGCACTTTCAAACCGAAGTGAGTAAATGGGGGATGTTTATGTCACCGGTCGCCGAAGTTCTGGTCAAAGAGTGCAGGTCGAAGCTGTTACAGGCCAAGTCTGAACTCCTCAACCGCGTTAAAGAGTCTCGCAATGATCTTAATAATGACGACAAAGGTGGAGACGAAGCCGATCAAACCGTTCGCGTTTTGGCCGAAGCCGAGTTCTTGTCTCGTCACGAGCGCTTGCGAAATCAGTTGATGGAAATCGAAAACGCCCTGGCTCGGATCGAGAACGGCAGTTTCGGAATTTGTGAAGAAACTGATGAACTTATCGAACCCGAGCGCCTCCGCGCGATTCCTTGGACACGGCTTTCTATCGAGGGCGCTGAGATCAGAGAGTCTATGAATAAGAAGTACGCTCGCTAAGACTGGGCTGGAAAGCCTCTGTTTGTTGGTCGATCGACTTCGTCGCTCTCCTTGATCACAGATGGCCTCTCGTCCTTCGGGTCTTGTGATTTCTTGGTCTTGATTGTTTATTGGTCGATCGACTTTGTCGCTCTCCGTGATCAAAGATGACTGTTCGTCTTTCAGGCTTTCACGTCTGTTGGTCGATCGACTTGATCACAGATAACTGTTCGGGATTTGGGTTTTGTGGTTTTGTTTTTGGGTTACTGAGTCTTTCTCTTGTTTTATCTTTTGGGCTTTTCTCAGGGATGATGTTGGGCTCTTTGTTTTTTGTGCTTCAATCAATCTTTACAATTTGCGTCACGTGGCCAATGGCTTGATTTTTATGATCATTGCCCAGATGTTGTGGCGGCTTATAACTTTGAGGAGGATTCCCAAATGAAGTTGAATGCATGGATCTGGTTTGGTGCTTTGATGTCGCTGGTTCTGACGGTCGAGACGGCAGGGGCCGTGGCTCTGAATCCGAGTGCACCTGTTGGTGGAACTTTCACCCGCAACTTGGGCGGTGAGCCCCCTACGATTCACCCGGTCACTTCGACAGACCTCTATGCTGACCGCATTCAGCAATATGTGATGGATACTTTGGCAAAGCGCAACCCTGAGACCAATGAGTTTCAACCCCGGTTGGCCGAAAAATGGGACATTTCTAAGGATCAAAAAGTTTACACCTTCACTTTGCGCAAAGATGCGACCTTCCATGATGGCAAACCCGTCACGGCTGAAGACGTGAAATTTAGCTTTGACGCGATTTTTGAGCCTGCTTACAAAGCGGTTCACGTGCAGCCTTATTTTGAAGGTATCGCCAAAGTTGAAATCATTGACCCTTTTACTGTGAAGTTTCACACGAAAGACTCGTACTTTCAAAACTTCATCTCGATGGTTGAGATGACCATCATTCCCAAGCACGTCTACGGTGATGTTGAGAAATCAAAAAAATTATCTAAAACCTTGATGGGTTCGGGTCCCTACATTCTCGAGAAATTCGAAAAAGGTCAGCGCATCGTCTTGAAACGTAACGACAAATGGTACGGCTTCAACACACCTGAGTGGAAAGGTGCTTTTAACTTTAAAACCATCACTCTGCGTTTTGTTAAAGAAGACGCGGTCTCTTTCGAGATGGTAAAAAAAGGCGAGCTCGATTTCGAAGAGCTTACAGCTGAGTACTACGTGAAAAAAGCAGAGGGCGCGCCTTGGGGCAAATCTGTTTTCAAAACAAAAGTTGAGAACAAATCGCCCAAGTCATACGGCTTCATTGGCTGGAACTTTCGCCGTGACATGTTTCAAGATAAGAATGTGCGCATCGCTTTGGCTCACTTGATGAACCGCGAAGAAATGAACCGCAAGTTTCGCTACGGAATGTCGGATTTAGCGACAGGCCCGACCTACGCGTTGTCTGAATATGCGTCTAAAAAAGTGAAGCCCTTCTTGTTCGACCTTAAAAAAGGCAGCGAACTGCTGTCCAAGGCCGGCTGGAAAGATTCAGACAAAGACGGCGTCTTGGATAAGGTGATCAAAGGCAAAAAAACCGATCTTCGCTTTTCGTTGATCTATGCCAATAAAGAAGTCGAAAAATACTTCACGCTTTACAAAGAAGACCTCAAAAAAGCGGGCGTTGAGCTTGATCTGAAATACCTTGAGTGGAACTCCTTCTTGAAGCTCTTGGATGAAGGCAACTTTGACGCCGCCGCCTTGGCTTGGTCTGGAACTTTTGAGTGGGATCCTAAGCAGATCTGGCATTCGTCGAACGCCATCCCTGGTGGGTCGAACTTTATCGCCTACAAAAATCAAGAAGTGGACAAGCTCATCGACCAGGCCCGCATGGACCCCAATAAGAAAAAACGCATGGAAAAGCTTCACCGCGTTTATGAGTTGATTGCTGAAGACGCTCCTTACGCATGGTTGTTTAATGACAAGTTCGCTTTCTATGCGACGTCGAACAAAGTCGCGAAGCCCGCAGACTCGTTTCAATACGATGTCGGTCACTTCTACTGGTGGACCAAGACGCCCTAGGGGCGTCTTTTGCTTAAGGAAAGCTGCTTTGGCAGCTTTCTTTGCCCTGGGGCTTCCCCTGTTAATATGATCTGAGACTGTTTCGAATTTGTTTTTGAATGGACTGAGGGTTTTTAGTTGCTGGCTTTTATTTTTCGCCGACTTATTTTGCTGATTCCGACTTTTTTTGGAATCACGTTGATCGCGTTTGTCATTATCAACTTGGCGCCAGGGTCGCCCATTGAGCAAAAATTGCAGGCGATCCGCTTCGGTGCTCAAGGCGACCGCGGTGGCGGCGGCGCTGATCGTGGCACCGTCGGCATGAGTGAAGATGTCATTCAGGCCATGAAGAAGCAGTACGGCTTTGATAAGCCCATTCATGAGCGCTACTGGATTTGGCTCAAAAATTTGTCCCGCTTGGATTTTGGTGAGAGCTTCACCTATGAAGAGCCGGTCATCGATGTCATTATCAGTAAGTTTCCGGTCTCACTTCAGTTCGGAATCGCGTCTCTGTTTTTTACCTATCTGATTTGTATCCCTCTGGGGATGGCTAAGGCTGTTAGGGCCGGCTCGTTTTTTGATGCGGCCTCGGGCATCATGCTGTACCTCGCGTACGCAATCCCGCCGCTCGTCTTGGGCGTGTTTTTGATTACGTTCTTTGCGGGTGGATCTTATTTTAGTTGGTTTCCGACCGGACTTTTAAGATCTGATGACTACGATAGTCTGACCACCTGGGGTCAGATCATGAACCGGGCCCATCACTTTGTTTTGCCTTTGATCTGTTATTTGATTGGTGGTTTTGCCGAGCTCACAGTCTTGATGCGAAACTCTCTCTTGGATGTGATTCGCCAGGATTACGTTCGAACGGCACGCGCCAAGGGTTTGGACGAGCGCGTGGTTCTTTACAAACACGCCATGCGAAATGCGTTGATCCCGGTCGCCGTTAATCTTGGCGGCTTTTTGCAAGTCTTCTTGGCGGGCTCTTTGATTATCGAGAATGTCTTTCAGCTCGATGGTCTTGGGCGCCTAGGCTACACCTCGATTTTGGCCCGCGACTACAATGTCATTATGGGTTTGATCTTTTTTAATGCGGTCACTTTGATGTTCGGGCGCTTGCTCAGCGATATCACCTACGTGTTGATTGACCCGAGGATCGACTTCAAATGATCGAAAAACGCCTGAAAAACGAATTGAGTCTAAAGAGATGGAGACGCTTCAAGCGAAGCAAATCAGCCATCATTTCGGCGTGGGTCTTGATCGTTATTTTCTTTTTTAGCTTTACCGCCGAGTTTTGGTCGAACAACAAACCCATTCTCATGAAACACCACGGGTCGATCTATGTTCCGATCCTTAAAGATTATCACCCCTCTGAATTTGGCCGTGAAGACATCTTTGTGATGGATTACCGTTCGCTTGAATTTGGGCCAGATGATTGGGCCGCGTGGCCCTTGATTCAGTGGGATCCGTTCGAGAGCAATTCGTTTGTTGAATCGTACCCGGCACCGCCCTCAAAATTGAACTGGATTGGGACCGATGATCGAGGCCGCGATGTCTTGTCGCGCTTGCTGTACGGGTTTCGTTATACCATCATTTATGCGGTTGGCGTGTGGCTCTTGGCTTATATCACCGGGTCGATCATCGGTGCGGCTCTTGGCTATTTTGGCGGGACGACAGATTTACTCGGAAGCCGAGTCGTCGAAGTTATTGAGCAGATGCCGCGAACGCTTTTGCTCATTACGATCATTTCGATTTTTGCGCCGAATTTGATCTGGCTGATCGTCTTTACCGTGATCTTCGAATGGACTTCGATCTTTCACCACATGCGCGCGCAATTCTTGCAACTTCGCAAACGTGACTTCGTCGAGGCCGCGCGCGCTTTGGGCGCAAGTCACACGCGCATCGCTCTTTCGCACATCTTGCCGAACGCGCTCACGCCCTTGGTCACGTTTTCGCCCTTCGCGATCGCCGCCAACATCTATGGGTTGACGGTTTTAGATTATCTTGGACTTGGGCTCGCGGCTCCGACACCCAGTTGGGGAGAGCTCATTTCACAATCGCAAAAGTACATCACAACCGCCGAGTGGTTGGTCTGGGCGCCCGCGATTTCGATCGTTATTACGATGACCGCCTTGATTAATATCGGCATTGCTATCCGTGATGCTTACGATTCGAAATCCTAGTTTCAAAAGCCTGTTTTTTGCCTAAAGTATTGACGGGAAATGCCATTTCTAAAAAATAGCGATCGCTAGATTTTCGACACTCCCGAAGACATTAATGCGCTCTGAAAGACCTGCCGATCAGCTTGTAAGCTGAGCGAACTGCGTCAATTTCCATTCATGGAGTTCACCCAGCAGGAGGCCTGAGTCTATGGGTGGACATCTTCGCAAACCGCCAAGTTTGGGTCAGACATCGCGCCAATCTTCGAAATTTGTTTCAGTTTTCTTGCTCATCGCACTCTTCAGCGTTTCTTGCTCGAAGATACAAGAGTTGCCTGCGATTGATGAAACCGGCGATGAGACAGCAACCGAAATTCCGGGCGGGGATCGTGACCCCGCATCGGGCGTACAAAAAATCTTACTCAGCCAGGCGATGAATGTGCGCTATGAGAAAAATGGCGTGCTCGAGCTCAAAGCTGAACTCCCAGCAGGCACCCAGCTTGAAGTCCCCAGTTCTTACCAAGTCAGGCATCTTGATTTTAGAAACAGTAGCGGCGCGCTCGAGCGTTCGAGTACGGGCTTTGTCACGCCCATCACGTTGATCTCGGTTCCGAAGGATTTCGAGATCATTTTTTCAGCGTCACGGATAAGCGAGTTGAACAAGACGGGCGGCGGCCTTTTCGTCGGCGCGGCGATTGTCGGCAACCTTGAGGGCACCGCTGGCAATTTTGCGGCGCTTAAGGCATCGACTGATGGCGCTGGATTTATGGCGAACTTTAATTCAAATGGCAAACCGAAGTACAGCTACACCCGGTCTGCAACAAAACGTTTTGGTGAGCGCATCAATAAAGCCATCGACCCGGCAAGTCTGTCAAAGGCCGATCGCACAAAGTACCAGCGTCTCTACGAGGAACTCAAAAAAGCGGCGGATCGAACGGTCGAAACCAAAAAGTCTTACCTCATGATGGATCAAGCCGGAGCCACGCAAGCCTCAATCAACTTTGAAGAAACCGGCATGATCTCGCCGATCGGTGCTTGGACAATTGCTGTTAACGCCACGGCCGTTCGGCATGGATTTGCGAATGTCCCGTGTGCCGAATTTCAGAGCGAACTCTTGCGCCAAGCTTACCAGCGTGCCGGCTACCGTCTGACCGAAGATTTCAATAAAACCAAAGGCAACGAAGTGATTTGGTCAAGCACCGCTGCCGTCGTCAATTTTTCGATGGCGCTGTACAAGGCGGGATGGGTGCCTTGGGATGCGACCAAGTACCGCCCGATCACGGGGGCCTTCATGATGCACGGTGCAGGGTACACGCCTGGGCACACTTTTATCTCGGCTGGAGAAGATGGCCGCTACATCGTCGATAATGGCGCCCCACAAGGCCGCGATCTTCGCAAAACGGCCGCCTCGACTATCGATATGATGTTTGAGGTCGGCGTCTTCTTTTTGCCGCCTGGAGTGAATCCACCAAGCTGGTGACGCGTGAGCCAAACCAGAAGATTTTTTAGTTGCCCCTCCCTCGAGATCCCCTAAGCTTTTCATCACCAGGAAACCTTGACGGCCTCGGGCGGGGCCATCCTTCGAAGGAGTAATGATGAAAGCATTGTGCGCGACCCTGTTAGGCGTTTTAGTTTCTGGATTTGTTCAGGCGCAAACAACCTACCCTGATTACATCTTGCTCGACGCTGAAGGCATGTCTTGCCGCCAGCAGATTCAAGACCCGACTGGTTTTAACGACGTGGATGCCGTGAAGATGATGTTGGGTACGATTGATTTGCAATGGGACGGCGATCAAGAGTTTCGCATGGAATACATGAAAATTTCGTTGATGAGCAACGATCTCTCTGGTCAACGCTTTACTAGAATCTATTCAGGTCTTGATCTGGCTTACATGTGGATGGGTAAGCCCGGCGTTGTTCGCGTGGCACCCCACTCGACACTCTCAACCGCGAGCAGTTGCTTTGTTGAAGTTGGCGGTATCAGTCTGACGGATAGTCGTGTTCCTGCATCGGGCACAGGCGAAATTTTGTTTTACGGAACTTACCGCGATGGCAAGGGGACGAAATCAACTGTCATCACGCAGCCCTTCTCCTTCAAATTTGACGGCGAAGTTTCAATCCGCTAATTTGTGTCCTTAGATTATAGATGACACAAAATAAAAACGGCACCCGGAAGGAGTGCCGTTTTTGTTTTGAACTGCTGATCCTAAAGATTACTCGGGATCTTCGAGATAAGTATAGCCCGAAAGACCCTCTTCATAAAATTTGATCAAAAGCTTGGCTTCTTGCTTCGACAAGCTTCCGCGCTGAATGGCATCTTCGGCGGCCTGACGGATGCTTTCGACCATCGCGTGGTGACGGTACTGCACGTAGCTTAAGACTTCAGTGACGGTGTCGCCCGGAACGTAGTGATCAAGCGTGTAGCCAGACTCGGTGACCGAGACGTGCACGGCATCGGTATCACCAAACAAGTTGTGCAAATCGCCCAAAATCTCTTGGTAGGCGCCCGTCAAAAAGACGCCCAGGTAATAGGGCTCCGACTTTTTGATGGTGTGAACTTGCAAGGTCTTTTTGGTCTTGCCGGTTTCACAGTCGATAAACTTCTCGAGCTTACCATCTGAGTCACAAGTCAAATCAGCCAGTGTCGCTTGGACCATTGGCTGTTCTTTGAGTCGGTGGATCGGCATGACGGGAAACAACTGCCCCACGGCCCAAGAATCTGGGATCGACTGAAACACCGAAAAATTGCAAAAGTAAGTATCGCACAACTCATCCGACAATTGCTCGACAATGGCTTCACCATCTTCAAGAGTTTTGGCGAGCTTGATCATTTTTGTTGCGATCGCAAAGTACATCGACTCGGCCCAAGCGCGCTGCTCGATACCCAAAACCCCGTAAGTAAAGAGCTGCAAAGTCTCTTGCTTGGACTGTTGCAAGTCATTGAAGCACTCGTTGATATTGCTGGGATTGATCTTCTCGTAAATGTACTGAAGATCTTGCAGCAAAGGATGATCCGTTTTGGTCGCCAAGCGGGGAGGCTCGTGACGAAGCAAATCGTTGGTCCCGGTCACGTTGAATATCAAGATCGAGTGATGCGCCGTTAAGAAGCGGCCCGACTCGGTTACGATATTTGGATGAGGGACACCTTTTTCATCGCACAACGACTGCAGCGCCGAAACGACGTCATTGGCATACTCTTGCGCGCTGTAATTCATCGATGAGTCTGAATTGCCAGTTCCGTCGTAATCCACACCCAGACCGCCGCCCACGTCGATGTATTTAAGGCTGGTGGCGCCCATGCGGTACACTTCAGTAAAGAAGCGGACGCCTTCTTTGAGCGAGGATTTGATGTTTTGAATAATGGGAATTTGTGAACCGATGTGAAAGTGGATCAGCTCGAGGCAGTCCATCATATTGTGCTTCTTCAGAATCTCAAGACCCTCAACCAGCTCAACAGTCGTGAGACCAAATTTTGAGCGAGCGCCCGAGCTGTCAACCCACATGCCCGCACCTAGGGTGTTCAATTTAACGCGAAAGCCGATGTTCGGCCGAATTCCCAGTTTTTTTGAGGCTTCAACAATGAGGTGAATCTCTTCGAAGCGGTCGACAACGATAATCGTGTGGCGACCCAGCTTTTGCGAGAGCAAAGCCGTTTCGATGTACTCAGAATCTTTAAAGCCGTTGCAGATAATGACCGCGTCTTGAGTGTTCATCAAAGCGAGAACGACCAAGAGTTCTGGTTTAGAGCCGGCCTCAAGGCCCATGCGGTGATTTTTACCGTGTTTGACGAGTTCTTCGACCAGGTGACGTTGCTGGTTGACCTTAATGGGGTAAACGCCGTTGTAGTGGCCTTTGTAGCTGTGTTCTTGAATGGCTTTGGCAAAACAGTTGTTGATCAGGTCAACGCGTGCTTTCAAAATATCGGGGAAGCGGATCATGATGGGAACGCGGATTCCGCGGTCCATCAAGTCTTGGGTTAACTCGAGCAAGTCGACACTGGGGCTGGACGCTTTTCCGGAAGGCGTAATGAGCACGTTTCCGTTTTGTCCGACGCGGAAGTAGCCGTGTCCCCAGTTGTTGATTCCGTACATCTCAGAACTTTTGTCTGTCGACCATCCAGTTGGAACCAGCTCAGGGCTCGGATTTTCCATCGTCTTTGACTCTCCTTAGTTTGGGCCGCCTTGGGCGGCCTGTAGGTCGTGCCGCTTTGAGCGGCTGGTTGGCTGAAGCACTGACGGTTATGTTCAAGTTCAAAATCAAAGTCCAGAAAAATTGTGGAAAATAAGGGGTTCCGAGCAGGACCTCGGCACAGAATGAACGACCGGGACTCTTGTCTCCAGCAATGCTGCATTAGACTGAATAAAGAAGCAGGGGAGATTGGTTTGAACGAAGAGAGCTCGATCACAGCAGCAGATCGAAAAATTTTAGTCGTCGATGATGATCCAGATAGTCTGGAGATCATCTCAGAAGCACTTCGGTGGGAGGGCTACAAGATTACCACCGCGATCAGCGGTGGTCAGGCTCTCGAATTTTTAAGAAATGAAAAATTTGATCTGATCGTTTTAGATGTGAATATGCCTGGAATGAACGGCACCGAGACCCTGCGTGATTTGCGCCAAGCCGAGCGCTACGTGTCGGTCGTTTTTATATCGGGAAACAGCAGCACCGAAGCGGTCATTGAGGGCTTGGATGTTGGCGCTGACGACTACATCGTCAAACCTTTTGACCCGCTTGAAATGCTGGCTCGCGTTCGCACGCAGTTGCGAATTAAGGATTTGAACGACCAACTTCGAGAGGCCAACGAAAAGCTCAAAGAACTGGTCGATATCGATGATCTGACCGGACTCTTCAATATGCGCTCGGTTTATCAGCGCTTGGATTTTGAGCTCGAACGGGCCCGCCGGTTTAACCGGCAAGTCGCCGTGGTCATGATGGACATGGACTTCTTTAAATCCGTCAATGATGGCCATGATCACCTTTTTGGTTCGTTCGTTTTGACCGAAGTCGGTGCCATCGTTCGCAAGAATATTCGAAACATTGATATCGGCGCCCGCTACGGCGGCGATGAATTCTTGATCGTGCTCACTGAGCTGAGCAAAGAGGGCGCGCAAATCTTTTGTGAGCGCCTGCGCAAAGCCATTGCAACGAAACACTTTAAAAATGGGCCTGATGAAATCCATCTGACGGCCTCCTTGGGCTTTGCCATTACGGCAATTGGCGATATAGGCACGGACGCAAGGTCTTTGGTTCGCTTAGCCGATAATGCTCTCTATGAGGCCAAACGGGCCGGAAAAAACTGCGTCCGTCATATTGAAATAGCTCCTGGCGATCCTGGTCAAGGAACTCCCGACCAGGCCCCCGCTGCCAGTTGACACCTTTCCCGCTGCCTGCTTAAAACCGCACCATGGAAGTTACTCGAAAAGCGGCCGCCATCTCTGTTGGCGCCAGCGTGTTCATTTTAGCCCTTAAGTTTTGGGCCTATGCCGTGACCGATTCGACGGCTCTGCTCTCGGATGCGCTCGAAAGTATCGTCAATGTTCTGGCCGCGATTGTCGCGCTGCAAGTGGTTCGTGTTGTCGCGCGCCCCCCCGACGAGGATCATCCTTACGGGCACGGCAAGTTCGAGTATTTTTCGATGGCGTTTGAGGGTGGGTTGATCACCTTTGCCGGCATCATGATTGCGGGCGAAGCGGGGCGGGCCTTTTATGCGGGTACCCTTCCTCGAAATGTGGATTTAGGTTTATGGATTGCCGTCGGAGCCGCGGTTTTGAATCTTGTCCTGGGGCTTTACCTGCTCATGATCGGCCGCAAATATCAAACCGAGGCGCTCCGGGCCAGCGGCGTTCATGTTTTGACCGATGTGGGGACAACCGTCGGCGCCATCGCGGGTCTCGCTTTAGTCAGAATAACGGGTATTTCTTGGTTTGATCCGGCAGCAGCTCTTGTGATTGCCGGACTCTTGATTTATTCGGGCTACAAAATTGTTCGTCAGGCTGCCGCGGGATTGATCGATGAGGTTGAGCCCGCGGCCTTGGCAGAATTGACGCGGGCATTTGAAAAAAATCGTCAGCCTGGAATTATCGATATTCACTTGCTTCGCATGATCCGCTCGGGCCGTTTTCACCATGTGGACGCCCACTTGGTTGTCCCCGAGTTTTGGGACGTTTCAAAAACTCATGCCGTCTCGGACGAGTTTGAAAAGGCCGTCGTTGCCAGTTATGCCTATGACGGCGAAATTGCGTTTCATATCGATCCCTGTTTTCGGGAGTACTGTGAGCATTGCGCGCTGCTAGATTGCCCCATTCGCCGCAAGGAGTTTCGTGAACGTCGCCCCTTCACCGTTCAGGCTGTAACCCATGCTCCGATTAAGGATTTAATGTGAGTGATGCACCTGTGACACCTGCTGAATACCGCCGACCGCAAATTGTTTTAACCAAGACGTTGCGTCATCCGAATGCTTACACTCTTGCCCTTGATGGTGAATTTCGAGAGTTTGCGTTTAACGAAGAGCGCGGCCCCTTAAACAAAGGCAAGTGGCGTGATGAAGTTTTCGGCACGAGCGCTGAAAAGCCAGTTGATCTTGAGATCGGTACGGGTAACGGCGTTCACTTTCAGCACCACAGCTTGGCGCACCCACAGCGCTGCCTGGTCGGCGTCGAGCTCAAGTATAAACCGCTGATTCAAACCATTCGTGGGGCGATCAAAAAAGGCGCGAAGAACGCACGTATCGTGCGTTACCACGCGTTTAACATGGACCTACTGTTTGAGGCTGGCGAACTCAATGACATTTACATCCACTTTCCAGATCCGTGGACAACGCCCAGAAAACCCAACAACCGAATTTTGAATCCTCGCATGCTGGATCTCTTTTTTGAAATGCAGCGGCCTGGATCCAAGCTCGATTTTAAAACCGACTCGCTCGAAGCGTATCGCTGGTCGATGGAAAATGCGCGGTCATCGAAGTTTAAAATTGAATTCGAGACCGAAGATCTGCACGGCAGCGAGATGAATCAAGAAAATGTGGTCACGCAGTTTGAACGCATCTTTTTGCGCCAAGGCATGAAAATCAATTTTGTCCGTCTGAGAAGAGTTTAGCCAATGCCAAAAATCTCGTTTGCCAAGAACAATCGAGCACCCACGCAGGCTCAAGAAGGCGCCAACCTCATGCAAGTGTTGCTTGGGGCCGAAGTGCCTGTGGCATCTTCGTGTCATGGAGATGGGGTTTGCGGTAAGTGCCGTCTTGAAATCGTTCAAGGAGCCGAAAGCTTAAGCGCCCGAAATGAGGCCGAAGAATTTTTGGCTGAGCGCTTTGGCTTAAAGAAAAACCAACGTGTGAGTTGCCAGGTTGTCGTGGGGACGCAAGATTTGATTATTGACGCCACCTATTGGTGAGAAAGAGTCGTCATGCAAATTGAAAACGCCGAAAAGTGGGTTGTGTGCGGGGGGAGTTCAGGCTTGGGCCAGGCCTTCGCACGTCTCGCCAAAGCCGAGTTTCCGGCTGTTGATCAACTGCTCATGTCCCGGCGTTCAAGTGTGTCGATCGATTTTTCGCGCACGGAGGATTGGAACCGCGTTCTTGGTCTTTTGCTGGAGTACAAGCCGACTCGATTTTTTTACTTTGCTGGAGGCGGACCGCATGGTCCGTTTTCTGAAAAAAAGTGGACCTCGCACGAATGGGCTTTTCGGGTCAACTTTTTGTTTCCGGCCTATTTGCTTTCACACTTGCAAGTCCCGTCACTGAGGCAGGCCCTCTTTGTCGGTTCTGCGATTGCCGATTCCAAACCGGATCCCTTGGCCGCAAGCTACGCGGCCGCGAAGCATGGACTCAAAGGACTTGTGACAAGTTTGCAGCAAGAAAAAAGCTGCAGCTTTGACTTGCGCCTCTTTAGCCCTGGTTACCTCGACACGCCGATGCTGCCTCAGCATGCTTGGCCGCGTCAGACGACGGGACTGCTGAAATCTCCCGACGAAGTCGCTGCCTCAACTTTAAGCTGGGTGCAGGATGTGCAGGGCGCCAACGGGCATTTCATTCTTGGCTAGGCTTTCTCCCAAGCGCTCAAACTGCTATGCTGCCCTTCAGTCAAAAAGGGGTTGGGTGTGAGCGATTCTCAAATCGAAAATTTAGTTATCATTGGGTCTGGACCAGCCGGTTTAACGGCGGCGATTTACTCGGCTCGGGCCAACCTCAAGCCTTTGATGATCGAAGGCGAAGAAGCCGGCGGTCAGCTGATGATTACGACCGAAGTCGAAAACTATCCGGGCTTTGAGCACGGCGTGACAGGTCCAAATTTGATTGCGACCATGCGCCAGCAAGCCCAGCGTTTTGGAACACGTTTCATCACCAAGAATGTCACCAGAGTTGATTTCTCCGCGCGTCCATTCAAAGTGTGGATCGATAAAACTTTGTACCAAGCCAAAACAGTCATCATCAGCACGGGCGCGAGTGCAAAATATTTGGGACTCGAAAGCGAACGCAAATTTATGAATCGTGGTGTGTCGGCATGCGCGACTTGCGACGGCGCTTTTTTCAAGAACGTTGAAGTCGCCGTGGTTGGCGGCGGAGACACGGCTATGGAAGAAGCGAACTTTCTCACTCGTTTTGCTTCGACCGTTCACCTGATTCACCGCCGAGATTCATTTCGCGCGTCTAAAATCATGGTTGACCGCGCCCTCAATAATCCCAAAATTAAAGTTCATTGGAATAAAGAAGTTATCGAAGTGCTCGGAGATGAAAAAGGCATGAACGGGTTGATGCTCAAAGATACCGTCACGGGCCAGACAGAGAAAAAAGAATTTCAAGGTTTGTTTTTGGCCATTGGTCACAAGCCCAACACCAGTGTTTTTAAAGAGTGGCTGACGCTTGACGAAACGGGCTATATCAAGACTCAGCCGGACTCGACCTACACCAATATTCCAGGTGTTTTTGCTTCGGGAGACGTGCAAGATCATGTCTACCGTCAAGCGATCACAGCCGCCGGCTCGGGCTGCATGGCTTCGATCGATGCGGAACGTTGGCTGGAGGCCAACCCCTAATGGCAAAGAAAAGAGTCAATGCCCTTGATCTGATTCAAAAAATTGAAAAGCTCACCAAAGAGCGCATGACGAGCCCCGAAGTTGTGCAGCTCGATCAGTTCCGTGATTTTAAAAACAAAGTTGATTCGCGTACGATTCTGATTATCGAAGATGATGAAACGATGCAGGCCGCGCTTAAGCGTATTTTTGAATCGGACGGCATGCAAACGCGATTGGCTTCGGATGGGACCGAGTTGTCGGTCATTTTGGACGAAGTCACTCCGGATTTGATTTTGATGGATATCGGGCTTCCGTGGATCAATGGTTTTGAGCTCGCACAGCTTCTCAAAGACCATAGAGAAATTAAGAAAATACCTCTCGTTTTTGTTTCGGGCCAAGCTTCAGAAGAAGATCTCAAGCGTGCGTTTGCCATTGGTGCCGATGATTTTATCAAAAAGCCTTTTGAAGTCGAAAAACTCCGTAAAACAGTCAAAACTCTGCTGAAAATCAATGAGTAGGCCGCCTGAGCAGCCGGGCAGATCGCCCGCTTCGTTTTCTTTAAAAGACACGGTGGCGATGATTCACCAAAAAGGAAGGCCAAATGGACTTTGTCTGGCCGACCTCTTTGAGATATTTGGCAATCGTAGTCATTCGGTTGTCATTTTGCTGCTCAGCCTGCCATTTATTCAGCCGATCCCTATGTTAGGGCTTTCGACACCAATGGGTCTGGTCATGATGGCGATGGGAATTTCTTTAGCGGTCGGAATAAAGCCATGGCTTCCACAAAAAGCGATGCGCAAACATATTGAGTTTGAAACGATCGACAAAGTTTGCGGAGCCTTCGAAAAAATATTGGGCAAAACAGAGCATTTTGTTAAACCCCGCTATAGTGCTTGGGTTGAACTGCGGTCCGTGCGCATCTTTAACGGCATTCTGATTGCCCTTTTTGCATTTTTGCTCGCACTTCCGCTCCCGGTGCCGTTTTCGAATACAGTTCCTGCTTATTTTTTGATCTTGAATGCCGCCGGTTGGCTCGAGCGCGATGGCTTGGTTCTTTTAGGGAGCTACGTGATTGCCATTTTTGGCTTCGCATTTTTTGTTGGCTTAGTTCGCGGAGCAACCGAGCTTTTTAAGTTTATGAGTCTCTGAGAGCTGTCGAGCTATGGAATGACATAGATAAACTGTGGGTTGTTCAGCAAGTCGTCGATGTCGACGAGGCCACCTTGCATGACGGCTCCGGTTGAACCATTAGCACTGATCTCCACGACATGATTAAATCCGGTGTCGAGCACCAAGACGCGTCCATCTGCACGGACCGCCATTCCACTGGGTGTTGAGAGAATGCCTAAGTCCGAAAAACTCCACGTTGGCGAGGCAAGATTCGTCGGGTACTTACGGACGGTATCCGTTGTGCCGGAAAAGACGGCATAAACGTTATTGGCAGAATCACTTCGGCAATCCATCACATCCGTGGTGCCGGCAATGCCTGACGCCACTGTCGCGACGTGGGCGATGCCAACGGGGTTGTCAATGTGAGTCCGTAGAAAATCACTACCAGTTGAGCAGTGAACAAAGCCGCCATTTGCCATGGCATCAATCCCGGTCGCAGTTGTCTGCAGCGCCTTTGGCCAAGCTTGGCCCCCGTAGAGCGGTGATCGAAGCACAGGTGTCCCGGCACTTGAGACTCTTTCAACATTGTTTGTTTCTGAAATAAGAATGTCTCCCGAGACCAATTGCGTGAGCCCACGGATCGTTCCGGTCAACTGCGCATCGATGAAATAACTGGACTCCGCTCCTGATGTTGAGATGGCCAAGAGGCGGTCAGAAACGCCATCGACGGCAACAATCAACTGCCCCGTCGTTTTGTTCAGGACAACACCTGTATAGATTTCGCCAGCTGTGTTTGAGAGACTGGCCAAAACGCGTTTAAATTTTCCGTTGGTATCAAATAAGAGCAGAGTGCGCGAGCCCGCGTTCGAAACAACCAGATCACCCGAAGCGAAAACACTGGTCGAGACATCACCCAAAACATCATCGTTTGGCTTCTTTGCGCAAGAAGTCGAAAACATCACGCCGAGGCTGAGTCCGAAGGCAAGCCAACAACTTGATCTTAACGACGTCTTTGCCATTTCGTTCCCCCATGAGACTCTTCGGCCAAGATTGAGTTAATCATAAGGAATTGCTTCAAGGATTGGCTCATCGATAACGTCAATACTGTCTCAATAGAAAACGGAACCTTTCGGGTTCCGTGGGCCTCGTGAACGTTTGGTGGTGACGAGCGAGGGCTCGCGGTTGATAAAAAAACCTAGACTGCAATCGGCGTTAAGTCGGCAAACAGAGTTTGGAGGAGCTCCGCCGTTTTGTTTGCCGACGACTTAAAAGACACTCGAGGTGTGCGTAAGGGGCCACCGACCGCTTGGCCCGTGAACATCAGATGTCGTGGCGTCTTAGCTTGAGGACAAGTGTAGGTGATTAAAATCTCAAAAATAGAATCCATAAAATTGGGAGGGAGCATGTCCTTCAAGAGTGCGCCTGATTCCGAAATATTAAGGCTCTGGGTACGAAATGAAGACCCTTTGTGATTCACAATCACGACCGACAAATTCAATGGAAAACGAGGCGCGATCCGTCGCCCCAATCCCGCGAATCCGTCGTACTTCCTCTTTAAATGTTCAAGATCGATGATTTGTTGGGGACCTTCACGAAGAGCCTTGAGCTCTTCAGAAGAGATGTCGCCAAGCAACGTCATCGAAGCGTCGGTAAAGGTCAGGTCGTCAGAGCTGTCTCGTCGACGCCTGGAGCGACGCTGCGGGGAAGAGTCTGATTCAAGTAGAGCAAGTTTGGTAGAAATGGCATTCATTGACATGTTGGTATGTCCCCCTTGGTTCATAGAGAAGCAAAGGCCAGGCCGCTTGGATTCGTACAAATTGCAAACGGCAGGCACCAAATGTCAAAAAAAAGTGTCTCAAGACGAGATTTGGTTCGCGAAACCCATGTGGGCTCAAGAAGTTGGGCCGAAATCGGCTAGTCGTTAGAGGTGTTTTCGAGATCGACGGATCACTCTGGCGCAATTCGCTGGCAGGCGGCCCAATGGCGAGGACGTTTCAATTCGAGCCTGGGAGCGAGATGCTGGCATTCAGCGATCGCCATGTTGCAACGCGGATGAAAGTGGCAACCTTTGGGTGGATCAAGGGGGCTTGGGACGTCACCAGTTAAGATTAAACGCTCGTCAGTGCGATGCGGATCGGGCACCGGGATCGCTGACAAAAGTGCGCGTGTGTAGGGATGTTGCGGGTGGCGGTACAAGTCTTTGGCATGGGCGAGCTCGACGAATTGACCCAAGTACATCACGGCGACTCGATTCGAGACATGCTCAACAACTTTGAGATCGTGGGCAATGAAAACGTAGGTCAGACCAAATCTCTGCTGGAGATCCAAGAGCAAGTTAATGACTTGAGCTTGAATCGAGACGTCCAGTGCCGAAACGGGTTCGTCGCAAATAAGGAGTTCAGGCTCAGCGGCAAGCGCGCGCGCGATTCCGATCCTCTGACGTTGGCCTCCCGAAAATTCGTGCGGAAAGCGCGAGAGGGTGTCGGGTCTGAGTCCAACGGTTTCGAACAGTTGGTGAACGCGGTCTCTGCGATCTTTCGGCGAAGGCATCAAGCCGTGAATCGCCAAAGGCTCTTCAAGCAGGGATCCGGCGGTCATGCGAGGATTCAGGCTCGCAAAAGGATCTTGAAAAATTATTTGGATTTGCCTTCGGAGTTTTCGCAAAGATTCGCCGCGAAGGTGCGTGATGTCTTGCCCCTTGAATGTGATCTTTCCGCTTGTGACATCGGTCAAGCGAACAAGGCAGCGGCCTAGCGTTGATTTGCCGCAACCCGATTCGCCCACAAGACCCAGTGTTTCGCCTTTCTCAAGCTCAAAGCTAACGCCCTGAACGGCTTGAACCGCAGCCGTTTCGCGCCCCAGCCATCCGCCGCCAATGGCAAAGTGCTTCACCAAATTCTCGACTGCGAGCAAGGGGGTTTTTATGCCTCGGCAACCCTGATGCAGATTCAACGGATGAGGAACCGACCCCGAAATGGCTTGCAAGCGCAATCGGCGAGGGCCCGCTTCAAAATGAGGAATCGAATTGAGAAGTCCTTTCGTATAGTGATGCCGTGGTCGGTAAAAGATATCTTCGACCGTGCCCTGTTCAACGACTTTGCCGGCGTACATAACGGCAACATCATCACACATCTCGGCAACGACACCTAAATCATGGGTGATCAAAATCATCCCGGCCTCAAAATCAGCCTGCAGCGTTCGCATCAAGTCTAAAATTTGGGCTTGGATCGTGACGTCAAGTGCGGTTGTTGGTTCATCCGCGATCAAAAGCTGCGGACTGCAACTCATCGCCATTCCGATCATCACACGTTGGCGCATACCGCCCGAGAGTTGGTGCGGATAATCGTGATAGCGTTTTTCTGGTGAGGGGATCCCGACTTTTTTGAGGATCTCGATGGCCTGTTGTTTGATCTGTTCTCTTGAAAATTGCGGTCGGTGAAGCCGGATCGATTCTTCGATTTGATCGCCGCAAGTGAAGACCGGGTTGAGCGAGGTCATCGGCTCTTGAAAAATCATGGCCATGTGATTGCCCCGGATTTCACGGAGTCTTGTATCCGAAGCTTTGAGCAAATCTTCGCCATTCAACAGGACCTGTCCACTGGTGATCTGGCCGGGTGCATGAATCAGGCGCATCAGCGAGAGTGCAGTGACGGATTTGCCAGAGCCAGATTCGCCCACGAGGCCGAGCGTGCGCCCTCTTTCGACCCGAAATGAAACACCATTCACCGCGCACAGCGGACCCTGGTCTGTTTTGAATTCGGTTCGTAGATTTTTGACTTCAAGAAGTTTGGACAAGGCGGGCCCCCGAGCCAAGCCTTGGCATAACCCAGAAGCGGTGCCCGTTCAAGGCGTGCTTGGTTTCGCTGGATTCTGGCTGGCGGGCGCGCGCAGCGAAGTGACCTCGCCCGCTTGGTTCAGCTGGCTCGGGGCGCAGTTTTGATAGAACAAAAGCACGATGGGATTCAGAACCCATAAAAACACAAAACTGATCTCGCCCTTTTCAAACAACTGCATGCACTCTCCTGTCCTTTGGTCTAGTGAAGGCTTTTCGGCATCCTTTCAAAAAACATGAGTCGCCGTCTCGTTCTGAAACATCAATTCTCTCAATCGAAAGTCAGTTCTCTGATTTGAGCTTCAAGGGTTGAGATTTAAGTCGAACGGCAGATGATTATTGAGACGATTAGAAATTGTTTTTGGCCCTGGCTTTACGGTTTAAAAATCAAGAACACGCAAGCCTGCTTGCCCGGCATGAGTTCGAGTCCAGAAACAGCGGTTATGAGCGCCCGTAACCCTGGTGCGGGGTAGCTCGGAGCGTCAGGATGGGGCTGGTGGGCGTTGCGTCCGCCGCTCCCATCGTTTAGAAAGGGGAGGACGTCCGATTTGACATGACAAACAATTAAGAGAGGTCTTCCATGGGTGAGTTCAGTATCTGGCATTGGCTTGTTATCGCTTTCATCGCGCTCTTGTTTTTTGGACCTAGCCGGGTCGAAGGTCTTGGTAAATCGTTGGGCCGTTCAATCCGTGGGTTTAAAGACGGTATGAACGAGATCGACGCCGAAGCAAAGCCTGCCCCCGAGCCCGATAAGCAAATCAAAAATGCCTCTTCCGAATCCACGTCTCAGGGCCAGACCCAGACCAACAAAGAAAAACAGCAGTCTTAGGTCCGTCCTGCCATTGAGAATCGCTGGTTTCATGCGACAATGACGAACACAAGTATGTTCAAAAAAACGATTCTCTCTTTTGTGGTTTTTGGTTCCTTCTCGGTCAGCGCTCGAGAGCGTCAGCCACAGACTTCTGTGGCTTCACTTCCCGAGCTTTGCGAGAGTTCACTTAAAGTCTATGGCGAAAAAGGGAAGGGCGATCCCAAACTTTTAAAGGCCGCTTGCAGCAAAGTTCAAGTTTTGAACGACGGCTGCAAAAGTGTGAATGGCGTTCCGCTGTTTCACTATGACCGTCGAGGAAATCATAGAGCTCAGCAAAAGATTTTGGTGTTCTCGCTGATTCACGGTGATGAGGTTCCGGCGGGAATGGTGGGCCGCTTTTGGATGGAGCGACTTCAAGGAATTGATCCGCGCAACTCTTGGCGTGTGATTCCGATTTTGAACCCCGATGGCGTCAAAGCGCGAACACGCACGAACGCCAATAAAGTTGATATCAACCGAAACTTTCCGACTTTGGATTGGGACAAAGAGGCCCGAGCTTACTGGCAAAAAACTTCGAACAAAAACCCCCGCCGCAATCCCGGCGTGAAATCGGCCAGCGAACCCGAAACTCGCTGTGCGATGGACCACATCGAAGACTTTAAGCCCGACTTCGTTGTCTCGGTTCACACGCCACTTAAAGTCTTGGACTTTGATGGCCCTCGCCTGAAGCCGCCCAAATTTGATTATCTGCCTTGGAAAACTTTGGGTAATTACCCAGGCTCACTGGGCCGCTACCTGTGGCTCGAGAGAAACACGCCGGTGTTAACGGCTGAGTTTAAAGAAGACGAACCACCCGAGAAGTCTTTGGTTCAGCTGCAAGACATCATCGGGTTTTTGGTCAGTCTCGAGATTAACGGAAGAGCCCCTTCAGCGACCGATCTTCCGAAGCAGATAAAGTAACCCTCATCGCTTTTAGATTTTTTTCGAGCTGCTCGAGCTCTGTCACGCCCAAGATCACCGAGCTGACATCAGGATGCTGGGCGACCCAAGCAATCGCAATCTGTCCACGCTCGACGCCTTTTTGCTCCGAGAGTTTTTTAAACTGCATCATTTTCTCGTGATTGGCTGGTGTCAGATATTCGTTCTTCAGCCAGTTCATTTTGTTGAGGCGGCCTTCTTCACCGGGCCTATCGTACTTGCCTGACAAAAAGCCTGAAGCCATGGGGCTCCACGTAACAAGGCCCATGCCCAACTCGCGAGCGGCAGGTGCCACGTCTTGTTCAAATTTTGAGCGGACCATCAAGTTGTACTGAGGTTGCTCCACCTGAGGTTTGTAGTAACCACCGTCCTGGCAAATCTTGTGAGCCTCGCGCAGTTGATCGCCGGTCCATTCGCTGGTGCCCCAATATAAAATGTGACCTTGGCGAATGAGGTCGTCCATGGCCCGAATCGTCTCCAAGAGCGGCGTCCCGGGGTCAAAGCGGTGGCAGAAGTACAAATCAAGGTAGTCGGTACCCATGCGCTTAAGGCTTGCATGGACAGACTCCATGATGTGCTTTCGCGAAAGACCCTTGTCGTTGATGTCTTCGCTCATGGGCCAAAATACTTTGCTGGAGATCACCAATTCGTGGCGCGGAAACTCTTTGAGCGCCAGCCCGACGATCTTTTCGGATTCGCCTTTGGCATAGATATCCGCATTGTCAAAAAAATTGATGCCGGCTTCATAGGCCCTGCGGTGGATTTTTTTGACTAAGTCTGTGTCGGTGACCGAACCACCGAATGTCGTCCAGCCGCCAAGGCTGAAGGTTGAAACTTTTAGGCCCGATTTTCCGAGAGAGCGGTAAGACATTTCGGGATTGAACACAGGGCGCCTCCGTTCAAAGAGGCCCACTGTATCAATGCTTTTGGGTTCCGTCCAAGGCCGATTTGATCTGAATCACGCGGTCTTGAGAACTGATGATCTCATCTTGGATTTCGATCAAAGTTTTCACCAACTTGTCTTTCGCAAGACGAATCGCGACATAAATGTCTTGATGAACGCCTTCTTCTTCGATTTGCGTGCCATCTTCAGACAGGGCAATTGAGATGCGCCAGTACTTACTTAAAAGTTGGGGGTCCTGACCAATAAACTCCTCGAGCTTAGCGAGCTTAAGAGGATCCTTGGCGATGACCGCCACGGTGGTCGATGAGGTCGTAAACGGCTGAAAATCCATCATGGCCTGATAGATGTATGAACGCACCTCGGGACCGACGTCGTCCAGATCAATTTGAGGTTGAAACGGGGTTTCCATAACAGGCCTCCTTTTGCTGTGCTCAGGTTTTACTTCCTTATTATAACAGTGTGTCGGTTGTTTATCAGGTCAAGCCAGGTCCAGAAAGTAGATAGAGGCGCCTATTGTATCTGTATTCGGTTTGCGTTTCATTTCGAGACATTTTTCTAGACAAACCACCGATCAAAGATTTTGATGGCGCTCATGAAAAGGGCGAATGCAAAACTCGAAAGATCATGGCAGCAAAGGCTTTGCGGAGAGTTCGAAAAAGACTACATGCAAAAACTTGGAGCTTTTTTGGCTGAGGAGTACAAAAAAGGGAAAAAGATTTTTCCCGCCGGCGATCAGTATTTTGCCGCCCTCAACAAAGTCGCGTTTGAAGAGGTTCGTGTCGTGATCTTAGGTCAGGATCCCTATCACGGAGCGGGTCAGGCGCACGGGTTGTCGTTTTCGGTTCCCGCGGGCGTCCCGGTGCCGCCTTCGCTTCTTAACATTTACAAGGAACTCGAAACAGATTTGGGAATTAAGCGCGTCGCTCATGGCACCCTTGAAGCTTGGGCCGCGCAAGGAGTTTTACTTTTGAACTCGGTCCTGACGGTTGAAGAGGGCCAGGCCGCGTCTCACCAAGGCAAAGGCTGGGAGCTTTTTACCGATGCCGTCATCCATCGGCTTAATGTCGAGCGTGAAGGCCTCGTGTTTGTTTTGTGGGGAAGTTACGCACAAAAAAAAGGGTCTTTCATTGATCGCAACAAGCATTTTGTTCTTGAATCTCCGCATCCCTCGCCCTTATCCGCCCACCGAGGTTTTTTGGGATCGAAGCCTTTTTCAAAAATCAATCATTATCTAGAGTCAAAAAGTCTGAAGCCAATTCAGTGGGACCTCTCTGGTTGGGATCTTAAACATTGAAAACTTCAGCTTCGCGAATCAAATCAAAACTGCATTTTAATTCGGTCCTGCCGAAAGCAATGGATTTTGAAAATTCGATTTTAATTTATGACCGAGTCTTGGAAAAAAAATTTGGTTCTTGGATTCGGCGCTTTGAAAAGCGCCACCGCGTCAGCTCTGGCGAAAGTCTTAAAGCCATTGAAAACTTTGCGAGACACGTCCGGACTTTGACTGAGCTCTCCTCAGGAGCTGGTGTTCGAGATTTGCAAATCGTGGCCTTTGGCGGCGGCTCGGTCGGCGATTTTGCAGGATTTGTGGCCAGTACTTTTAAGCGCGGCGTGCGTTTAGTCCACGTCCCCAGCACGTGGTTGTCGGCGATCGACTCCGCCCACGGCGGCAAGACCGCCTTGAATGTCGGTGGAATCAAAAATCAAATCGGCACTTTTTATGAAGCGAGCGATGTCTACATGTGTCGCCAGGTTTTGCTGACTCAAGGCCAACAGCGCTTCGAGGATGCAAAGGCCGAAGCGGCCAAGGTGGCTCTTTTGAATTCGCCGCGTTTGTGGAAACAAGTGCAGAGGATTCAGAGCGGAAGTCAGCTTTTTGAACACCTTCCTGGTTTGGTCAAAGCCAAGTTGAAAATTGTCACCCAAGATCCCCAAGAGAAGTTGGGCGTCCGGCACCTTCTTAATTTTGGCCATACGCTCGGCCACGTCTTTGAATCTGCACTTGGCATGAGTCACGGACGCGCCATCAGCTTGGGTCTTCGATTTGCCTTAAGTTGGTCGGGCGCCAAGTTGGGCGATCAGGTATGGGGCCTCGCGCCCCCGAGTGAGTTGCGAGCCGCGCTTTTGAAGCTCAAAAATCCAGTACGGTTCTTGGCTCAAGATAAAAAGTTGGTTTCGAAAAAACGAATTCGTTTTATATTTCTGACCCGTCCAGGCTATCCTGTCATTCGTGAAGTGAGCATCTCCGAGATCCTCGCTGAGATTGAACGACAAAGGGGCTAATGGCATTTCATTTTCAGGGACCATTGCAGGCTTCGAAATCTTTGATGAACCGGGCATTGCTGGCCCAAACCTTTTCGCCAGATCTTGAAATCGACGGCCAATCCAACTGTGATGATGTTCGCTCAATGAAGCTGGCGGTCGTCAGTCTGTTTCGAAAAGTGACAATCGATTGTGGAGAAGCCGGAACGGTTTTTCGTTTCATGGGCCTTCGTGCCTCGCGTGAGGTGGGAACATTCACGCTCAAGGGGTCGGCACGCTTAATGAAGCGTCCCCATGATGAGCTCGCCTTTATTCTAAACCAACTGGGCGTTAACATTGATTTTATCACCGACGGAGTGGTGATTCAGAGTCAAGGTTGGAAGAAGCCCCTGTCTTCGGTCAAGATCCCGCGGTCGCGTTCATCCCAATTTGCATCGGGTCTTTTGCTTTCAGCCTGGGATCTGCCTTTTGATCTTGAGTTTGAATTTTCGGGACCATCTGTTTCTGAAGGTTATTGGCAAATGTCGGTCCACATTGCGCAAGCACTTGGGATGGAGATCCGCATCACACCTGCCAAGATCAAGATCCCGGCGGGACAAAAAATCAAAGCGCAAAACATCAATATCGAGCCTGACTACAGTTCGATGTTTGCGGTGGTGGCCTGCGCGCTTATCGATGGAACAATTGAAATTCAAGGCGTGGGTGAACGAAGTCTTCAGCCTGATTATATTTTTTTGGATCTTATCAAGAAAATGGGAGCAGCTCCGATTCTTCAGAATGGTGTTTTGACCGTCCAAAAGGCCCATCAGCTTTTGCCAATCGAAGCCTCGTTTCGAAGTTGCCCGGATTTGTTTCCGGTGATGGCGGCTCTGTGTTCGTTTGCCGAGGGCACGTCGGTTCTTAGGGACGCTCCTCAGCTTGCTTTAAAGGAATCAAATCGCCTCAAGAACACTCAAGATTTGCTGATGCTGGCCGGGATCGATTCTGTTGTGAAAGGTGAGGGTCTCGTGGTCAAAGGCCGAGGTCTGAGCTTTGCTCCAAAGGATTTTGTCTTTGAGCCTGATCAAGACCATCGAATGGCCATGGCTGCGGCTGTTTTTCGCCTGCGAGAACACAAAATTCAGATCCAAAACACCGACGTTGTGGGAAAAAGCTTTCCTGAGTTCTGGTCTGTGATAGGACTTTGATTCATATGCAGATTTTTCTCATCGGTCACCGGGGCACTGGTAAAACCTCTCTTTTGCAGCGCATGCAAATCTACGGGCGCGGAAGCTTGCCGGTCTTTGATCTGGATCGAGAAATCGAACGCAGCACGGGCAAAGCCATCGCTGAAATTTTTGCGGATCAAGGCGAAGCCTCCTTTCGCGATATCGAGAAAAAGACGCTCGCTCAGTTAATTCGCACTCAATCCAAAATGATTGTCGCATTGGGCGCCGGTTTTGAGCTGGGATCTTTTGTGTTTCCGGCCGATTGCGAGATTGTGTGGGTGCGTCGATCCTCTGATGCCTGGGGACGAATTTTTGCCGATCGTCCGCGGTTGAATAACGAAGTCTCGGCCCTCATTGAATACCGTGAACGTTACCGCCCTCGCGAAACACTTTATTCGCGCAATTGCGATTGGATTTATTGGCTACCAGAGGGGCTCACGTCTCCTTGTGAGTTTGAGAAGGCCATCTGGAATGCAAAGCTTGATGGCATCGGTGGGATTTTGACTTTGCGGCCCGATCATTTTCGCAATCCCAAAATTTTTCGAACACGCCTTAGGCATGCCGGAACCGACTACTTCGAACTTCGCAGTGATTTTTTAAGCGAAGGCGAATTGGCGATGGCAGACGAGTGGATTGCAAATGAGCGCAAGTTGGTTGCCATACGCACTTGGCCTCTCTCCGAGGAGTGGAAGCAGGTTGCCGAAAAAGCCGGTGAAGTGGATTGGGCGCTTGAGCTGGGCGCACCACAAGCATTAAGGGTGACGTGCGTTTCTTCGCACGAGCAACCTGACGGGACGACGATGGCGTCTTGGACAAAAGATTTTGAAGCGCACGAACGAAAGGGTCTTCATATCAAGTGGAGTCCTCTTGTCGAGACTTTTGAAGATTTGGAATTTGGACTCCAGTGGCAGAACCAAAAACCAGAGCAACGTAGTTTTTTACCGAGATCCACCGAGGGCCGTTGGGCCTGGGTTCGTTTGCTGCTAAAGGGTCGACAAAAATTAAACTTCTGGCGTGACGGTGATGGCAGTTCAGTTGATCAGCCCATCTTGCACGAGTGGATCCGCTGTTTTCCGCAAACCCAAACATTTGCCGCGGTACTGGGCCATCCCGTCAATCATTCTTATTCTCCGATCGAGCACTTAGAATTTTCTCGCGACAGACGCGTTGGTTTTTTTGCGATCGACATTGCTGAAGACGAATGGCCCCTCGCTTTACCTCTGCTTCGAAGTTGGGGACTCAAGTTTGCGGCGGTCACGTCACCGCTCAAGAAAAAAGCATTCACGGCGTGCGAGGTGCGAAGTGAGCTGGCGGACCAGCTGAGCTCGGTCAACACCTTGACTTTGGCGGGATCACAATGGCGTGGCACAAACACGGACCTTGCGGGTTTGCAGGCTCTCTTTGAAGGTTTAGAGCTCGGCACGTCGAAGACTCTGGTTTGGGGCGGAGGCGGCACTCTGGGCCCTCTTCAACTCATTTTGCCTTCGTCGACCGCGTTTTATTCTTTAAGAACACAAGGTCCGCGCGAGGGTTCGCCCACGCTCTCGAACCCCGAGATTGTGATTTGGGCTGCGGGGCCTGGCGATGCGCCGCCGCCGACCTCCTTGGGTGCTCCTGGCTTGGTTGTTGATTTGAATTACCGTGAAGATTCTTTTGCCCGCGAGTACGCCATGTCGGTCAACGCTCGCTACATCTCTGGTCTTGTGATGTTCAAAGCGCAGGCAGCAGAGCAGCGCCAAGAGTGGGAGAAGTATGTCGAATAGTTTTGGGACTCACTTTAAAATTTTAAGTTTTGGTGAAAGCCATGGCCCAGGCCTTGGCGTCGTGATTGATGGCTGCCCGGCAGGGCTTGAAGTCGATCAAGCGCTGATCCTCAAAGATTTAGAGCGCCGCCGTCCTGGCACTTCGGCCTTGGCTGCCAACGCCGTCGTCTCGAACCGACAAGAGCCCGATCAGCCCGAAATCTTGAGTGGTGTTTTTGATGGACGCACGCTGGGAACGCCGCTGACGATCCTGGTGCGGAATCAGGATGCGCGCTCACAAGACTACAATCAATTTAAGCAAGCGCCTCGCGCCGGTCACGCCGATGATGTTTGGAAAAGTAAATTTGGCCATTCGGATCATCGCGGAGGCGGTCGTTCTTCGGGACGCGAAACACTAGCGCGAGTTCTTGGCGGCTCGTTCGCAAAAATGCTCCTTCAGAAGCTTGCACCTGATCTTCGCATCACGGGCTTTTCGCGAAGAGTGGGTTGCTTCGAAGTTACATCAGAGCTGGCGGATGCATTTTTGCAACAAAGTGGAGAGTTGACCACAAAGGTTGACAGGTTCTCAGCCCGCTTTATTTCACCCGAACATGAGAAAGTTCAAACTTACTTGCGCGAGCTCCAAAGCCAGGGCGAGAGTGTCGGCGGGGTCGTCGAGATCAGAGTTTCGGGAGTCCCGGCCTCCCTCGGGCAGCCGGTGTTTCATAAGCTCAAGGCGGAGCTTGCCGCTGCGATGATGAGCGTGGGCGCGACCTCGGCTTTTGAAATGGGTGCAGGCATCGAAGCCGCAGCAAGCAAGGGAACTGACTTTCATCAGCCCGAAAGCCTTGTCTACGGCGGGATTCGAGGCGGAATTTCAACGGGTGAGGATCTCCGCTTTAAAGTTCACTTTAAGCCGACCTCTTCGATTTTAGACGTGGCCAAACACGGACGCCACGACCCCTGCATTGTTCCTCGCGCGGTCCCAGTGATCGAAGCGATGACAGCCTTAGTGCTGGCGGACCACGTGTTGTGGCGCCGTCTTGACGTGCTCTAAGGAAAGCGTGCGCTGGTGGCATTGCGGTTATTCATGATTCGCCCGCCGGTCAGAACCGAGTTGTAGATTCTTAAGTCGCCAATGGCGCCGCTCCAGTAGCTCGAGGCTTGGGGCGTTCCCGATCCATCGACGTAAGCACCAAAAACAAAGGGAACTCCGCTCCCGGACAGAGTCGCCCCCGTGGCCGCACGCGTACATTCTAAAGAACCCTCGACGTAAAGCCTCAGATCTCCAGAAGAGCCATCAAAAGTCGCAGCAACGTGGCGCCATGCCGTTGATGACAGCAGCGTGGTGGAGTAACAGGTCGGAACAGTTCGTGCGGCATAGTGGGCCGCAATTCGAGTGGGTGAGAGGACATAGTTGTAAACGGCCACCTCATCGAGGCGGCCTGCAAAGTAAGCCGCATTATTGCGGCCGACATAAAATGGACTCGTCGAAGTTCCGATGAGACCGGTGAAGACGGCGACATTTTCTTCGTTACCATTGACGTAAATGTGCAATTTACCCGTGCTGGTGTTGCGGATTCCAACGACATGATGCCAAGTGTTCAACGACAAGATTGTCGTTCCCGTGACGGTTTCGGCGATCCCGCCCGAGTTAAACAGTCGAAAGCTCGCTCTGCCGCTGACAAGTTCGAGCGAGTAACCGCGATTCAGCAACATCTTAGAAACAATCGGACGCGTGCCCGTAACATTTGTGGGGTAAACCCAGGCTTCGACGGTTTGGTCCGCGGTGCCTTCATAGACATTCGTCATCGTCACGTGAGCGTTGGATCCATTGAAGTTAACAGAGCTTCGATTTTCGTTGAGGCCCGTTGGTTGATTGAGGGTGTAGCTTCCGCTGTAAGTTCCGTCGGTGCCGCCGCGAATTGCAACGGCTGTGGTGCCTGAAGTTTCATCGAGCTTAAAGTAGGCCAAGGGTGAGTCGCTATC
>JBKCUU010000069.1:0-20608 GCA_046318155.1 Bdellovibrio sp. | reverse complement strand
AATGAGCAACTACGGTCTTGAAAAAAAGATGAAAGAGGCCGGCATTCAGCTGATTAAGACAGGTGTCGGCGATAAGTACGTCGTCGAAGAAATGCGCAAAAATGGTTACAATCTGGGCGGCGAGCAGTCGGGCCACATTATCTTTTTGGACCACACAACAACGGGTGATGGCTGTATTGCCGCGCTCAGTGTGCTCGCGGTCATGCGCCAAACGGGTGTGAAACTCAGCGAGCTCAACAAAATCATTGAAGATGTCCCTCAGGTTTTGATCAATTGCCGAGTCAAGCGCCGCAAAGAGCTGGACCTGCTTCCGGGATACCGTGAATTGATTAAAGGCATCGAGACAAAACTCGGAAACAGCGGACGCGTGTTCGTTCGATTTTCAGGGACGGAGCCCGTTCTCCGAGTGTTGGTCGAGGGGCCGGATAAGCGCGAAATTGCCACTCATGCCGAGACCATCGCTGACTTTCTTGAAAAGCAACTTTCGGTCGAGTGATGAAGATCAAGATGATGACAAAACAAAAAAAAATTCGATTAGGCGTCAATATTGATCACGCAGCCACGCTCAGGCAAGTGCGCGGCGGAACGACCGCGTACCCCGATCTTTTGTCGATCGCACGTCTCTCGGTCAAAGGTGGCGCCCAGCAGATCACCATTCACTTGCGTGAAGACCGCCGCCACATTCAAGAAATGGATGTCAAGCTGTTGACACAAAATCGTCCGGCGCCGATCAATCTTGAAATGGCCGCAACCCCCGAGATGGTTAAAAAAGCGCTCAAGTATAAGCCTGAGTGGGTCTGCTTCGTGCCAGAAAAGCGCGAAGAACTCACGACCGAAGGTGGCCTCGATGTTCAAAAAATGAAATCTACGCTGGGTCCCATGGTGGATCGTTTGCAGCGGATCGGAATCGAAATTTCGATGTTTATTGAGCCGTCGATTGAACAAGTCGAGGCCTCTTACGAGATGGGCGCCGAGGCGGTTGAACTTCACACGGGCCACTGGGTTTTGCTTAAAGGGGCTCGGCGAGCCAAAGAATGGGCTCGGTTGAAAGCGGCCGCAGAAGCGGCAAATGACTTAGGTTTGCAAGTGCATGCGGGTCACGGTCTTGATTTGAAAACGACACGCGCAATAAAAAAACTGCCTTTTCTTGAAGAAGTCAATATCGGCCACTCCTTGATTTGCTATTCACTTGAGTGGGGTTTGCAAGAGTCCGTCGCGAAGATGGCGCGCATCTTGGAATCGCGTTAATGCTGGGCTCCTCCGGCTCTGTTGAAATTTCAGATCTTGAGTCTTTTCAGAGTTGGATCCAGCTCTTTCAAAAGTCTTTGCAAGGAAATGAAATTGTTTTGATTTCTGGGGACATGGGCGCGGGCAAAACCGAGTTCGTGAAGCGACTTTCGCGTCTCTATGGATTTGAGGGAGCCGTCTCGCCCACGTTTGCGCTTCATCATGCGATGCAATCTTCGCTAAAAAAAATCGATCATTTTGATCTGTACCGCCTTGAAAGTGCCGACGAGCTTGAGTCGATCGGCTTATGGGATATTCTTGAAGATCCAGAATCCCTGGTCTTGATCGAGTGGCCCGAGCGTGTACCCGTTCAGTATTGGCCTAGGGCCAGAAACAAAATAACACTCAAAATTTCAAAAGTGGATTCGGGTTTGCGGCGTCACTTGGCTTGGCAAAAGCTTTAAGCGGCCACGAAATTCGTTTCGGCGTATTTCAGCGCGAGAGAGCTGATTTGTTTTGCTGAGGTTTCGCAAAGTGTGAGCGCGTCTTTTGTTCCGGCTGATGATTTTCCCCAGCCCATCAAGAAGCCAACAATCAATTCGCCGGACAAGATCGGACTCATCGTCAAGTGTTCGGGGTATGTGCCTTGCGTCCATTCACGAAAGAACGTATCGCTGATTTCATTGGGAACCAGGTACCCGTGATAAGGCTTTTGAGTTCGGGCCACGATCCGAAAGGGTGACGCTTTAAGCGTTGAATACGTCTTTGCCTGAGCGGGCCCGTTCTTCAAGTTCGGTGACCAACTGACAGGAAGAACTTGCCCTTTTTGAAAAAGACAAATCATCGAAGCCTCAAAATACTGCGACATTTTACTCCACAGCTCGGTTTCGACGGATGAATCTGGCAAGAGCCCGCCTGCTGCGGGTAGAGGAGTTGCAGAGGTCGCTGGATTTGGCGTCAGTGAAAGATCATCGAATTCGGGAAGCGGCGGCGGCGGCGGCGTTGCCTTCGTGAGTGCGGTTAAGTCCACCGCCGGTTCAGTTTTTTCGCTCGCCTGCGGCTTGAGTTTTTCTTCGTCGGGGGACAAATCGAGACCGCCAAAGTCGTCTTCGCTGGGAGCTCCGGGCGGCACCGTGGGTGCCTCGTCCGCCAGCAATTCGAGGGCGGCCGGGTCTTGGATCACCGAGGCTTCGGTGGTGAGATCAAAATAGAGTTCCATCATCAAGCTCGGGTTAGCTTGAACGGGGCACCAGTCCTGAGCAATGGCCACATCGTCTAAATTGCTAAACGCCACAAAGAGAATTCCTTGCCACTCGTATATGGGCAAAAGTGAAGGGCTCCACGGCCCACGCTCTTTGAGCCGTGCAAAAAACTCACGGGTGGGGCGCTGGTCCTGAAAAAAATGGTCCGCGAGAACGGGGTATCCCATGCTTATCTATCGGAATTTCCTGTTAAAAACCTTTGTAAAAAGTGAGGTGCAGGCAGGGGGGGTTAATGTCCTTGTATGGGCCCCAGCATTATGCTAGACGTCATTTCTGAAATGGAAGCTAAATCAAGGGTTTATCTCGACTTCAATGCCACAACTGGACTTTCGGCGGATGTACAATCGGCCGTGCCGACTTTTTTGCAAGAGTTTGGCAATCCCAGTTCGATTCACTGGGCAAGTCGGGCACCAAAGACTGTGCTTCGCGAAACGCGCCAAGAAATTGCAAAACAGCTGGGCTGTCATCCCCTCGAAATTGTTTTTAACAGCGGCGGTTCAGAAAGCAACAACACGGTCATTAAGTCCGTGTTTGATCTTGTCGCAAAAACATCATTGCGAAATGAATTTATCACCTCTCAAGTCGAGCACCCAAGCGTGATTAATACATTTCGATATCTCGAGTCTTTAGGCGCGATTGTTCACTACATCCCGGTCAGCCGCAATGGCCAGTTGGATCTCGAGTTTTTGGTCCAGCACCTCTCTGAAAAAACGGCGCTCGTGTCCGTGATGCTCGCCAACAACGAGACGGGAACGGTGTTTCCGATTAAGGCAATCGCGGCCCAAGCTCACAAAGTGGGTGCGCTGTTTCACTGTGACGCCGTTCAGGCTTTGGGTAAAGTTGCCATCAATCTCAAAGAACTGGATGTCGATTACGCCAGCTTTTCGGCGCACAAATTCTATTCGCTCAAAGGGACCGGTTTTGTTTTTGTTAAACGAAATTCGCCCTATGAATCTCTCATTCATGGTGGCGGACAAGAGCGCCAGCGCCGCGGTGGAACCGAAAACACGCTGGGCATTTTTGCCTTGGGAGTTCAAGCGCGCCGCTTGCCGCAAACAATCGAAAAGACCGAGGTCATGAGTGAACTGCGCGATTACCTCGAGCTTCGCATTTTGCGCGACATTCCAGGAGCGACAGTGACCGCGAAGAATGGCCCAAGGCTTCCAAACACCTCGAGTCTTGTGATTCCGGGTGTCGATGGTGAAACTTTGTTGATGAGTCTGGACTTGAAAGGTTATGCCGTTTCGACGGGAGCCGCTTGTTCGAGTGGCAATCCCGAGCCCAGTCCGGTACTCTTGAACATGGGGCTTTCTCGCGAAGAAGCCCAGAGCTCTCTGAGGATCAGTTTGGGCTGGGAAACCACCTTTCAAGAAGTCGAAAGTTTCCTTTTGACGCTTCAAAAAACGGTCGCGCACCTCAGAACGCTTTCGACAAACGGAGCTTCTTATGACCTTTCTCCCTGATTCATACAGACTCGCTCAAGCTCAACGCAAAGGCCGCGTCTTGGTCGCCATGAGCGGCGGCGTCGACAGCTCGGTTGCGGCCGCGCTCTTGGTTGAGCAAGGCTATGAGGTCATCGGCGCCACGATGCAGGTCTGGGATTACAGCTCTTGCGATATTCAAGAGGGGAGCGGTACTTGCTGTTCGTCGATTGACGTCGACGACGCTCGCTCGGTGGCAGATAAAATTGGAATCCCTTTTTACGTTTTGAATTGCGAGGCCAAATTTCGTGCGGCCGTGATTGACCCGTTTATCGCCAACTATCTGCAAGGCAAGACGCCGCTTCCTTGTGTCGACTGCAATACATTTTTAAAGTTTGATCATTTGATTCAAAAAATGAACGAGCTTGAGTGTGATTTCTTGGCGACCGGCCATTATGCGCAAGTCGTTCAAGCTCAAAATGGCGAGGCCAGCATTCAAACCAGTGAAGACTCGTGGAAAGATCAAACCTACTTCTTGTTCACGTTAAACAAAGACATTCTGCCTAAACTTTTATTTCCGATCGGGCACTTAAAGAAGCCCGAAGTTCGACTTGAAGCCGAGCGCTTTGGACTTTTGAATGCGCGAAAGAAAGATTCGGTCGGGATTTGTTTCGTCGGCGACAAAGGCTATGGCAAATTTTTAGAAGAACAGGTGCCAGAGAAAGTCCTTCATCAAAGACGGGGTTTGATCAAACGTTACCCGTCTGGCTTGACGATGGCTGAGCACCAAGGGATTCATCATTACACCTACGGGCAGAGCAAAGGTCTTGGGATGGATCACCACGAAAAGCTTTTTGTGCTTAAAATTGAGGCCGAGACCAATACCGTTTGGGTTGGTGACGAGCAATACCTGTTTGGACAAGAGCTGTTGGTCGAGAATCCTCATTTTCTCCATCACGTGCAGGATGGCGAAACGCTCAACGTTAAGATTCGCTACACCCATAAGGGGAGTCCTGCCAAAGTTTATCGTGCGGGCGAAAAGCTGCGTGTCGAGTTTGCTGAACCTCAGCGGGCGATCACTCCGGGCCAAGCGGCTGTGTTTTATCGCGATAAGCAATTGATGGGAGGAGGATGGATTCTCTAAAGTTTCAAGTCCATACCTTTGGTTGTAAGGTGAATACCTATGACACCGGACTCTTGCAAAAAAATCTGATCCGTTCGGGGCTCAAGCTCGATTCAAATGATCCCAAGATTCACGTGCTCAACACCTGCGCCGTGACTGCCGAAGCGACAAAAGAAGCCGTGCGGACCATCCGCAAAATCAAAGCGCAATCGCCTCTCAGTTTGATCGTTGTCACGGGCTGCGCGGCCCAAGTCGACACCGGGGCCTTTGAGAATCTCCCGGGGGCTGATCTTGTGATCGCCAATTCGCACAAAGGTTTGCTTCCATTTTACGTTGATCAATATTTTAAAGGTCAACTGAAAGAGCGAGTTTTTAAGTCTAACATCTTTCGTAAAGACGACCTGGAAGAAGGTGGAGGGCTTGAAGAGTCCCATACCCGTGCGTTTGTTAAGATCCAAGATGGTTGCAACTCATTTTGCTCCTACTGTATTATTCCTTACGCGCGCGGTAAGAGTCGAAGTATTCCGGTCATGGATTTAGTTCGCCGAGTGAACGAAATTTCGGCCCAGGGTTTTGAAGAAGTCGTTCTGACCGGCGTTCATATTGGTGATTACGAAGACCCCTCGCAGCCTGGCGGTGCTCGTCTTGAGGATTTACTCGAGGCCTTGCTGAAAATGACGAAGGTTCCTAGGTACCGATTGACCAGTCTTGAACCCGTTGAAGTCACTCCGCGCTTGTTAGATCTGTACCAAGACCCCAGGATGTGCGCGCACCTGCATATGAGCATCCAAAGTGCGAATACCGAAGTGCTGGCGGGCATGAAGCGCAATTACACTCAAAAAGAAGTCATCGAATCCTTAAACAACATCGAAAAAAAAATCCCCGGTGCGTTTGTTGGGATGGATGTGATCACGGGGTTTCCGACTGAAACTGATGCGCAATTTGAAGACACGTATAAAACTTTGGCTGAAACGCCATGGACGCGCCTGCACGTGTTTCCGTACAGCGAGCGCAAGGGGACAAAAGCCGCTCTCATGCCGCAAATTTATCCTCACGTTCGAAAAGAGCGGGCCCAAAGACTGCGTGAGCTCAGTCTGCATCGTTATCAGTCCGAAGCTCTGAAGCAAGTTGGCCGCGAGAAGTGGGCGCTCGGGCTTAGGGATTCGAAAACGCCTCAAGGCGTCACTCGTGACTACTGGACCGTTCTTTTGAATGAAGTGCCGCCCGCACGTGGTGAGTTTAAAGTTCGCATCGATGAAGTGGTTGTCAAAAACAGCCCTCGTCTTGAAGGCGTCTTGCGAGGGTCTTATGTCTAATGTCGAAGCCAAACTCAACTTTAAGTTCAAGCGGCCTGAGTTGCTTCAGCAGGCGCTGACACATAAGTCATTTTTCTTCGAAGCAAAATCTTCCAAGGGGCATAACGAAAAGCTCGAATTTTTGGGCGATGCTGTTTTGGATCTGGTTTTGAGTGAACTCTTGATGGAACTGTTTCCTGTCGATGGCGAAGGGAATCTCTCGAAAAAGCGCGCCAGCCTCGTGAACGAAACCGTCTTGTCTGGTATTGCCAAATCGCTGGATCTTCACAAAGACATGCAGCTGGGCAAAGGTGAAATCCAGACGGGCGGCGATCAAAAGCCGCGTTTGCTCGCGTCCGTTTATGAAGCTCTGATTGGCGCCATCTTCATGGATTCGGGTTTTGAGGCGGCCAAGGGCGTTGCGCACGTTCACTTTAGGCCGCTGATTTTAGACATGAATCCGACGGATGACTTTAGCGCTGACTATAAAACCAAGCTTCAAGAAGAAGTCCAAGGCCTGCTGAAAGAAGCTCCGTCTTACTGTTTGATGAGCGAAACGGGGCCGGCGCATGACCGGACTTTTGAAGTCGAAGTGAAAATCAAAAATCGGACAGTGGCAAAAGCACTGGGTAAGTCAAAAAAAGTCGCTGAACAAGAAGCGGCAAGACTCGCACTCGAAATCTGGAAAAGTTCCAAAGGAAGTCCCTTATGAGTTATCGCGCAGGATTCTTAGGCCTGATTGGCCAACCCAATGCGGGCAAAAGTACGCTTCTTAATAACTTGGTTGAAGAAAAAGTCTCGATCGTTACCGACAAGCCGCAAACGACCCGCCGCCGGATGATGGGTTTTTTGCAGGATAAAGACTCGCAAATTGTTTTGGTTGATGCTCCTGGTGTGCTAAAAGCAGGTAAGGGTCTCAACTCGTTTTTGCAAAAAGAAGCTGAAGACGTCATTCAGTCAAGCGATGCGTTGTGCGCCGTTTTTAATCTGGATGAAGATAAAAAAGAAAACCTCGACAAAATTCTTGAATTGGTTGTCGCGAGCAAAAAGCCTTGGTTCGCGATCTTGACGAAAGTTGACTTGGTCGAAAAAACTCATCGCCGCGAACGGCTGAGAACTGAAATTCGCGAGCAGTACCCCTCGGTCAGTATCATCGAGTTTTCAAACTCTTGGACACGCGACATGACCGAGTTTCGCCGCAGTTTCGTGACGACGGCCAAAGCCTTGCTTCCCGAGAGTCCCGCACCTCTTTACGATACTGATTCTTATACACCGCATACGATAAAAGAGTTGGCCTGCGAGATTGTTCGCGAAAAATGCTTTGAAGAGTTGCAACAAGAAATTCCGTACCAACTTGCTGTTCGAATTACCAAGTTTGAAGAGACGGATCCGGCACTCACAAAGATTTATGCCGAGATCGTCATTTCGAAAGAAAGCCATAAGCCAATTATTATTGGCAAAGGCGGAACCCTCATCAAAAAAATTGGGATGTCCGCTCGTAAGGATCTCGAAAAATTGATGGGTCATAAAGTGTTTTTAAGTCTTGATGTCGTGGTTCGTGAAGAGTGGTTCGAAAATGGGCGGTTGATGAAGGAGCTTGGTTATGTTGTTATCAAAGAGTGATGTGCTGCTGTCAAAGGTGGCCATCATTGGTCGACCGAATGTAGGAAAATCGACCCTCTTCAATATTTTAACGGATTCGCGTAAGAGTGTTGTTAAGAATCAGCGTGGGGTGACCCGGGACATCATCGTCGAGACGGCGTCAGTTTGGGGTAAAAACTTTGACTTAATCGACACGGGCGGCATTACCGAGGCCCACGATACATTTTCAAAGTTAATTCGTGAGCAGGTCACGGACTTTTTAGGGACGGTGGATTTGCTCTTGGCCGTCGTTGACGGCCGTGACGGACTTGTTCCTGAAGACCGTGAGATTTTGCGAATTGCCAAATCAAGCGGCAAACCATTTTTACTCATTGCCAACAAAATTGATAGCCAGCATGAAGATGAGATCCGCACCGCCGAGTTTTATGAATTTGGTGTGGACGTCGTCGGTTGTTCTTTTGAGCAGCGCCGAGGTGTTGCTGAAGTTCTTGAATGGATACATCAGAATTTGCCTGAACAAACCAGTGGCCGACTTGAGGGTTTAAGCATTGCCATCGTCGGCAAACCTAATGTCGGCAAGTCGTCTTTGGTCAATGCCCTGGTGGGTGAGAACCGCATGCTCGTGTCTGAAATCGCCGGAACCACGATTGATGCCGTTGACACGCCGTTTTTGTACAACGACCGTCAGTACGTGCTTGTCGACACAGCCGGGCTTCGTAAGAGTGCCAAGCGAGATGAGGGCCTGGAGATTATTTCGGCATTTAAATCGCACGAGTCAATCCGCAAGGCTGATCTTGTTTTGTTGGTCGTGGATGGAACCTTAGGGCCGACCGATCAAGATGCCCGCATCATGCAAACGATCTTAGAAGATCACAAAGCCGTCATTTTAGTGGCGAATAAATCGGATTTGGGCCGCAATCAAGTCGCTGATTACCGTAAAACATTTCAGACTCAAGTTGAGAGCACGTTTCACTTCTTTACGGACGTGCCGGTGGTCTATACCAGCGCCAAGACCGGGACTGGGCTTTTGGACCTCTTACAAAAGATTGAGTGGGTCCGAGAAAAATTTGAAACCCGCATTCCGACCTCAAAACTCAATGAGTTTTTCTTTGAAACGATTCGCAAGGCTCCGGCGCCGGTATTTGGAATCACGGATGTGAAGTTTTATTACCTGACGCAAACCAATCAGACGCCCCCCGCTTTCATTGCTTTTGCCAATCGACCAGAGGGTGTTGACAACTCCTATCGCCGCTTTTTGATCAAAAATATGAAAGAGCGTTTTGAGCTTTGGGGTCTTCCGATCCGGATCTTTGTCATGAAGAACCGAGGCGCATAAACAATGACCAGGGCGGGATGGAAAACCAGATTTGGATTTTACATGGCCGCCGTTGGCTCGGCGTTTGGCCTTGGAAATCTCTGGCGCTTTCCGTATGTTGTGGGTGAAAATGGCGGAGGGGCTTTCGTTCTTCTGTATGTTTTTTTAGCCTTAATTATGGGACTTCCGCTTTTGATCGGTGAACTCTTGCTTGGTAAGTCCAAGCGCCGCTCCGTCATGATGGCCACCAGTCTGCTCGAGCCCGGAACGCCCAAGTCTCGGTACCGTTGGGTTGGGCGTCTTTCGGTTCTCTTGAGTCTTGTTGTGTTGTCTTACTACGCTGTGATTAGCGGCTGGGTTTTGCATTTTCTCGTGCAGTTCATGATTGAAGGGCTCTCAAGATTTGGTCTGGAATCGCAAATCACCTTGGGTGTCCTGACGTCGAATGGCTTTTTGCAAATGGGTCTTGCGAGCGTTCACTTGATTTTGTCGATCGTGATTGTTCTGAAGGGTGTTCAAGAAGGTCTCGAGAAATGGGTCGGGGCTTTGATGCCGGCTTTTGCGATCTTGATGGTTGTTTTGGTCGTGAAAACGCTTTCGCTGCCGACAGCGCTAGATGCTCTTCGCTTTTTGTTTTACCCCGATTTTTCAAAGCTCACCCTGCAGTCACTGCTGTTTGCGGTGGGTCACGTCTGCTTTACCTTAAGCGTGGGATTTGGAACAATGGTGACCTTTGGATCTTACTTGTCAGAAAAAGAACATGTTCCCACGGCAGCCTTTCGGATCACGCTGCTCGATACCCTTTTGTCATTGGTTGCAGGACTTGTGATCTTTCCGGTTGCGCTCTCGGTTAGTCATCAGACGCTGCAGGATCCCGGTCTCTTGTTCGAATCTTTGCCCCGCTTTTTGCTCTCGCTTCCGGGTGGGCCTTGGTTCGGAGTGATGTTTTTTCTTTGCCTTTATTTGGCTTCGCTCAGCGCGAGTATTGGACTGCTTGAAGTGATTGTGTCGAACACGATGGATTGGAGAAAGGTCCCGCGTTCAAAGGCCACCTGGATTTCGGGCGCTTTGGTTCTGGGTCTGGCGATGATCCCCGCGTTTTCATCGGATCTCGCTCAGGCTTCACGTAGCAACCGGACACTCGAGACTCTGGATTTTATCTTGATTAACCTCTGTCTTCCGTTGATTGCGGCCGCACTGGCCTACGCGGTCATGCACGGCCTTTCGAAGAGTGAACGTGAAAAAAACTTTGTGGATCGGGATTTGGTCGAAAGTGTTTCGATGTATCCGTACTGGATCAGTGCCATGAAGTGGGTCGTACCGATGACGGTCGGCATTGCGTTTGTCCTGCAAATATTAAGTTGGATCTTTTAATTAAAAGTTGAGACCGATGCTTCCCATCACGTCGTACGAGTCGCCCGTGGGTTTGACCGTTGTGGGGAGCTGCGTGACCGGATCGATCAAGGCTTGGTTCTCATCCTTAAAGTTGAAATAGCGATAAAGACCCTGAATTCCGAAGAACGCTTTCTTGCGCATCAGTGGAATTTCAAGACCCCCGCCGATGTGCATGCCCATGGTTGCATCCCGCGCGCTATCGCCCGTGCCCGAAATCGTGAGCGTCCGATAGGTCTGCGAGATGCCGCCCATCATGTAGGGATTGAGATCTGCAAGACCACGTGTGACGTTTTGAGTGTTCAAATAATACTTTAAAGACACGTCCAGAAATGTCATGGACACATTGCCCGTGGTTTTGCCGTTCGCCGTTCCGAGTTCGTAGGCGTAATCACCCGTCACGAAGCCGGCTTGTAAGGCAAAGCGCAGATCAAAAAAGAACGACATGAAAAATCCGTAGCTAGGTCCCGATCCGTACAGCTTGTCGAGATTATCGGTGAACGCGCGCATTCCGCCGGTAAAGCCTAAAACAAAAAACCGTCCGTTACGAAAAAAATTGATGTCCGCTTCTTCGTCGCTGGCTTCATCGAATTCGCTATAATCAGAAAAGGGATCGTACGCATCGTCGCCATCGGCTTGTGCAACGAGCTGAGGTTTTTGTAATTCAGGGGCACTCCATTTGAAACCTCGAGGCGCGAAGGCGTCATCGAAAGCTTGGGCCGTGGGAGCCAAAAAAAACAATGAAACAAGAGCGGTCATGAGTGATTTCATATGCGTCTAGAATCGGAATTTTGAGACCGATTGAAAAGGCTGGATTTTGCCCTGTCTCATCTTGAGACAGATGGCGACGCTCATCGGCAGCAAAAAGCTTTTGCCTTGTGACGGCGAGGGTTTAGGCTTTGAGTCTTAACGAGGAGTTTCACATGAATGGGACACGGGGATTGCTTCTTGGGTTTTTGATTCTAGGTCTGGGTTGTTCGAGTGTTGAGCCAAGAGAGAGGGGCTACAAAGGTTTCGGTGCTGAGTCCGTGAGTCGGCAGACCCTGCAAAAATTTGCACCGCCACCGCTTGAACCTCAGCTGAGCCGAAAAATCCAATCCCTCCTTGATATCAGAGCTCCCGGGATGGGGATGATTCATCCTGATCGTCAGCGTCTTTATTTCTCTTGGCGTGTCACGGGCGTATCGCAAATTTGGAAACTCGACCGACCCGAAGGATTCCCGGTTCAGATGACCGGCGGTGAGGATCAAACGCAACTGCAAGACATCACGCCCAATGGCCAATACCTCATCATTTCGAGGGATCGCAATGGCGAAGAGCATCCAGGACTTTATTACCAACCCGCTGAGGGCGGTGCTCTTAAGCTCATCCAGCACACCAAAAAAGTTCAGACCATTTTTGAGTTTACCAGTCTCGATTCGCAGTGGGTTTACTTTCGCGCCAATGATATTGAGGCCGACTCGTACGCGATTTATCGATTCAACTTAAAAACCCAAGTAAAAGAATTGGTGTTCTCGCAAAAAGGATTCTGGACTGTCTTGGATTTTAGACCTGACGGTCGTCTACTTTTGAGTTTGCAAATCACCAATACCGCGAACGAAGTTTATGAGTATTCGCTCGACAAGCGCCAGCTGCAGCCTTTGTTCGGCCAGGGTGAAAATCAAGAGTACCAGGTTCTTTATGGTCCACGTGAAAAAGAGTATTTTTTAATCACTCCGCGAGGAGAATTCCGCGCCATCTACCACTGGTATAATGGCAAAGAGCGGCCGCTGGCTCCTGGATTAAAGGGCGACGTCATCTCTGTGGGTATCGATCAAGCACGCAAGCACGTCAGTTTTGTGGCCAATCAAAATGCGTATATGAAGCTGCACGTGCTGGATGCAAAAACGCTCGAAAAAATCGAAGTGCCACTCCCTGAGGGCGCGGATCATACTTTTTCGGGATCTATGACTCGAGATGGCCGCCAGATGATGGTGGCGGTCGAAACTGCGCAAGCACCGCGAGCCAGTTTTAGTTTTGATTTCGTCACCAAAAAGATCACTCGCTGGGTGATCCCAAGTTTACCCGAGGTTGATACAAAAAGATTCGTGCGCGCTGAGCTCATGGAGTACACAGCTCGGGACGGAACTAAGATCCCCATGTTTGTACGTAAGCCCTCTGCTTGTGATCGGCGGCTGTGCCCCGTGGTTGTTCATTTTCACGGAGGGCCCGAGGGTCAGAGCCTTCCCGGGTTTTCGGTTTTTGCTCAGCTCTTTGTGGATGAAGGATTTATTTTTGTCGAGCCAAACGTGCGAGGGAGCGAAGGTTACGGGCAAATGTGGCTTCACAGTGATAACGGGCCCAAGCGACTAAAAGTCATCACGGATATTCAAGACGCAGCCACCGAACTTAAAAAGATTTTTGCCGTTGGTGGAAAAACGCCAAAGCTGGGTGTCATGGGCTGGTCGTACGGGGGTTATTCGACTTTGCTTGCCATGACGAAGTTTGCCGGAAGCTATGATGCTGGCGTTGCGCTTGTGGGGATGAGTAATCTGGTGACATTCCTGCAAAACACGGCTCCTTATCGCCGCGCTCTAAGAACGCCTGAGTATGGTGACCCTGAGAAGGATAAAGAGGCCTTGCTGGAGCTCTCGCCCGTGACTCATCTTGCGTTGCTTAAAAGTCCGCTGATGATTATTCAAGGTGCAGAGGATCCCCGAGTCCCCGTGGGCGAAGCGGTTTCTTTTTACCAAGAGATGCAGGCCAAAGAGATTCCAGGGTCGCTGATCATCTTTGCGGATGAGGGGCACGGCACCCAAAAGCGATCCAACCAAGTTTTGGAGCTTGGGTCTACGATCGACTTTTTTCGCAAAAATTTGGGGACAGAAACACGGAATTAGCTTTTTTGCCTATGACAAGCGCCGTCATGGGCGGGATTCGCATCGACGGACTCAAGTTTTGCCGTTACATTTTGAAACTCTTCCAGGGGGATTGATGAATCGGACTCAGTACAAGGCCGCTGGAGTCGATGTTGACACAGGCGATGCCCTGGTCGACTGGCTCGTTTCTGAGTCGTCACCAAAATCCTTCAAGTCTGCGCATTCAGAAAAAATCGTTGATGGGATTGGCGGATTTGCTTCGTTGTTTCGATTTCCTTTTTCACATTTAAAAAAGCCCTGCTTGGTGACGTGCACGGATGGTGTCGGAACAAAAGTTCTCGTCGCCGCTCAATACCAAAACTACACGGGTGTCGGTCAAGACTTGGTCGCGATGTGCTTGAATGATTTGATTTGTACGGGCGGTGATCCCTTACTGTTTTTGGATTACTACGCTGTCGGCAAATTGGACCTTGAAGCCGCGAAGCAGTTTTTATCGAGTGTCAAAAAAGCCTGTGCGGATTCGAACTGTGCGTTGGTTGGCGGAGAAACTGCCGAAATGCCTGGGGTCTATAAGCCCGGTCACTTTGATTGCGCCGGCTTTGCGGTCGGAGTGGTCGATGAGGAGCAGGCTTGGGGCGCCCACCGCGTTCAGGCTAAAGACCGCTTGCTTGGAGTTTCGAGCTCGGGGTTTCACTCGAACGGCTACAGTCTCTTGCGAAAAGTTTTTGAAGCGGATCTGGATGCTTGGCAAGAAGAGCTGCTAAAGCCCACCGCGCTGTATGTTGAGCTCGTACAGGCCCTCAAAACTCAAAAAATTGAAGTTCACGCGGCGGCTCACATCACAGGCGGCGGCATTGAAAACATTCCACGCGTTTTACCTGAGCATCTCAAGTGGGCGCCTAAAACTTGGGATCTGCCGGAACCCTTTCTTGAAGTTCAACGGCGCACCGGAATGAGCGATGAAGAGATGCGCACGACTCTTAATTGCGGTGTTGGGTTTGTTCTGATCCTGCCCGAGAGTTCCTACTTATCCGCGCAGACGATTGTCGAGAGTCAGGGATTTCGAACCTTCGATCTGGGCGGGGTGCACCCGTGAAGTGTCGCTGGGCCTTGTTTCTCTCGGGAAGAGGCTCGACAGCGCAAGCGTTGATGGATCTTTTGGGAGATCTTGATTTGCGCTTGGTTGTTAGTTCGCGGGCCAAAGCCGCAGGACTTTTGAAGGCGCGTCGTTCCGGGATTCCCACGCTTGTTCTTGAAAAGGATCAGAATTGGACCCTTTTAAGCAAAGAACTTAAGCAGCGCGGAATTCAGAAAATATTTTTAGTCGGATTTATGCGAATACTGCCCGCCGATTTTATCAAAGAATGGACGGGCCGAGTTTGGAATGTCCATCCCAGTCTGCTTCCAGCATTTACCGGAGCAAAAGCGCTTGAGCGATGTTTTGAAGAAGAATCAGAAATGGGAGTCACCATTCATGAGGTTAATGCCGAGATGGATGCCGGGCAAAGGTGTTTGCAAGCTCGTCTTCCCCGCTCTCGGGACTGGACAGTGACAACCGAGCGCGCGGCGAGGCTCGAGCAACGCCTTTTGCGAGAATGGGCCCAGCGGATGGATCTTAGTGTCGGGAGTCGATCATGACTCATTCTCCTGTCGTGATTGTGTCCGCTTTTGGGCGAGGACAAAGTTTAGCCTGTCGCTTAAAAGAAAATGAAATACCGGTCGTGCTGATTGATGTGAGTGAGGACCTTGGAAGCTCAGCTCCTGAAGATGAAGAAGGACCGTTTGGTGTTTTCTTATCGGGCCTGCCTCCCGTTGCGCAAGAACGCATTCATCAAGATGATCCACCTCACAATCAAGCTGAAGGGGCCGCCTTCGTTTTGAGTTCGGGCCCCCTCGAGATGAAGAGTCCGTTGACGAAAAATCGTCTCGAGAAGTTAGGCTTGCCGCTGGCAGTGCTGGCGACCTTTCGCGATTTTCGAGATGGCAAAGTCAAAAGTCTTTCGGATTGGATGAGCCAAAGTCTTGCTCAATCTTGGTTGGTCCATTTGGCCGCAAGTTTGGCAGCCAATTCGTACCGTCCATTTCCTGAGGGTTTGACCTCAGGATTTATGCTGGCACTTGATGGCGATTTTTGGGTTCGTCCCGTGACGCGGCCTGGGCTTCAGCAATCCTTGGATTGGTGCGCCCGCCGAGGCGTGACTGTGCATAAAAATCGGACTCTCTTAGATTTGGCAAAAGAAGAGAGGCGCCAACTCAAGGGTTTGCAGTTTCGTTTGAAATCCTCGCAAACGACCGAAATTTTAACTTTTGATCAACTGGTCTGGTGCTTGAATGGTGAAGAGACGGCTTTTTTGTCGTCGCTCCTGCAAGAAAAGCTTTTTCCGCAAGGTGTAATGAAGCCGCAATGGGTTTGGACGCGGTTTCGACTTCGCCTTGCGGCCTGCCCCGAGCGTGAGATCTTGCCGTTCCATTCGGTTTGGGTGCGCGACCTGGATTTGCCGTGGACACACGACAACCTTTTGATTCTGCAAAAAAGTCCCAGTCCAGATCTGCTCGATGCGTGGATTCGTATCCCTGCCAATCAACGCCTACAAAAAAATTATTTGTCCGAGCAGCTCGAAAAGATCTTGTCTCTGCTTGAACAAAAATTTGTGACAGTTAAACCGATGAAGGCCGAAGAGCCTTTGTCGGCTGAACGAACGTACCGCGAGCTGGGGCCTCCGCGCCAGCCCTTGTACGGAGCCCATGATCTTTTGACATTTCAAGCCAGCTCCGCTGAAAACTTAATTTTGCATTCAAGTGAAACTTGGAATGGATTGGGCTTTAACGCCCTTTTCAAATCCGAAGAAAAAGTTTTGTCTCTGCTTTCGGTTTGGTGGAAAAAGCGAGAAGAACTCAGAAAAAAAACGTGAACTGAAAGGACTTCCGACGTGATCGAGCGCTACACCCGGCCTGAAATGGGCGTTCTTTGGACCTCCGATGCAAGATTCTCGAAAATGATGGAAGTTGAAATCGCCGTCGCGCAAGCTCAGGCTGGACTTGGCATCATTCCTAGAGCGGCAGCTAAGGCAATTGCAGCAAAGGCTAAATTTTCGACAAAGCGCATTTTAGAAATTGAGCGTGAAACCAGGCACGACGTGATCGCTTTTGTCTCGAACATGGCCGAAAATGTCGGCGAGTGGGGCCGCTTTATTCATTTTGGCATGACCAGCTCGGATGTACTTGATACGGCGCTGAGTTTACAGATTCGCGAGGCGGGTGTCGTGCTGGGGCGTTCTTTGGATTTTTTGGAACGTTCCATGAAAAGCCTTTCGCGCCGTCATGCGGAAACGCTGTGCGCGGGGCGCACCCACGGCATGTTTGCCGAGCCCACCACCTTTGGACTTAAGATGGCGGGGTTTATTGCAGAACTTTCGCGCAACCGGCAGCGCCTTGATCTCTCCTTAGAGCAAGTCGGCATCGTCAAGATGTCGGGTGCAGTGGGTACCTACTCGAGTCAGCCCCCGGAAGTCGAAGTCCGGGTCGGGCGCCTGCTCAAACTTAAACCCGAAACCGTGGCGACGCAGGTCGTTCCTCGTGATCGGCACGCTGAGGTTTTTATTGCTCTGGCAATGATCGGAACAGGTCTTGAGCGTTTGGCGATCGAGCTCAGACATTTGCAGCGAAGCGAGGTGGCTGAGGTGACTGAGGGTTTTACCAAAGGTCAAAAAGGCTCATCGGCGATGCCTCATAAGAAAAATCCAATCAGCGCCGAGAATATCACAGGGATCTCCAGGCTTCTTCGAAGCTATGCGCAAGCGGCGCTTGAAGACGTCGCACTCTGGCATGAGCGAGATATCTCACACTCTTCTGTCGAGCGGGTGATCTTTCCGGATGCCTTCATCTTGACGGATTATTCCGTGCACCGAATGGCAATTTTGCTTGAAGGTTTGGAAGTGAGTAAAAAACGGATGCAAGACAACATTGATCTGTCCCAAGGCCAAGTTTTTAGCTCGCAGGTTTTGCTGGCGTTGGTTGAGAAAGGTCTGGACCGCGAGTTGGCCTACTATCATGTTCAAAGACTCTGCCACTCGATGGGGAGAGGCGATCACTTGAAACATAAGATTTTGTCGGATCCAGAGCTTAAGCGCTTGCTCAAAGCCAAGGAGGTCGACCGGATTTTTAAAGGTGACCGAAATAAGAAAAGTATCAAGACGATTTTGAAACGCGTCCTTTAAGGCAAACAGTTTCAGAGCACGAGGTTTAAATAAATAGGATGTTCAGAAAAAGAGTCGGACGACTTGAGGTGCTTTAGGTGAGAAAAGAACTTTTGTACGAAGGAAAAGCCAAAAAAATCTACTCGACCGAGCTTCAGAGCGAAGTGGTGGTTGAGTATAAAGACAGCCTGACGGCCTTTAACGCTCTCAAAAAAGGCTCGTTTGCAGGCAAAGGTGCTCTCAATTTACGAATGACAGCACTTTTGTTTGAGCACTTATCAAAAAACGGTGTGCCCACGCATCTGATCAAGCAATTAGGTCCCACCGAATTACTGGTAAAAAAAGTCGAGATCATTCCGCTGGAAGTCGTCGTTCGAAATGTCCTGGCCGGTTCTACCGCTAAAAAATTTGGTATTGAAGAGGGTCAAGTTTTAGCAAAACCCTTGGTTGAATTTTATTTTAAAAACGATGCCTTGGCGGATCCTTTTTTGTCCGACGATCAAGCGCTCATGTTAGGCATCGTCAAAGAGACCGAGATCCCGCAACTTAAAACGATGGCGTTAAAGGTCAATGACGTTTTGGCAAAGGTCATGAACCAGGCGGGGATGACATTGGTTGATTTTAAAATTGAAATTGGCCGTGAAGGTAACCGCCTCCTTCTTGCGGATGAAATTAGTCCCGATTGTTGCCGTCTATGGGACAAAAAAACAGGCGAGAAAATGGATAAAGATCGTTTCCGGCGCGACCTTGGAAATGTGGCAGAGACCTATCAAGAAGTTTGTAAACGTTTATCGGAGGTTTTGAAGTGAAACAAAAATTTGGTGTTAAAATCATGCCCCGTGAAGTGATCTTGGATACCCAAGGCCGAGCCGTCGAACAAACTCTGCGTCTGAATAAGCTCAGTGCCGAAAGTGTTCGCGTCGGCCGTTTTGTCGAGCTTGAAATTGAAGGAGCTGAGGCAGACGCGCTTGGCCGCGCCGAAGAGATTGCAAGATTTGTTTTACATAATCCTTTGATCGAAACCTTCGAGATTCAAAAGCTATGAAGACGATCGGTGTGGTTCGCTTCCCCGGAACTAATTGCGACCGGGATGTTTTTGAAATGGTTGAGGCTAAAGGTTTTAAAGCCCAATACCTTTGGCATTTGGACCGCTTTGACTTGAAAGCATTCGAGGCTTTGATTTTGCCGGGTGGTTTTAGCTACGGTGATTATCTGCGGGCGGGCGCCTTGTCGGCAAAAAGCCCGGTGATGACTTCAGTTCGTGAGTTCGCGGAGACAGGCGGACCTGTGCTTGGGATCTGCAATGGTTTTCAGGTCTTAGTTGAGGGCGGACTTCTTCCCGGAGCTTTGGTGCAGAATTCGGGTCAACGCTTTATTGATGATTGGGCCGAGCTTGAGCTCGTGTCTTCGCATCTCTATTTTGGAAAAGCAGGGCTCGAGAAGAATTTGCGTCTCCCGATTGCTCACGGTGAAGGTCGATTTTACGCTTCGCCCGAGTCTTTGGATGACATCGAGGGATCTGGACAAGTTTGGCTGCGCTACAAGAACACACCGAACGGCTCGCTTCGCTCGATCGCGGGTGTGATGAACAAGAAAAAAAATGTGGCGGGACTCATGCCTCACCCTGAGCGCGCTTTGTACTCGTGGATGGGCGGAACAGACGGATGGGGATTCTTATGAGTGAAGCCGATCTGAAGCAAAAGTTTAAAACCTATCGCATTAACGAAGGCGAGCACGCACAGATCACAAAGCTCTTGGGACGCGTGCCTCAAGGGATTGAGTGGGCCCTTTTTTCGGCACTTTGGAGTGAACATTGTAGCTACAAGAGCTCGCGCACCCACTTAAAAAAATTTGGCAAGACACTCAACGAAAAAGTGGTGACCGCACAAGGCGAGAACGCAGGTGTTCTTGATTTGGGTTTTGATGAAAAAGTTGTCTTCAAAATGGAATCGCATAATCATCCGAGTTTTATCGAGCCTTATCAAGGTGCAGCGACCGGTGTTGGCGGAATTTTGCGAGATATCTTTACCATGGGCGCGCGTCCCGTTGTGCTCGCCGATTATCTTTGTTTTGGCCAGCCCACGGCAAAGCGGATGACGACTTTGATTGACGGCGTGGTGCGCGGAATTAGTGGTTACGGCAATTGCGTCGGCGTTCCGACTTTGACGGGTCAGACTAATTTTGACCCGGCTTACAATAACAATATTCTGGTGAATGCGATGGCGGTTGGACTTTTGTTGCCGGGCGAAGAGTTGGCACTTTCGAAAGCCAAAGGCGCCGGCAACCTGGTCGTTTATGTCGGAGCCAAAACCGGACGCGATGGCGTTCACGGTGCAGCGATGGCCTCTGAAAGTTTTGATGAAAACTCGGATGCTAAAAAACCGAATGTCCAAATCGGCGACCCTTACTTTGAAAAACTGTTGATTGAGTCTTGCCTGGCCGTCATTCAGAAAAAGTTAGTCGTGGCTATCCAAGATATGGGTGCAGCGGGACTGACAAGTTCAAGTTTCGAAATGGCCTCGAAAGGTCAAGTGGGAATGAAAATGGATCTTTCGAAAGTCCCGCTGCGTGATGCGCAGATGGGACCTGAGGAGATTCTGCTTTCTGAATCGCAAGAGCGAATGCTGCTGGTTTGCGAGCCCGCCAAGCTCAAAGAGTTGCAAAATGAGTTTGAGATTTGGGGTTTGGACGCCTCCGTGATCGGCGAGATCACCTTGGGCCGCAAGGTGAGTCTCTGGTGGCGGGGCGAATGCCTCACCGAGATTGACCCCGACCTCTTGGTCGAAAATGCACCGATGTACGAGCGGCCTTTCTCTCCTTGGGTTTCGAAAAATCAAAGACCGTCATTGCGAGCTTTGGATCCCTGAACGCACTACGGGGAGCTGGGGGCCAGGCGTCTGTCGCCGGAGGAGTGCGG
>JBKCUU010000068.1:0-50391 GCA_046318155.1 Bdellovibrio sp. | reverse complement strand
GTTCCAACTGATGTTCCGCCAAATTTTTTAACGACAAGTTTTCGCATCGGGACCTAGTCGTTCCAAAGTCAGGATTAAAAGGCAAGGGCTGCACGCCGCAACATCCGTGAGATCGGACTCGGCAAACCCAGAACTCATGCTAGCATGAGAATCTATGATGGATGTCATCGAATTTCCAAATCCCAGGCACTCAACAAAAGAAGGATTGGTCGCGGTTGGCGGAAGCCTGAATCTAGAAACCTTACGCTCGGCCTACCGTAAAGGCATTTTTCCGTGGCCCCAAGAGGGACTCCCGCCTTTGTGGTTTAGCCCGGATCCTCGCGGCGTCTTGGACTTTAAAGAGTTTCACGTCCCGCGAAGTCTCAAAAAGTTTGCCAAGAAAAACAACTGGATGTTTACCCTCAATGAGGCCTTTTCGGAAGTCGTTCGAGCCTGTCAGCAACAAGTCAGGCCCGGCCAGACGGGGACTTGGATCGTGCCTGACATGGTTCCTGCCTACGAAAAGTTGTACGAGTCGGGCGAGGCTCTGAGTCTTGAATGTTGGCGGGACGGTGTGCTGGTCGGAGGCATCTACGGAGTGCTGATCGACGGGCTGTTTTCGGGTGAAAGTATGTTTCATCACGTCGACAACGCCTCGAAGCTGGCCCTCTGGCGTCTGGTGGACCATTTGCGCTCGCTCGGTCACACCTGGATGGACATCCAAATGGTCACGGACGTGACAAGACAAATGGGTGGCAAATACATTGCACGAGAGGAGTTTCTCCAGCGGCGCGGTGTTTGATTCCTGCCTTTGTCGTCGGTTTTTTTTCTGCTTTTGCAAATCGTTTGCGTAAAGGAAGGATTGAGGCACCATTTTCTGAACGCCGCGGGTGAAATTAAATGAACTTAAATTTCTCATATTCCTCCTTTGCTGGATTCACTTTTCCATAGATGATTGTGGGTGACCGGTCGAGGCCTCTCCGACGACACGGCTATTAAATTCATCCAGTCGTCTTACTACAAACGCAGCAGCAATTTTCACAAAGGCACGATATCAATGCCTTTTCTTCACAAGGTTCATCAAAAAAACAAAACCCTCTTTTTGTTGAGGGCTTATCGAGTTAAATTGAAGGGGTTTTTGCAACGCGAGCCATCGAAGGGTCTTTTAGAATTTCTGAGTTCCCAAACGATTTAAAGATTTGCTGGTGCAGCTTCCTCTTCATTTAACCCCAAGATCATGAGGTTGTTGACAACTTGCTCCCAGCCAAGAATAAAGTAAAAACAAACACTCAAAGAAGGAATTTATGAAAATTGGCATCTGTTTATTTTTAAACCTATTTTGTGCCTATTCGTACGCGGCGACTTCGAAAAATTTTGCTGTGTGCGAAATTAGATATAGCGAAGGCAACAGCAACTCATCCGTTAGCAGTACTATTACGACGGTCAGATTCAAGAGTGATCACATTAGGATAAAGAAATTTAATATAGAGAAAACTAAGTTCGAAGGCACTTTTGAATTCAGTCCGCTCTATTCAGAGATTACTCTTTCCGCGAATGGAAAGTCGAATAAGGTCGACGCTAATGAATTGTTCTCCAACGGAAGAACTTGGGTTAAATCTGAAATCAACGCTAATGCCTGGCTAACGGCCTCGTGTGAAAGCAAAGACCTCGAAGAGGCGTTTTACGATTTAATGCGTGCTTATGATGAAAAGGTAGGGCAATAGTTTTTCTGGCCATTTGACACTTGCTTCATCCACGACATGACGCTCAAAAACGCTCAGGAGACTGAGCGTTTTTGCTTTGCAGATTTCGCTTCGATGTTTGCCCCAAACATTTTCAAAATATCTTGAGTCGACGCAAACCAATCGCTCTAGAAAAGCCAACCCCAACGAGTTCGATCAATTTTATCTGATGCGCCTTTATTTATGCGTTAGTCAATAACTCTTTGACGAAAACAAATTCATATTCTTGCGGAGCAAAAGATTACCCCAGCCATCAAAGTCTTGCAATAGGATGAGACCTGAAGTTGCCACAAGCTCATGAGGTGGGGTCGTCTCGTGTTCGACGCGGGAAAAACTTCGATATTTCTCAAAAACTGATCGCAGATCATCCTGCATTTTTTTAACCGTCTTTTTTGAAAGATAAAGTTCGAAAGGAAGCTGTAAAGATTTCGGCGGAGGACTAACAGCGATTAACGATGAAACCTGATCGAGATAAGCACGAATCAGTTTTTTTTGCAATGGCCCTTGGGGAATCCACTGGTAGGGCCCTCGACAAAGTACGCGAACTTTACCCTCGGCGCCACGATCGACGACATCAATTTTATCCAAATAAAGGAGATGCTTCTGAAGTTCTGAATTGGATAAGGCCGATCTTCGCTGAACTTCAGACAGAGGTAAGCCAGCTCCTAACAAGAGAAGCACGTAGAGGGCGATTGGCTGTCGCGCGAGATGAGTTTCTTGCTTGAGCGTAAACTTATGAGGACCCGCTTCATGTCTATTTACGATCTCAAAAAACTCGAACAGCGAGAGTCCAAACCAGTGTGCAATGAGTTCAAGTCGAGTGATCGTAAAATCCCGCCCTTAGGAATTGCCTTTTTCGCCGGAGGCCTGACGTTCCCCCAGCAAAACCAAAGCTACGCGAGTATTCACCCGCTTCCGGGAGATGGAACTCAAGAATGCCAAGGCACCCACTGGCAAACTACTTATCGGCGGGGATTTGTTGACGGATACAAGGCAGCACAATCCGAAAGGCCATGACTGACATGAAATTCAAAAAATTATTTACAAAGTCTTTTTTCAGCATACTCCGGGCTTAGAGCCGCGTTCGGAGCCTGCACGAGACTCCAAGCGGGGTTCGGGTAAATTCGACCGAGCTGGCCGAATATTCCTGAATTTCTACGTTTCAGATCCTTCTGGCTCGAACGTCGAGCTGATGGTGTTCATATGACATTTCAATCTGCTCGCTAGCTTATGCTTTTGGCGCTGAGTTCGCGAGCAGAAAGAATTGGCCGCTATTTAAAGCGAGCCTTACAGCGCACCTAGACCAAAACCCCATGCTTGGCAAATTCAAACCGTATCGGGCAAGCGCGGCTCAACTGCGATTTTCGTTTCTTTGGGCCTAATTCCAGAAATGATTTTTTATCCCAGAAGTTAAAGCGACAAAGTCTTCAAGAGAATTCAAATTTTGAAACGTGACATTCTAAGGCGCTGCCATTACGTTTTCAAGTCTATGGCAAAATCAATACTACAAGCTTCACCCTTTGAAATTTCTGTTGGTTTTGATCCTCGAGAACTTTATTTTATAGCGGGATTTTCTGACAATTCGGAGGAATGGTCTTACTCTGCGGAATCTGCAATCGAAGCCATAATCAATTTCTTGAACAAAGAAAGTAGTCACATGGAGATCAAGAGCGAGCCCCGAATGCGTTTGGCTCAATTCAATCCTATTGTTTCAATCGGAATCGGAAAAGCCTTAGATTCTCTCGAACAAACCGCGCGAGATGAAGAAACAACCGTACCTGCGCTTTTAGCGTCTCATTTAAACTGTAAAACTTTAGAGATCTTTATAATCAATGCAGGAGCGCCGCGCCCTAAAGTTCCGTACGGCGCAGATATTGAATGATTCCAAAATTGAGTTGGATATAACCCCTACTTCGTGGAAACAGAGGTGGACAGGGAGGCTTCTCTGGCGACACAGCTATCAAATTCATCCAACATGCTAATTTCCAACGTGTTTTAGTTGACCAGGCGAAGCCCTCAGTTCTTTTGGTTTTACCTCAGCCTGCAACGTATACCGGTAAATTAGTTTGGAGATCCGTGGTTCCTTCATTGAAATCAAGCGAATGTGAAAAGCTTGATTCGCTTTATAAGCAAAATAATGATCTTGCGAAGAAGATATTGGCTGTATCTAGCCAACGGCGCGGTTTGATTTAGGCTTCGTCAGCAACTCCAACAGTCAGCAAGTGTTGTTCAGTTAAAAATCAATTCGCACTTGGTCCTGGCTTTTGAAGTAAAAACTTTTTCATAATAAAACTTGTAATTTGAATCTGCAAAACGTCTCCGAATCTCTTCATCACGAGATCTTTCTATTGTAAGACCATTCTCAAACAAGAGATACTTAGAGGTTTTTTGAGCATTTTCCAGCCCCAGCGCAACAACTTCCTTTGTGGTTTTTGAAAGTCTTATGCTTAGAATTAGGCTCAAAAACTCTAAAGATTTCTTCGATACATTGACGTTTGCATGTGAACTGTCATCTGCTGATATTCGATATAGTGATTTATGAAAAAAGCTGTCTAAGGGTTTTCTTCCATCAGGATTAATGCTGCTGTATTGATGTTTTAAAATGTCACCAATTCTATCTGACAAAGTCGAACCATATTTATCCAGCATAACCAAGAAGCGGTTTCGAGCAACAACTGAAGTATAGTGATCATGATGTTTAAAAAGATCTATTAATTGGTCCGATAGTTGCGTTAACGAATAGTTATTGGACCTGAAAAATTCACGCATTTCGTTGGTGGTGAAGAGGTATTCGCTGATTTCACTTGAGGAAATTCCGACTCGAGTCAGAAAGACATTTTTCTTCTTTTCGTAAAAACTATACACAGAAGGTAGAGTTTAGAGATCGGGATCATTTTTACTGAAGTCTTTCGCTAACTGTTCAACCTCTCGATACCGATTCGCTAAGACGACCTGGTCTGCCACGATCTTATCGAAGGAGCCAAACGCCCTCTCCAGTTTTTCAATTGTAATTGATTGATGATCTAAAATCAGATTTTGATAGTCTTGGTTTGTTGCTTGAAGTTCTTGAGTATAGGCCATTGCGGGCATTAACAAGATGGCATAAGCTGACACAAAAAGAATGGCACCTGTAAAATAGTTGGTCATTTTTATCTCCCAAGTCGACATAAACTCAAAGCGACAAACGAAACGTTACTTGAAAAAAAAGAAGGAGCAAAGCAGGTGCCAAAATCAAATGGGATCTTGTTGAATTCAAGATAGCGTATGTCTAGATCCGGGCGGCTTGCCTGTTTTCGATGACACTTGGTCTCATTTTTCGCTAGTCTCACACCACCATGTAAATCCTGGTTTGCCAAACCCCTTCATTCTGAAACGGTAGCCCAGCATTTTTCTTTGGGTTTTGTTTTTTCAAGAAAATCCGTTTTTTCCAAAAACGCTGACTTCTGCTTTTCTCGCAAAACCTCCTCTTTATTTACATTTTGAGGAGCAAACGATTCACTGGCTCCAATTGAACTGCCACTCCTCACCCAGGACGCGAAACTTTTTGTCTCAAAACGAGAATGCCGACGAGCCAGTCTTGTGTTTTCAAATCGCCTGCCGATAAGTCTGGCAGGGAGAATTCGCATGGAACCTGCACCCAGGCATCCGACCAAAGAAATGGCCGCCGTTGAAATTTATGGACGTAATGGTCAAATGATCATGAGCGTTCGCAATATGTCTGCGAGTGGAGCTTGCCTCGAGTGGAAACACGAAGACTATGAAATCCGCCAAGGTGACCTGATCCGCATGACCATCGTGCTGCGCTCACTCAACCGCAAGCACCATGTGAACGCCGAAGTCATGTGGCGCGAAGGCAATCGAACGGGTGTTTCGTTTATCGCCTCGAATCGCGTGCTCGACCGCTTGCTTGAAAAAGGCGTCGCCGCATAACCGCTTAAAAAGAGATGCTTGCCAATGGCCTTTCTTTAAGAACGGAACCAAAAGAAGTGAAGGAGTGCGAGCCAAAGAAGGGCCGCGGTCCCCGCCATGAACAAGCGGGCCTTCTTGCCTTCCCACCAGAGAACACGGTCTTGGCGTTCGGCAAAGTTCGTCTGATCCTTGAGCTTTTGCGCCAGCGCTTGAGCCAGCGCTAGGCGCTGCGGCATTTCGAGTTTCATAAATTTAACCGCAACGCGGGTCGTACTTCGACCTGCTTTCTCGAGGCGCACGACCAAAGCCAAGCAAGCCATGGAATCGCCGCTTTGAGTATCAAACTGGATTTTAATGGATTCGCCAATCATCGGACTGAGGTCTGCAGGCGCGGTAAACGCTAAGCCCGAGAGTGAAACGTTATGGATTTCGGTGCCCTCTTCCCAAGGAGTTTGCTGAGGTCCAGCGACTCGAATCAAGGTGTTATCATGCGGTTGCAAGATATAACGTGGACTGCGTGCGACATAATGGGCCAGGTTAGAAACCATAGACTCTTATCGGGGCCTAAAGATCAAAACATGACGAAAAATGGGTACCAGGCTGGGGGCCTTCCGTCTTAAACTGAGACCACTTATGAAAAAGGCCAAGACCTCGAAACGTAAGAAAAAACCCAAGATTATGGAGCACCCGCTCTCGTCCGAAACAGAGTTTACCAACCGCGAAATTGGTTGGCTGAATTTTAACAAACGCGTTTTGCACGAAGCAATGGACGAACGCACACCCTTGCTCGAGCGTGTGCGCTTTCTAGCAATTTGCAATTCGAATCTTGACGAATTTTTTATGAAGCGAGTCGGGGGCCTGAAGCGCCAGGTGGCAATCGGGATTTCGCCCAAATCTTCGGACGGCAAAACGCCTGTTCAGCAATTGCAAGAAATCCGCGTTCAAGTTTTACAGCTCTTGCATGACAAGGCCGATGTCTTTGGCAAGGTTTTAAAGCCCGCGCTGAAGGCAGCGAACATTTATTTGCTAGATTGGAAAGATCTGACCGCCAAAGAAAAAGAGTGGACGCAAAAGTATTACAGCAAGAATGTCTTTCCGGTTCTGACGCCACTTTCGGTCGATCCGGGGCATCCCTTTCCGTTCATTTCAAACTTGTCGACGTCTTTGGGTGTGACGCTCAAGCATCCCGAACGCGAAGAAAAACTTTTTGCTCGGGTCAAAGTCCCGCAGGTACTCGCGCAGTGGATTCGCCTTGAGCTCACGCCCGATACTTATCGATATGTCAGTTTGCTCGACGTCATCACCGAAAATATGGGGGGCCTGTTTCCCTCGATGCAGGTTCTTGGTATTATGCCATTTCGGCTAACCCGAAATGCCGACATTACTCGTGATGAAGAAGATGCCGAAGATTTACTTGCGATGATTGAAGAGGAGCTCCGCCAGCGGCGTTTTGCCGAGGTGGTTCGCCTTGAGCATGGCCCAAATCCTGACCCTTGGATGCTGAAGTTTTTGATGGAAGAGCTTGAGCTGAGTGATGAAGACGTTTATGAGCTCAAAGAAGAGCTGGATTACACCAGTCTTAATATCGTCGCCGATTTGAAGATCTCGAAATTGAAGTATGAACCCTGGTCACCCGTCGTTCCGCCGGCTTTTTTGGATGATGACCCGCAGGCGATTTTTAATTTGCTTAAGCACTCAGATCAGCTCGTGCATCATCCTTTTGAAAGCTTTGCGATGTCGGTCGAAAAGTTTATTCGCGTGGCCTGTGATGATCCTAAAGTTTTGGCGATAAAGATGACGCTGTATCGAACGGGCGACAATTCTCCGTTTATCAAGGCGCTGATCCGCGCGGCCGAAGAGGGTAAGCAAGTCGTCTGTTTGGTTGAGCTCAAAGCCAGGTTTGATGAAGAACGCAATATCTATTGGGCGCAAGAGCTCGAGAACGCGGGCGTGCATGTCGTGTATGGCGTTGTCGGCTTGAAAACGCACGCAAAAACGGCGCTTGTCGTGCGGCAAGAGGCCGATGGACTGCGCTGTTACGCCCACATCGGGACCGGCAACTACAATGCGGCCACTTCAAAGTTTTACACCGATCTTGGCCTGCTGACGGGACGTGAAGAAATCACGTCTGAACTCGTTGAGTTTTTTCACTTTCTGACGGGCCGGTCACTCAAAACAAATTACGAAAACTTGCTGATCGCGCCGGTCAATATGTTCTCGAAGTTTAAGCAAATGATCGACCGTGAAGCTGAGCATGCGAAAGCGGGGAGGCCCGCCCAGATTTTTGCCAAAATGAACAACATGGAAGAGAACGATATCGCCATGGCGCTTTACAATGCCTCTCAGAGCGGCGTCGAGATTGATTTGGTCGTGCGCGGCTTTTGCTGCTTACGTCCTGGGGTGATGGGGCTGAGCGAGCGCGTTCGGGTGATGTCGGTCATCGGCCGGTTTCTTGAGCACAGCCGGTTCTTTTATTTTCGCAATGGCGCGATTGACCCCTTGGACGGCGAATTTTTCTTAGGCTCGGCCGATTGGATGTACCGAAATCTGCATGCCCGAGTTGAGTGTATCGTTCCGATCATTGAGCGAGCACTTCGTGAAAAACTTTGGGAGCTTTTGCAAATGCATTTAAAAGACCAACGTCAAACTTGGGATATGCACTTGGACGGCAGCTACGTGCAACGCAAAGGCAGTGATATCGGCATTCAATCTCAAATGATGACTGTGACCAAGGCGCGCGCTGCCGGCCTCGAAGAGGATTCGAGCGAGGGGAGCCCTTGAAGTTGATTTTGTTTCGGCACGGACTGGCGATGGACCGCGAGGTATCGGCCGTCAAGAAGCTTGACGACAGCCTTCGCCCGTTGACCAAAAAGGGCGTCGAAAAAACTCTGAAAATGTCGCACCACTTGCACGAACTTTTATTGGGGGACGTTCAGGTTTTGGTGTCCTCGCCCTTGATCCGTGCACAGCAAACCGCCGAGATCATTGCTGGAGTTGTTAAATGCGAACGGTACCTCGAGAGCACTGAGCTCGTGCCCTCAGCACCGCCGCAGGCTTTTGCCAATTGGCTTAAGTCCCACGCGCCCAATTCCACAAGTGTGATTGCCGTTGGCCATGAACCGCAGCTCAGCGTATTTGCGAGTTGGATTTTGTCTGGATTGACAGATTCTTTTTTTGACTTGAAAAAGAGCGGCGTTATTATTTTAAATCTCGAAAGTTTTGATCAAGTCGGGCCCCGCTCTGCACAGCTACAACTGACTTTGAGCCCCAAATCGATTTAACAATTAAGTACTGGTTTCGCGTTGAACAAAGATGGCAGTAACGTCATCAGGGAGTAGCGTACCCTGCCGGTGTTTCTCAAAAATCTCCATCGATTTGGCTGCAAACTGCTCAAGTGACTGAGCTGAGTCCGCAATTTTTTGAATCTGCGTGATTGCGCGCTTTTCAGAAAGTAGCGAGCCGGCTTTGTCGGTAATCGCAAAAAGACCATCCGTAAAGATCATCATTTTTTCGGTGGACCCAAGCTGACCGCTCATGACTTTCCAGTCGATTTTCATCGTCTCACCAAGTGTTTTATTGCTGTCGACGGGAATGGGTTCGGCATAAAAAAGATTTTTGTCATTTCGAAAATGAAATGGGGGCTCGTGACTGGCGTTGAGGTACTCGTAGGCACCGGTTTTCGAGTTAAACTTAAAGATCATACCGGTCATAAAAACACGCTGATTCGAACACGCCATCACCGCGTCTGACCACTCATTCATCATGTTCGGCAAAGAGGTGGGGTTTTTCTCAAAGAAGGAAAAGCACGAACGGGCCGTCGCCGTGATCAGGGCGGCAGGTGTTCCGTGTCCAGTTGCATCAGCGATGGCGATGTAAAGGTCATCACCAGAAGTAAAATAATACCACCAGTCGCCGCCACACTCTGTGCTGGTTTGAAAGTAGCCGCTGATGGCAAACGTGTTGAATCGAAAAACAGATTTTTTAGGAAACAGACTTTCTTGGACCAGTTTGGTTGTCTTGAGCTCTTGCTCCATGCGCGCGGTTTCTTTGGTTTTATCCAGCAGCTCCAAGATTTTACGCTTCATAATCTCGAAAGCGCCAGCGAGCTGCCCAATTTCGTCATTCGAGCGGACTTGATCGCCTTGAGTAAAGTCGCCTTCGCCCACGCGTTCGGTATTTGACGTCAGCATCGAAAGCGCACTGGTGAGCTGACGTGAAAGCAAAAAGGAGAGGCCAAAAATAAGGCCCACCGAGAAGATGATAAAAAACACGGATCGCTTAAACAATAGCTGCAGTGCTTGGAGCGCCTCTTGAGTGCGCGATAAAATCAAAATGCGATACGGCTTGATAGTCAAAAACGCCAAGGAAACCAGTTGTTCGTCACCTGTACCGCTTAGTTCAAAAGTTGTGGCTAAGGTTTGACCTGAAGAATGTGCCAAAAGATTGTTTTTGATCGATTCAAATGCAGGTGCCTCGAATCGAACCGGAGCCAATTCGGAGTCGGTGGCGAGAACGACATTTTGAGTGTCTCGAAGGCTCGAAAAATCACTTCCAAGCTGGACCGGTGACATCACGTAGAGATTTGTCCGGTTCGAAGCATCCCGAAGGAGCGAGATGACATCCCAGTTTTGTGAATCCCGCACGATGATCGAAATCTTTTTATTTGCGTCAAGCCGGGGCCAAATCGAGGGCGCGCTCATTCGCTTTGCAGATTTGGCGGAATGAAATAAAACCTTGGCCTGTTCGACATCATAAACAAGAAGTTCAAAATTGGCATCCACGCCCGAGGACAACTCGGGCACCTGATTGTCTCTCAGGTACTGACTGGTCAAAAGCTGCGACTGCAAGACAACCCGTTCAATCCGCTGAGAGATCGAACTACTCAGCAAATCCGCTTGCGTCTGCTGGGTGTCATAGACGTAGGAGATTTTATCCTGCTCGAAGGTGTTTTTCGCGAGCATGACATAAAGAATCACAACCAGAACACTGAGGCCGGCCATGGCAAAGGCGATTTTCCATTTCAAGCTTAAAAACTTCACTCTTTAACTATGTTGAAGAGTCGGGCCGAGGTCAATTTGTGAGTGAGATCCGAAGGACTTACTCGACGGCTGTCCGACTGATGGCAATTGAGGCCGAGACGCTGCTACTCGAAATCTGATCGAAGGGCGCACCGATGACGATTTGCCCCGCGTAAGATGGGCTGCTGACTTTTTCTTCACCCACACTCACTCTCACTGAGGTGACGCCATCGTCTTCGAACGGAATGAGGTCGTTTAATGAGGGCTTACTCCGTGTGATACCTGACACAAACTCATCCATCTGTTTGTTACAGCCAGTGGAGAGCATGCTAAGCGCCAACAGCGTGAATCCCAGAACAAATTTCATCAGCTTCTTATCGGTTTTTTATCGCGGGACTTTAGTCCGGCTCTGATAAGCCAGTTGTCCAGGGATAACTGCTAACGAAACGCCTCAAACTGAGAATTCAAATATCGAGCCAGAGGCTCATTGCTCGCTAGATGTTGTTTTCGAAGGAGGCGGAGCCCCCTCTCCAGTCTTTTTACTTTAACATGTCAATTAAAGCCGCATGAACTGCACCAACATATCCTGAGTAATTGTTTTGAAGATCGAAGACCGTTAATGAATAGGGATAGTCAGGTTTAGCACCATTATTCTCTAAATAGCTGCCATCTTTTCGAAGCATCGTCGTGGTCGTCAGTGACCATGTCGCTAGACCAAATGAATTGCTCGGGACAACACCCGTATCATTGTTCCCGCCGGCGCCACTGGTTTGTTCCCCAAAAAGTTTGACTCGGCCCAAGTCTTGTAAAAAAGCAGGAAGCATATCTGCACAAGACATATCAAGTTGATCAATCAGCATTAAAACTGGCTTTGTATACGTGACGGCATGAGGGGCCGGGTAGAGGGTTCTTATTCGGCGAAACTGAGGTTCAAGAATTTTTTGTCCGCTAGCGAACGCGCGCAAATAGTTTTCGTTATACTCCTTGAGATCCTGGGCCAGGCTCCATGTTATCGGAAAACCATAAAATTTAAATGAGCTCAAATTTTGTTTAAGTTCATCAAGAGTTGTTGATCTGTTGATGGCCTCTAATTGCCGCTGATTGAAATCGACAACTGATTTATAAACAGACTGACGAAATAGCGGAGTCGCCACTGGAGTTTGAATTAAATAAGTGACCAAGGCATAGGTGTAGAAAATTTGGCCGCCAGGATTGTTCGTCTGATCTAAGACTAAGGCATCCGTTTCTCTTTCCATTGCTGCGACAAGCGTCGCAAACTCATCAACAAAATCTTGATTGCCATTGAATGTGGCAATTCGGATGACTCCGATTTTCTTTTGTCCAAGTTCAAAAATGTAGGCTCTAAAACTTCCATCAGCTTTATTTTGCCACAGCACTTTGCCAAAATTAGGGAGCGGGCCGTTTTTAGCTCCTGTGGCTGGGTCTAAACCTGCAAAGTCAGAATTGTGAGTTTCAAAAAAAGTATCGTGTCTAATTGAAGGCTGAGCAAGTACCTGGTAATTCCAATTGAAACTGAGGGTTTGGGTCGAGACTTCTCCCTTAGGAATGATTCGTATCTCAACGGGGCCCTGGCGTAAGACATCAAGGTTTGCCGCGCTTGCAGAGGTGAGCTTTATACTGGCCAAGGCATCATCTGTCGGAACATGGCTCATGGTTCGCATTTCTATTTTGGTTCGTGCAATCGCCGCAGGCATATCGAGGTCATCAAAACCGATGACCTCGTCTCCCACGGCCAGGCCTTGTAAATCTGTAAACTGAGCATCAATCTCGCTGATAAAATAGCGACCCTCAGCCTTGCGAATTCGAAAGGGAAGTGTTGAGGTTGCTTTGGAAGAAGAAAGAACCCGCACATGATAGTCGCGAGCCGATTTAAAATAATCGCGAAATATTCGCTGATAAACTTGCTTATCATCAGAACTGTTGCGTGCAATTCTTTGCTGTGCAAGGGCTGTTTCGGTTTGAAGATCCCAACCGAAGAGCGCACTTTTGATTTCTTTGGCTTCGTAAGTTTCTGAAATCAAATCATGAAACCAATCAAGTTGAGTTAAAGCTTCGGTTTGTAGCGGCGAGAGCGGTGCCGCCTGTAGGTCAAATGCAAGGACAAGAGATAAAACCGAGACCAGAGTTTTAAAATGTTTGATGATTGCCATATCTGCTCCTCAAAACTAAATGGTAAGGCCGACTTTGGTTCAGTGTTTTGTGACACGTTTACTCAAAAACTGTCAACATCAAGCGCGAGAGACCTCTTGCAAGCAAGATCGGTGAATACTGCCTTGTCTGTGAACAGGTCTGATTCAGATTGAAGCAAACTAAAAATGGTAACGAAAAACTGAGTACCCCTCACCAAAGGCTTCACGGAACGGGAGCCCCTGGGGAGTCGACGCGGCCGTTGCGGCCTCAAAGTAATAAACCCGATAACCAAGGCCGGCAGAGAAGCGATGGTCAAAGAAGTACCCAAAGTGACCCGCCACTTCGAGTTTAGTGCTGGAATCAGTTGCCTGTCCGAAGAAGACATCGCCGCCCATGGTCCAAGACCTTAGATAGGGAAAGTTCACCCGAAAACCCAATTTGGCCAAATCGTACGCGGGGCTAAAGATCTTTTCGTTTTGAGACCTCAACATTTCGGCCCCGACACCGAGTGAAAAGAAGGGCCGCCATTTCCAAGCTTTAATCCAATCGGTTTGCAGCCGGTAAAAGTAACGAACGTCGGCTGAATAAAGTGAGGAAGGCGCGGTTTCATTGAAGCTGATCGTCTTGATCCGAATATGCGCTTCGGCGGCCTGCTGCTGAAAGAAGTTTTTACGGATGCGAAGACCCAAAATGCTCCCAAGCGCGACCTCACGTGACAGTATTTTTTGCTCGCTCGATGTCATGACGTAACCCGAGACTTCGGAAGAGAGAGCGTCGCTATCATAATTGTCATTATAAAAGATGGGCCTGGGTTTTGAGAACGGGAGCTTGGCACGGGTGTTAAAGTCATTTTCGATATTTTGCGCCAGTGCCGGCGGCGCGCTCAAAGGAGCCATGACTTCGACTTCTTTCGACAGGGACCAGGCGCTGCGTTGACCGTAATGGTCGCGGGCGCGGACGCGAACGTTAAAAGTTCCAGCACTGTCAGATTGAAAGCCCAATTTGTTATCCTGCACGCTTCGAGTTTGCTTTTCGCCAGTGGTGAGATTGTGAATTTCAAGATCAAATTGTTTGGCCTTCGTCGGCATCGTCCATTCGATTTGCGTCAGCTGCGAAAGACCAAGCTTAACGGCAGGTCCCAAGAACTCCGGCGCATCTGGCAGGGCAGGTCTGACAACATCGAGTCGCAGTGCGGATGAGGCGCCCGAGATCAAGCGGTTGTTCAGAACCTCGCGAGCTCTGATGCTGTAAGTTCCAGTTTCGTCCAAAGGAACAACGATGGGCTGGCCTGGAGCAAACAAAAAAGCTCGGTCTTGAGCAAGGACATCACCTTGGCGCGAGATTTCGATCAAGGTGCCGGCCAAATCGGGGTGAGTCGTTCCGCTCACTTGCAGTTGCAGGCGAGTCGGCACCAAGGTCAGCCAAGGACTTTGATGTTTAGTGGTTAGCCGTAAACTGGTGGCAAAGGTTTTGAGCTGAACTTCGAAATGACGGGTCTCTGACCAGGCGGTTTCATCAGGCATGACTCGCCAGAAATTGCTGCCGATAAACAGCCGCTCGACTAAAACCTGATTTTGACTCTGAGTCAGGTAAGTTTTGGCTTCTCTCATCTCGGGATTTGTCGCGTGCTGAACTTTTTGCTTCATCGGCGCGACCGAAGTTTGCCACGAAAAATACAGTTGGCGCTTAATCTCAGGTCCGGATTTTCTCCAATAAGAACCGTCATAGGCTGCGTCGGCAAGGTAAAAGTCATCAAGGCGGGCGTCCATCTGGACGACTTGATCTGCGGGCAAAAGATCCATCGCCTTGATCGGCGATGGTGTTGATCCCACTGGGATTTGTGCCATCGATTGGCCGGGAGTGAAGAGGGTGATTGGTCGACCTTGGTCATCGAAAGCTTTGATGCCGCTGGCATCGGCAAAGAGGTGAACGTTTCCACCAGACGTGTTTTGAATGGCATAAATCTGACCGTCTTTCATAACCTGGATCCCGCCCGTGGAGCTGAGCTCGAAACTGCCGAAAGCAATTTCGGGAATCATAAAATCGCCGACTCTGTTGAACTTGATCAGGGAGTTTTCTTTCATTTTGATCATCAATTTGATCGTTAATCCTTGGTCAAGGCGGATTGTCGTTTCTGATCCCGCGCCGCTGAAGATCGAGCTTCCCAAACGCAATTTGGATTCGGACGCTCTTAAGGTCTCCCAGCCCAATGAGTTCTTGGTTTTGAGACGGACGTCATTTTTGGGCTGCAGAACCAAGCCAATAATTGATTCTCCGCCGCCATCCATGCCAGAAAAGATTCGCGTATAAACCCCTTCAAAAAACAAGGGAAGACTCAGCATGCAGATCAGCAAACAGATGATGAGAACGGCGCGATCTGAATTCTTTTCCCGCGGTTTTGCCATGAGTATTTAGCGTCTCATGGGCAGGGATGGCACACAAACCTACCCTTGGCAGTCCAGCCTTTCGTCGCGCTACGACGAAGACATCTTGATCGAGCGGTTGTGCGAAACCATCGACCATAAAATTCCATCTTTAAGACCGACGTACGGAATCAAAATCTTTTCGAGATTGGACTGCCTCATAACCGCCTGAACGACAAGCGCCGCAGGCAAAATGACATCGGCGCGATCCGTTCGCAGCTCGAGTCTTTCGATCCGCTCTTTGATTGTCATTGATTGGAGTCTGCTGATAATCAAATTGAGCTCGGTAAAACTCAGCACACTTTTAGAGCTTTTTTTAAGGATCAAAGTCTTTAAGCGTCCCAGGGCCTCAAGATTGCCTCCCGTGCCCACGGCAAAATCAAGAACCGAGTCGCCTGCTTGGGCATGGATAAAATTTGAGAGAGGCGTGATAAATTCACCAATCACGAGACTCAACTGAGTTTCGGTGAGGTTCTTCTTTTTCATCAGATTGAGTGTTCGCACAGTCCCAAACGGAAAGCTTTGCGTCGCGGTCATGAGGCCGGCTTCGGAAATCGTCAGTTCAACACTGCCGCCGCCAATATCGACGAGCAGCGACCGGTGTCCCTCCAGGTGAATTTCTTTAGCGACGACTTGGTGGATGAGCCGAGCCTCTTCAACGCCATCGATGACCTCAACACGAATCCCGCTTTTACGTCGCATGAGTTCGACAAAAGAATTGCGATTCTTTGCCTCGCGCAAAGCACTTGTTCCAACAGCGCGAATGCGAGTCACTTCGAACTTGCCCGCCACCTCACGAAATTTACGAAAAGCTCGCGCGGCGGCTTTGAGGTTTCTGCCGGAGATGCGTCCTTTTTCAAAGACATCAGCGCCGAGACGGATGGGAATGCGATACTTTTTAAGCATCCGGACGCCTTGCGCCGAAGACTCAGCGATCACCATGCGAATAGCATTACTTCCGATATCAATGGCGGCGAGGCGTTTTTTCTCGATGGTCATCGTGCTCGATCATGAGACAAAAGCACTGTTTTCTCAAGTGGTGACTTGCCTTTTGCGGCCTTTGGCAAAAGTCGGTAGCATGACTGCACGATGAATAGACTTTACCCAGCTTCCGCCCTTGTTTTTCTCTTGGCTTTCACGTTTTGCGCTTGGGGCCAAACTTTTTCGCAACAAGAAGAATTTGCTGCTGCAAGTGAATGGGAATGGTCGGCCATGGTGAGAGCTCAAGCCAACTCTATCGTCGAGCAGAAGCCATCTTCCAAGCGGGGGCGCCCTCAGACGGACTGGGGAAGTTTGCGATTTGAAAACCAGTTGCGATCACGCCAAGAACCTTACGTGGTTGTCATCTCGGGGCACGTTGGTCCCCAGAGAAGCTCGAATGATCAAGAGCCCATTTTTGGTTGGGATCAGCTCAAGCTGATGTGGACGGGAGGACCCGATGTGGCGTTGGGTCTTTTGCAAGATCCCGTTGTCGATTTTGCCTGGGGCTCATTTTGGGCCTCGGATTACGGCGTTGATTTCGAAACGGGACTTTCAAAATGGAAACTTATCCCACGTTCTGACCTGGGATTTTCACTCGGCTCGCTCTTGGGACCGGGGATTTTGAATTGGCAGGTCACCAATGGAGAAGGCTGGCCCGAACCCGAAACTGGTGTTCGCAAAGATTTTCAAATCAGTTGGGAGCAAAGAACTACTTGGTCCGAAACTTCGAGCGGCTACCAACTCTTTTACCGATGGGGTGGCTACGACAAGCTGAGCGAAGACGGCAACGTCAAAGAGCGCGCGGGGGCTCAAGCTTTTTATCAAGCAAGCCTCATCACGTTGGGTGGTAACTTTGTTTTGACGAAGGACTCGGTTGACGGTCTCAATGGTCAATTCGGAGAAGGTGTGAATCTGTCAGCAAAAGGCGGGCAGGTGACAACCGGTTCATTGGCCGAGCTCTGGGTCGGCAGTAAATGGGGTGAGGCGCCCAAGTTATGGCGCGCCTTTTTGCGTGCGGCTGAGCTCAAGGCTGATCAAGCCGACGCCGATAAGCGCATCCTTCAAACTGTGCTTGGTGTTTCAAGAACCTTGGGGCGTTCCGGAATGAATTTGGCCCTCACGTTTCAATCGACAAGTTTTGGACAAAACTATTCTCTGGTGACTGAGGATCGAAGCCGTTGGATGCTCGCGTGGTCCTGGGGTCTCAAACAAAATCCATGACATTATGACGCCCGCTGGCATCTCGATCAAGCAGTTCTTCGCTGTGGCTGTTAGGATTTGGTTTTAATCCTTGTCAGTTGTTGCCATTTCTTCGACGATCGAGTTTGACGAAGGGGATGAATCACATGGAAAGACAAGTCGACACACAAATAGAAGAGCTGAAAAAGCTCATTTTATCTATGGGTGGTCACGTCGAAAAAGCGCTTGAGATTGTGATTCAAGGCCTGATCGAAAAGAATTCTGAGCGGTTTAAAGAAGTGCATACGATTGAAGAACAAATCAATGGCGATCATATCAAGATTGACGACGCCTGTTTGCAGTTCATGGCCAAGCAAGGACCCAAGGCACGTGATTTGCGTTTGATTTTCTCAATGGTGAAAATCAATGCGGATCTTGAGCGTATGGGCGATCAGTGCGTGAACATCGCCTTCACCGGAAAGGACTTCCTCAGCCGAGGTGGTGCCTACTCTTTGCAAGTCATCGAAGAGATGAGCGTTATCGTGCGCCAAATGGTCAAGGAATCTCTGGATAGTTTTGTTAAAGAAGACACAGAACTCGCGAAAAAGATTCTTCTTATGGACGACGAAGTCGACACTCGCAAAACGGCGGTGTTTCGCGATCTTTCTGCGGAAATCAAAAAAAATCCCACTCAAGTAGAAGCTTGTTTGGATCTGATCTTGATTGCGCGCAACTTAGAAAGGTTGGGGGATCATGCAACCAATATTGCAGAAGATGTCATCTTTGTCTCCACTGGGAAGGATGTCCGACATGGCGGTAAATTCTCCTGACTTGAGTCAGGCACAAGTGCTCGTCGTCGAGGATGAAGTCGAAATTCGTGACCTCATCAGTCTGCTTCTGCTGAGACAAGGACACCGCGTGCAAAGCTGCGGTTCAGCCATTGAAGCCCAAGAACAACTTCAGAGAAGCAAATTTGATTTGATCGTTTTGGATTGGATGCTGCCGCAAATGTCGGGTGTCGAATTCTTAAAAATCCTTCAAGGGTCAGCAGTTAAAACACCAGTCTTGATGGTCACGGCTAAAACTGAACCGCATGATATCGTCGTTGGCCTTGAGGCGGGAGCCGATGATTACATCACCAAGCCCTTTGAGCCCTCGGTCTTTGCGGCGCGGGTGCGTGCACTCTTAAGGCGCGCGCAAAAGAGCCACGACGCAGGAACGGGCGCAGCCGCCCAGCTCGAAGTTCTGCAGATTGGTGAGATCTGGATGAACCTTGGCACTCACGAGTGCAAAATCTCGAGTGAAGTCGTCCACCTGACACCCAGTGAATTCAAAATTCTGTCTGAAATGATCAAGGGCCAAGGGCGCGTGCTCACGCGCGAGGCTCTGATCGAGACCGTGCAGGGCGAGGGAATCTCGGTGACAGGGCGCACGATTGATACACATGTTTTCGGGCTTCGAAAAAAGATGGGAACTCAAGGGGATTGGATTGAAACCATTCGCGGCGTGGGGTATCGAGTTCGATCTGAATGAGATCTCGGTACTTTCCCTGGCGGATTTTTCGAAAGTTTTTTTTCGCGCTCGCGGCACTACTGAATCTGTCGTTCATTGCCTCGTTGGGCATTGCCTCCTACGTTTTTGATTTTAAGTTTTATCGTCAACCCACGTTTTTTTTGATCTTAAGCTTTTTCGTTTTTTCAATCTTAGGCTCAACTTATTTCGCCTACCGATTTGCCCTCCCGCTTCGGCGCGTGATTCTGAAAGCCCTTCGCTTGGCGAGCAAAAAGCAAGTGGCGGAGTTCGCAAATATTGATGAAGACCTGTTTGAGAGCGAGCCGGGCGAGTATTTTGAACTCGAAACGGCGCTCGATAAAATTCGTAAGAAACTCAAAAAGAGAAGGCTCGAACTGGCGCACGAGCGCGAGGAGTCGCAGACTTTGATGAGCCATCTTCAGGATGCTGTGATCTCGCTGAGCCGTGATGGCAAGGTGAGTTTCTTCAATTCGCGTTTTGCCACACTCTTTTTAAGCGCCGATCAATTAAAAGATCATATGGGAGGCACTCCTATTTTGTTCACGAATCTGTTTCGTGACCCGGAGTTGCTGAAAAAAGTCGAACACGCGCTATCGGCGGGGGTCACCGAGTCGTTCCAAGAGCGCATGGGTACAATGCTGGATTCGACCGGCCGATATTTTTCTGTGACGATTTCGCCTTTGCGAGAGGAGAAAACGCGCCTTGTTTATGGCGTGATCGTTTTGTTTCACGATGTTTCGGATCTGAAAAAGGCCGAGCAGATCCGCATCGAGTTTGTCGAGAATGCTTCGCATGAGCTGCGCACACCTTTAACGAGTGTTAAAGGCTTTGTCGAGACCGCTCGCGAAGACATGGCACTTGGGCGGTTCGAACATATCCCGCAGTTTTTAGCGACGATCGCAAGAAGCGTCGACCGCCTCACTGAACTGGTCAACGACATGCTGACCATCTCAACTCTTGAGAACTCGCGTGGAATGAAGCTGGAAACGGTTCACCCCGAGGTGGTGACGCAAGATGTGTTTGAGCAGCTTTCCCCTCTGGCCTCAGAAAAAAAAATCATGCTGAAGCTGGTGGACGAGTCCGAGCCCTTTAAAGCTGATGTCTCGATGGTTGAGCGCGTCTTGATCAATCTGATTGGAAACTCAATCAAGTACATCCCAGAAGGCGGGCAGATCAGTGTGAGCTGGAAGCTTGACCGCGAAGCGAAAAAGATTTTGTTGTTTGTCAAAGACAACGGGCCAGGGATTGCGGAAGAGCACCTGGAGCGCTTGTTTGAACGTTTCTACCGAATTGAGAAGAGCCGTAGCCGCGAAATTGGCGGCACTGGTTTGGGCTTAGCGATCGTCAAACACATCATGCAATCGCACGGTGGTCACGTGACCGCCGTCTCGACCCTCGGCCAAGGCGCCGAGTTCCTCTGCGAATTCCCCCACCGCCATTAAAAAAGGTAGCAGCTACCTTTTAGAGGAGTTGGAGCCAGCGGTCGAATTGTTCCATGGTTTGCAGTTGTTCTTGCTCTCGTTGGAACTTGTCTTCGCCCTCATTTTTAGAGGGTGCCATGATCTTGAGAGTTGAGTCGTAAACCATGTTGGTCACTTTTTCGACCAGCTGATTGATCTCTGTTCGGTGTTGAGGACTTACTTTCTTGCCGAACGCTCGTTTATCGAGAAAGATTTTGAGGAGCTGGCGATCTTCAGCATGAAGTCTTTCACGCGTCACATCGACAGGGATGCCACCACCCGTAAACGCCGCCACCAAAGAGCGTGTCCTGCCGCGATCAGCAATTTGCTTGTCGAGCCAGGCTGTGTAGGATTTCACAAACTCAGGCACATTCTTTAAGTACAAGCCATTGTTTGTGTCCATGTAGTAGCTGCGAACGTCGCCATTGGCAGAACCAATGAGAGCATCTTTTCCTAGAATCGCCACTTTGGCATGGAGGGAGACCCGTGCTTGGGCATCCATATTTTTCAGCTCAAAGTAGTCAACGATTGCAGCGCGGCCCGTGCTGCGGCTGGAACGATTAAAGCGGGGATCTTGTGAGCGGTCATCCTGGTAGAGGGCATCACCAAAGTAATCATCCCGTTGAGAGTAGACATTGTAAAAGGCGGTCATTTGATACCGGCCAATCAAGTTAATGACATTGAGATCTGTCGTCTCCATCGAGTTGGTCAAGATGGTGACGCGAACACCTCGGCAGTCCCAGGTGCCATCTATCATCTTGGCTAGAGTCTTCATCATGATCGCGGGAGGCAAAAAATACGCCGAGTGCAAGATGACGCGTTGACGGGGAAGACTAGGGTTTTGCTTGTACGCTGCGGCTGTCGTTGCGCAGACATTTTCCATTCCGCGAAGCCAGAGATAGTGTAGGTATTTTCCTGACTCAAGTTCTTTTCCAGGCTTAGAGCCATAAATTCGTGTTCTTGCATTGGCATTTTTGTGTTTATCAAAGTGAATATTTTCAACGTAGGTAATCAGCGAAGAAGCCAAGTCACGCTTTGAGATATCGCCAGTCATATTATCTGCGGTTGACCAGGTTTCATTGACAACAGGACGGTAGGTCTCACGGTAGATTTTTGCATTCTTTTCCATCGTCGATTCGACTTGCATCAAGCGCTGATCTAAGTTTTTGAAACTTGGATGCTTCGGGATGTTTTTGGCAAGGCAATCAGCGACCGCGGCTCGGCGGGTCGCTCCAAAAGCGCCTTTGGAACAAGCTTGGAGCGACTTTTCTGCTGCTTCGATGTTCATAACAAAATCTGGGGGTGCAATTTTAAGAACATCCGCTAATGAAAGCGTGAGTGCAGGAAACGACCAGTATTGATCAAAAGATCTGGCAACGGCTTCGCCGCCCTTTTCGATTTCAATTGCGGCGTCGACGTCCTTGAAAATGTATTTTTTTGTCAGCTCACTGGGTTTAGTATGGTACGAGTTTTCGATATTGCGTCCGCCGATTTGCAGAAAACGGTGACCAATCATTAGAAACTTGTGGTGCGTAAAATCAGTGATGTGCTCCCAATCCTGAACACTGCTCTCACCCGTTTGCTCAAGCGGCACGATTCCGTTAATTTGATTCATCACAGGATTGAGCTTGTCGCCGTAGAGCGAGTAAGCAAGGGCAACTTTGACTGAGGCCACGGCATCTTTTTGAAACTTTGCTTTCACGAGAAGTTTTAAAAACTCAACCAATTGGGCCGTGTCTTCTTTTGATCCAGCTCCAGACCTCATTTTGGCCAGATCGAGTTGCTGGCCTTCAACGAGGGCTGTTTTTGCAGCGGTGGCACTTCGCTTCAAGAGGCCGCTCAATAAAAGTTTGGCGTAAGGATCAATCGCGGGGCTGCGTTCAATCTCGGCCCACTTGGCCGCAGAGCAAGTGCTGGGCGTGACGGCACCCTGGTGCGGGGGGCATGGGCGAGTTAAAAAACTGAGGTCACGCTTGAGTGAATCCGAAAGACTCATGAAGAAACGAGTCTGAATGCGGCCACGGCTTTCTTTTTCGAGATAAGAAAAGAGATCAACATAAAGGTAATTGGTTATCAGATCAGCAAAAAGTTTGATTTCGGCTCCGCGCTTGGCGGCGGCGAGCATTTCTTGCCAGAAAACAGCAGAGGAGTGATCGTCCGTATAAATGTAGTAAGACAAACGGACGACATCGCCTGATTTTGCAGATCTCAAGGCCTCAATTTTTGTTTGAAACGAGGAATCGTTGTCAACAAGAACGCGGAGTCGTGTTGCTTTGAGTGGCCCCGACGATGACGCCGCGATGATTTCTTCATCAGTTAAACTGCGAGCACTCTCATTGGAGCCTTGCAGAAAATCAAAAAGACCTGATGGTTGACGAGGGGCTGGGCTCGAGCACGCGACCAGGCTTAGTACGATCGCAGTCATGGACAAAATTGAAAAACGCGTCACAAAACCTCCCTAAGTTCAGGAGGTCGATCGGATTTTTTTTTGCTCAGCTCAAGTCCTAAGACTTGAGCCTAGGCGACTGGTTTGAGAGCTGGGATTCGTCGACGGCATCCAGCAGTTTTTGATCGTCCTGATTTGTCAGATCCAGGAGCCACTGGCCAGAAGGATAGACAACGGCAGCAATGCCGCGTTCGCAATAGCCTAAGCAGCCCGAAGCATTGATTCGGACGTCTTTTCCGTACTTTTTGAAACAGGTGTCTTTGAGCCGCCGGCGCATGTCTTCGCTTCCTTTAGATCCACATTTTTTGGGGTTATCGGGAGCGTTCGTGCAAACGAAAAGATGAGTTTTATACGACATGGACACAGCCTATCACAAAACATCAGGATTGTAAGAGCCTCGTCACATGGGCCAGGCCGTCATTTGACAAGCGCCCTGTCTTCAGTGAGAACTTTCGGTATGGCTCAAGAAAGTGTACTTCAGTTTTATCAAGCTCAATGGGGAGAGCGCTGGGGCGTCCTTGAAAACGCATTGAAAAATGATGAAATTCAAGTGGCTCGCCGCAACTTGTTTGCCGATGTCGAGACTTCAGATTTGATTGATTTTGAACCCACGGTTTTTCCACATTGTTATCAACCGACCGAGACTCTGCGCCGTGAAATTCCCCGCGGGAGCGAGGGGCTGCTTGGCTTTTACTTGATGGATCCGGCCAGTGTTTGGATCGCGCGTGCACTCAATGTGCAAGCGGGCGATCAGGTTCTCGATATGTGCGCAGCACCGGGCGGGAAAAGCCTCTGCCTAATTGAAGCACTCAAAGACGAGGGTGAGATCCAGGCGAACGAGCCCAGCCCCGCTCGGCGCGAGCGCCTCATGAAAGTGATTCAGCAATACGTCCCGCGTGAGATTAGAGACCGCGTCAGGGTCACGGGCAAAGAGGGCGGGCTGTTTTCAAAGTCACATCCTGAAGGCTTTGATCGAATTTTAGTGGATGCCCCTTGTTCGGGCGAGCGGCATTTGTTTGGAAACAAAAAAGAAATGGCGTCTTGGTCGGCCTCGCGAAGCAAACGTCTGGCGCAAGAGCAGTACTCGCTTCTTTCGGGAGCACTCGAGGCCTTAAGGCCTGGGGGAACGATCGTTTACTCGACGTGCGCTCTGTCTCGGCTGGAAAATGACGATGTCTTAGCAAAACTGCACAAGAAAAAGAGCGAGCGGTTTGAATTTGATGAGTTGCCACTGCCCGCGGGCGCCGAGCGCACCGAATACGGTGTCCAGTTTTTGCCCGACCGCTTAGGATACGGACCGCTCTTCGCGGCCCGATTCAAAAAGAAGTCATTATTTTTGTAAAGCGCGTCTTTCAGTGTTCTAGCAATCAATTTTGCGGCGGTCTTTTTTTGCGCGGTTATCGCGGTAATCCTCGAGGCTGAGCGAGCCATAGGTCATTTTTCTCAGGATATCCCACGAATCCTCAAGCAACACCTCTTCGACCATGTCCAGGTGCGAGTGGGGGATAAATGAGGCCTCCATCAACTCGGCCATGTAATCACCAACAGCCTCGATGAGGAGTTCGTCGAAGGTATCAGCCCGCCGGCTATCGTTATCCAAATATTTTTTTACCAAAATTGCTAAGCGATCTTTTTTCACAGAGGTGTCATCGGCTTGCTCCTTTTCTTTCTTAACGCCTTGATGTAATTCTTAAAGAATGAAGTCCTTAAACTCGAACGAACTCGTCTCGTTTTGCGAATGGATGAGAAGTCGTCTGGTGAATGCACAACTTCAAGACTTATGGACTGACGGAGAAATCGTCATTTTTCAGTTTTATTCTTGGCGCGAAATTTATCTTGGCGTTCGCTTGCACCCGTCAGCGCCCCTCATGTGGATCCAAGAGCAAAAGCCTCGCGTGAAAAAGGCGGCCAAGCCGGTGACGCTTTTTTTAAACTCGCACGCCCGCAATTTGGTTTTGCGGGACATTCATCTTTTGCTTGATCAGGGGCGTGTTTTGGAGTTTGTCTTTGCCGGTGGTGAAGGTCGCGAGTGTGTCGCGCAGTTTGATTTGATTCCTAAGAATCCAAATCTGACCGTGCGGGCCAGCGGCAAGTCGATTAGCTGGAACAAGCCCGCCGTTTTGCCACCGCCTCAGTTGCCGGAGTTTGAGGTTATTGAAAAAGACTGGGCGGCTTGGTCTTTCGAGGTCGCTCAATACCACGGCGTCCTGCCTTCACCCCAAAAGGCACCGGCTCCGGATTCTTTTTCTACGAAAGTCTTGCTCGAGCCGCCAAAAGTGTTGGCGCCAAAAGCTGCGGCGCAAAAAAAAACCGAAAAAGATCTGCAGAAGAAAAAAAAAGCCATTCTCGCCATGCGTGAGAACCTAGGTCGTCATGAAGCAGATCAGTACCGCGCGCTTGGTGATGCGCTGAAATCTTCAGAGGTTGTGCCCGAGGATCTCTTGCGATTGTATGACCAGAAAAAATCACGCTTTGACAATATGGCGGCAGCGTATCAAAAAGCCAAAGACGTTGAACGCAAACGCAACGGCACCATGAGCCGGATCGAGGTTCTTGAAAAAGAAGTTCAAAAACTTCAAGCTCAGCTTGAAGCCGGAAGATTCGATCAGCTCGTGGCCCCAAGGTCCCGCGCTGGACAAATGATGAAAAAGGCCCATGCAGCAGGTCGTCGACTCCAGCTCGAGGGTGGGCTTGAGGCGGCGCTCGGCAAATCAGGTGCCGACAATCTGGCGATTCTGCGGCAAGCGCGGGGATGGGACCTGTGGGTCCATCTCAAAGATGAACCGGGTGCCCATGCCGTGTTGTTTCGCAACCGTGATCAAAATGTGCCGCGCGAGACTCTGCAAGCTGTGGCGGAATGGGTGTGGAAAGAATCAAAAGGCAAGAAAATGTCTCTCAGCGGCGGACAAAAATACGACGTCATCGTTGTTGAATGCCGCTTTGTAAAACCGATCAAGGGCGACAAGCTCGGACGGGTGACCTATCACTATCCCCAGGTGCATACGTTCACCTCGCAAGGGAGCTAAATCAGTAGTCGCATTGCAGCACTCGCCCCGCGCTGAAACGTGATGGTCCCTTGATTTCTGAGGGGACTCTTCTAGAATTTCTTTTGCAGAAGATAGCTGAAGGCGAGGTGCTTTGTGATCATTGTCGAGAACTTGACGAAAAAGTATGGCGATCATACGGCCATCGACCGACTTTCATTTCACATTCGCAAAGGTGAAGTCGTCGGATTTTTAGGACCCAACGGAGCGGGCAAATCAACGACCATGAAAATCATCACGGGGTTTATGGCACCAAGTGAGGGACTCGCTCGTATTGGTGGTTTTGATGTGTTCGAAAATCCGATTGAAGTTAAAAAGCGCATCGGCTACTTGCCCGAAACGCCTCCGGTTTACACCGATATGTTGGTTCGGGATTATCTCACTTTTGTCGCCGAGCTCAAAGGTGTGGACGCTTCAAAACTAAAAGTGTCCGTTGACCGCGCGATTGAAAAAACAAATTTGCGCTCTGTTGAGAAACGTCTGATACAGAATTTATCAAAGGGCTTCAGGCAACGGGTGGGCATCGCCCAAGCGTTAGTTTCAAATCCCGAAGTGCTGATTTTGGATGAGCCCACGGTGGGTTTGGATCCAAAGCAAGTCGCCGAGATCAGAGACCTCATCCGCGAGCTGCGCGGCGAGCACACCATTATCCTATCGACACACATTCTTCCCGAGGTTCAAGCCACTTGTGAACGCATCATTATCATCAATCGCGGAAAGATCGTGGCTCAAGACACGCTCGATAATTTGTCCAACTTAAAGTCGGGTTCCCGCAAAGTGCACCTCAAGGTCCGCAAAGCCAATGCGGATTTAACTTCGCAGCTCAAAGCTTTGCCCGGCGTCTTGGCCGTTCAGCTGATGGGAACGCAAGATTGGCAGATCGACACGTCTGAAAATGAAGAAGTGATTGAACGGATTGCGAGCGAAGTGATCGGGAAGGGTGCTGGCCTTCTTGAGATCTCGTCAGCCCGAGCGGATCTTGAAGAAATTTTCTTGAAACTGACTTACGGCGAAAGCAACGAGCCGCAGAACGCGGGAGTTTTGAAATGAAAAAAATCTGGATCATTTTTCGAAAAGAGTGGCGTGGGTTTTTGTTCAACCCCAACTTTTTGCTCGTGTGTGGATTGATCACGGTGGTCCTCAGCTGGATTTACCCCAACAGCCTCCGCGCATTTAAAATGCAGATTGAGACTTCAGTTTATGCGGGCAGTCTCCCGCAGCAGCAGTTGAATATTCATTACGGGGTTTTCTTGCGGCATTTGAGTTTTATCAACTTGATGTTGATCCTGATCGTACCGGCTTTAACGATGCGTTTGTTTTCTGAAGAGAAAAAGATGCGAACCTTTGATTTGCTGCTGACGTCACCCGTGACCTCGGCACAAATCGTTGTCGGAAAGTACCTGTCGGCGCTTGCGGCTGTTTTGATGATCATCGGGCTCGGGTTTTTGTACCCGGCCGCCACTTCGCTTTTTGCGTCGTTTAACTGGGTGACTTTGTTGGTCGCATTTTTAGGGATCTTTTTGGTTGCGGCTGTGTACACAGCAATGGATCTATTTTGCTCGTCACTGACCGAGTCTGCGATCGTGGCTTACGTCATGGCCGTCATTTTTAATATTTCGATTTGGTTTATCGGAATGGGCGTCGATGTCGTCGATAGCACAGCGGCCCGGGCTGTGTTCGAACACATTTCGCTGAATCAGCATTTGTCGGGATTTGTCGAGGGAACGATCCGGACAACTGGTTTGATTTTCTTTGGCAGTTTGATTTTTTTGTTTTGCTTTCTATCGGAGCGAGTCATTGAAGCCTCGCGCTGGAGGTCGTGATGAGCCGTTTAGGAAAAATCTTATGGTTGCTCGCGGGCATCTCGATTGTTTGCTTTGCCGTTATCCGGCTGCTCGCTGGTGCTTGGGTTCCCTTTCTATGGATTGCCCTTGGAATGTCGACGGCTCTTTTGGCAGGCGCCATCTATGTTGACCGTACTTTTTTTGGCGAATTTTTGACCATGAAAACCACGCGCAAGGGGATGAGTATGGGCGCGATGATCGCGCTTGTTCTGGTGACTTTGATCGCGGTGAACTTTGTGGGTGCTCGGCGTTACCTCACTTGGGATTTGTCACTGGGGCGAGTGAACACTCTCTCTCCGCAGTCTTTGCAATTGCTCAAGGGTTTGAAATCAGACTTGAAGGTGATTTATTTTTATAAAGAGGGGACTGAAGGCGTTGAACAAAACCGCCGCGCTTTTATCGAGCTGATTCGCAAGTACGAAGACCAAACACCGCATGTCAAATTGGATTTTGTCGAAATCAACAAGCGACCTGACTTAACCGAAAAGTACGACATTAAAAAGGGATCTCAAGCTGTTTTGCTCGAGTACCAAGGCCGAACAAATCTCATCGAAAAAATTGATGAGCAAGAGTTGACCGGCGCTTTGGTCAAGGTGACCCGCGAAAAATCAAAGAAAATCTTTTTGCTGACCGGACATGGCGAGCTGACGACCGAAGCCAGTCAAGATGGCCAGAGCCTAAGCCTGCTCAAGACTTTGCTTGAAGGGAACAACTACAAGGTCGAGACCTTTTCTTTGAGCGCGGCACCCGCGGTTCCCGCTGACGCCGACGTTTTAATGGTCATTGGTCCGATGCAGGGCTTTATCGATGTCGAGGTTAAAGCGCTTGAAGATTATCTTCGCCGCGGGGGGAGCATGATCTTGGCTGTGAAGCCTCGCATGCGTCACAATCTCAATGCATTTTTGAAGGGCCTGGGGATCGAAACTCAAAACGATTACATCGCCACGGTTCTCGATACGCCAATGGGGCGTGCTGTGGATCCGCGTTTTACACGCGGGACGGATTTTTCGAAGAGCAACAAGATCACGAGCCCCTTTGGCAAATCTGAATTCACAGTCTTTCGTCTTCCGCAAGATTTGAAAATGACGAAAGCGCCTGAAGGCGTTGCTCTTGAGGCCCTCGTCAAAACGAATGAATCCGCGATGGCTTTTAAGGGCTTGGATTTTAAGTCCGAAGGTGCAAAAGGCCCGTTCACCTTGGGTGTCGAAGCGTCTGGCGTTTATCCCGGCGGGAAAGGGACCTTTCAACTGCTGGTCTTTGGTGACTCAGATTTCTTGAGTGACCAATATTTGTATCAAAATTTGAACCGCGATCTGCTGCTGAATGCGATCGCCTCGCTTGCGAAAGAAGAAAATTTAATCGCGATCACGCCTAAGGAAGTTGGCATCACCAAACTTGAGTTGCCCGATACCCAGTTTGTCGCGTTTGTCTTGGGCTTTATCATTCCTCTACCGCTGATCATGTTTGGCTTAAGCGGCTGGATCTGGTTTCGCCGGAGATATGCATGAAACATAAAAGTTGGCTCCTGGTCGGCTCGGCCACTGTGCTGGCGGTGGGCTTTGCCTTTTACGACTTTCAGAGCGAAAAAAAAAACGAAGAGCTGAAATCCGAAAAAGCCAAGCTGGTTGTTTTTCCGGTTGATCAAATCAATCAGGTCGAGATTCTATCAAGTGATGTGGTCACGTCGCAAAAAGGTAAGGACCCGTTGCTCTTCAATAAAATTCGTTTGAAGAGGTCTGCTGACGGCTGGCGGCTCGAAGAGCCTATTCAGGAGTTGGCAGATCAAAATCAGGTTCAAGATTTTGTTGAAGGCGTCGCCACCGAACAGGCCAGTGATGTTTTGATGGAGAATGAAGAAATTGACTGGAAAGTTTTTGGTCTGGACGAACCCAAAGGCCAAGTCACGGTTCAAAATAACCTGGGTGAAAAAATCACGCTCTTTGTTTCTTCAAAAAAGAATTTTCAGGGCGAGGCCTTTATTCGCCGGGATCAAGGACAAAAAGTTTTTCTCGCGAGCTCAAATTGGTTTAGTCGCCTTGAAAAGCAGTACTTTGATTTTCGTGACAAAAAGCTCTTACGTAAGTCGATGTCTGGCATCGAATCGCTGACGTACACAAAAGGCGGCGAGAAACTGACACTGAATTATGCCGATACGAAGTGGACATCGGCCGAGCACCCCGATTGGAAGCTTGATCAGAATAAAGTTCGCGATGTTTTGGGTTTGTTCAATAGCAACCTGGTCACCGAGTTTGTGAAAGAAGCGGCACCGACCACCGAAGAGCTCAAAAAATGGGGCCTGCAAAAGCCTTTAGCCAGCGCCCTGATGCAGTTTAAGGATGGGACTAGTTTTACCGCCGATCTTGGCGTCGACACAGATAAATACTATTACGTCCTCACGAGCGAGCCTGTTCAAGTTGTCAAAATCGCAGCGGTCGACTCAAGTAAATTTTTGGGTGTCCGGCTTGATATCTTGCGTGATCGCAAGCAACCTTTTGATTTCGTGAAGGCAGATATTCTGAAGATCGAAGTTCATGGACCTGAGGGGCTCACGGTCATGGATTTTGACGGGAAGACCTGGAAGGCCATGGCCAAAGCTGATCCCGCTTTGAACTTGAGCGCCGAGCTGGCATCGACCTTGATTGATCGTCTGCAAGCCTTGCAAGTGGCCGAGTTTATGGACCGCAAAGGCGACGTGGAGCCAGAACCAAAGACCCGATCCGTCAGGCTCTTCAAAGCTAAAGACGAACTCGTTTTTGAGCTTAAGCTGGGGGAACCACAAAAAAAGAAAGTCGAAGGCCGTGACCGTTCGCTCGTGATGGCCCGAAGTCATTTGTATCCCGATAGTTTTACCCTTGATGCTGTCTCGGTTCGCGGTTTGAATTTGGAATCTTTTTTGAAACCTTCGGCGCCAAGTGCCACGTCTTCGGCTCCTCCGACACCGCCGCCAACTCAGAAGGAGAACCGGTGAAAATTGAAGTCAGATCCCCCACGCGTGTCGACTTAGCCGGTGGAACTCTTGATCTCTGGCCCTTGTACAACTTTGTCGGATCGGCCAAAACCGTCAATGTCGCCATCGATGTTTGGACTCAAGCGACCATCGAAGGGACCGATGATACTTCGATTGAGCTGATCTCGAAAGACTTAAACCTCCAAAAGAGGTACTCAAACTTACAAGAAGCCCTCAAGGATACGGATCCTCAGATTCATTTGCTCAAAGCCCACCTCGCATACTGGAAACCCAAAATGGGGTTTCGACTGACGACATCTTCGCAATCGCCCGTGGGCGGGGGTCTTGGCGGAAGTTCCTCTTTGACGATTTCAATCCTCAAAGCTTTTGAACAACTCACGCGAGAAGAGTTTCGTGACTCTCACGGCCGTGTGCATGTGGCGCACAATCTTGAAGCTCAGGTGTTAAACACGCCCACCGGCAAGCAAGATTATTATCCTGCTGATCATGGTGGTCTAAACCTGATTCACTTTGATGCGAGCGGGATTCATTTACAAACGCTCTCGGTTGAAAATACGCCCTTCACGGATCAGTTTTTGCTGGTCAACACGGGCAAGGCTCATCACTCGGGGCTGAATAATTTTGAAGTCCTTACGCGTGCGGTGCAAAAAGACCCGGTGACCATGAAGGCTCTGCACGAGATTAAGAAGATCGCCGATGAGATGTCGATCGCTTGTCTGACAAAATCTTGGGACCGTCTGCCAGATCTGTTCAACCGTGAGTTTGATGCTCGCCTTCGACTTGCTCCCGCGTTTTCGAGTCCTGAAATCGAGAAGTTGGCAGAAGTCAGTTTGAAGGCGGGAGCCTTGGCTGTTAAGATTTGTGGAGCTGGTGGGGGCGGATGTGTGATGGTTTGGTGTCCCCCCGGTGGGCGTCCAGGAGTCGCCGCCGCATGCGAAAAAGCAGGGTTTCAAGTCCTAGCCGCAAAAACCGTAGCTCCTCTCAGGTAACTGAATCCAAGTTTGTCCGCTATTTGGGTTTGTCTTTGTCGGGCGGAAAGTCCGACAAGAGCTGTTTGGCGGTTATTGACCATTATTTTGATCCCAAACGTCTGTTTCTTTCGCGGCTGCATGAAAAAATTCGGACCGAAGAATTTGTCTCTGCCGATCATAAGATTCTAGAAATGATCGGGCAGCTGAAAGATAACGCCGTTTCGATCATGATTGATGCACCCTTAACTTTACCTAAATGCGTGGCGTGTCCGCACACCTGCCACGGTTATGAAACCTGCACCGAGCCCGAGATCAAATGGATGCGGCAGATGCATCAAAAACTGCCGAAAAAGCGCCCGCGCAAGATGTTTACGCCCTATACACAGCGCCCGGTTGATCTTTATTTGAGTGAGCTCGAAGAAGAAAACCTAGATGTGCAGCACGCGCTCGGCGCAAACCTTGCGCCCATTACGGCGCGCGCGATGTACCTGAAACGCCGGATGCCGCTCGACTGCTTCGAGGTTTTTCCAAAGCTCTCAGTCTGGCGGTTGGGGAATGATTTGCGCGTCAACAAGAGTCATCTACGCTCTTATAGAAACTCGGTAGGCGGCGAGGATGCCCGCCGTATTTTTTTAAATGCGCTGGTTGAAAAGACGGGGCTGTTTTTGTATCAGCAAGATTTTAAGTTGGTTTGCGAAAATCCGCACGCCTTTGATTCGTTGATCACGGCATTTACCGGGTACTTAAAAGCTCAAAAAAAGACCCAAGAGCGGCCTGAAGATTTTCCTAAGAACGAAGCCTGGGTCGAATTTCCAAAATCAAAAATCTTTTGATTCTTGAGCGGGGCCTCTGGCATCTGACAAGACCAGGCGGGTCGTCGGGCGTGTCCACACGTACAAAGCCGAGATCCCTAAAATCAAACCGCCAAAGCCTAAAAAAACCGGTGAGCGTCCAGAAAAAAATAAAATGGCAAAACTTAAGGACATTCCAAGGCTGGCCATTATCTTTGCCGAGAGCGGAATGGATCTGTTCTTGCGCCACTGAACGACCGTGGGTCCAAAGCGTGGGTGCCGTAAAATCCAGGTTTCCATGCGCTCAGAACTCTGACCAAAAAAATAAGCTCCAAAAATAAAAAAACAAGTCGACGGGAGGAGTGGAAGAAAGGCGCCAAGAACGCCGAGAGCGACATTGAGCAAACCAAGAACGAAGTACGTCTGTCTCTTCATGTTTTGCTCCTTTCTTTGGGCCTCGAGGGGGCCCTTTCTTCATCATTCTAGGCCCCTTGGAAGTCAAATGTTGTCGCTCAAGTTTTAAAAATTGAGGGCTAAGTTCATGATGGGGATCAGCAGAAGCCCCAGGGCGAACTGGTTCTTGTGAAAAAATCGACCCTCGATGCGGGCTTCAAACAGTTCAAGAAGAACTGACATCAGCATCGCGCCGCCTGCGACCGAAAGCAAAAACGGAAGCCACGCTACTGTTTGGTGCATCAAAACACCGGCAATGGCGGCTCCAGAAAACTCCACCAGTCCCGAGCCCATGCTGCCAAGGACCGAGCGAGACATGCTCCAGCCAAAACTTAAAAAGCAAAGTGCCAAAAGCAAACCTTCGGCCACGTTCTGAATCGCGATAGCGACTTGGAGAGGGATCGCCTGCGAGAGCTCCATTCCTGCGAGCGAAGCACCCGCGCCCATGCCTTCAGGAAGATTATGAAAAACGAGGGCGAGGGCCAAAACAACTTTGGCCGACGAAACTGTCGACGACGCAGGTCCATTTTTTTGAACCTTATTTTGTGAATTCTTTTTTTGAAAGTAGTCGGTCGCTTTGTGAGTCCAGCCGATAAACAGCACACCCAGGGCCAAGCCGGTTAACACGATGCTGAGTCGGCTTCGGTCACTCCAGGCACCGACAAGCTCGGGCCCAACCAATGAGAAGGCAACGGTTGAGAGCATGACTCCCATTGCAAAATCAATCGACAGGCGAAAGCGTTGAATCTTTTCGGTCTTCTTAAAGAAAGGCGTCAGAAAGGCACCGGCGCTGGTACTGACAGCTGAAATCGTTCCGCCGATCAATGCGAGTAATAGCATCTGGTCCATTTGCGAGCTCCTCTCTTCATGAGTAGGATCGCCGTCTTTGCTTGATATATGAAGTATCAAAAAACTATTTGTCGATAGTTTTAAGCTATGTTGATGGTGGGATCTTAAAACGTTTTTGAGAGGGATTCAAAACGTTCATCTTAGATTTGAGGCGATTCTCAACGACGTCGGGTAAATGTTCAAGAATGACGCGTTCGAGGGCCTCGACCAATGATCGCTTGACGTAGGATTTGTTGAAAACAAGGCTCACTTTGCGATTCGGCACAGGTCCGACCAAGGCACGCACCTGCTTTTTGCGTTGCTCTGGAGTCAGCGCTTCGGCGGCTAAAATTGGAAGAAGTGTGTACGCCGGTTGTTGATCAACCAAGGTCAATAAGGTTTGTAAGGTCCCTTGCTCGAGCTGCACCTGACTTGGCGACAATTTTTTGGTGTGACATATGCCTTCAACTTGGTCGCGGAGACAATGTGTTTCGTCTAGCAAGAGTGGGCTCTCTTCTTGAAGGCGCGAAGTTTTAACTTGTACAGACTCAAGAAAATGGTGCTTGGCGTGGGCAAAGAGAACAAAGGGTTCATAGTAAAGCACGCGCTCAATGAGGTCGTACGACACCTTTTCGGGAGTCGACAAAATAGCCGCATCCAAGCGACCATCACCCAAATCCCGAACCAGTTCCGCGGTTGTTTGTTCAAAGACTTTAACTTCGAGTTCAGGATACTGTTTAATTAAAGCGCTAATAAAATAGGGAGTTAGGTAGGGCGCAATGGTGGGAATGATCCCCAACCGAAGAGTTCCGTGAACGACTTTTTGGTGATCGGTTGCGATTTCGCCCAGCCGGTCGACTTCACTTAAGATGACGTGAGCTTGCTTCAGTATTTGTTCGCCAAGTTCGGTCAGCCGAACCCCTTTTTGATTTCGATCAAAGAGGGGAGTACCAATTTCTTCTTCAAGATTTTTAATTTGGACGCTCAATGAGGGTTGTGCGATTCCGCACTCCTGGGCCGCACGTCCAAAACTTAAATGCCGAGCAACCGATACGACGTACCGGAGTTGACTCAAGGTCACTGAACAACTCCGCAAGCGATTCTTGGGCCTGCATCTCCAGCGGGTTGTGTTTTTTCGTCGTCTTCTTTTTCGTGTGTGATGACTGACAAGCCGATCAACTGATTGACATGCATCCCATCAAGGTAAACTTCGCCTTTTGCAACACCGGCTTCATTGGCCTGGACGTTACCAAGATCTCCGGCGTGACGCTCTTGAGAAGCTAAACCCCCGTGCTTGTGGCCACCGGGATTGTAGTGACCGCCGGCCGACATCGCATCGCTGGCTGAGCAATCGCCTTTTTCATGCAGGTGAAAGCCGTGCTTTGTCTTGGGCTTAAGACCTTTAATCTCGTAAGCAACGTGAACACGCTTTTCGAGTTGATGAAAATGGACGTGGCCCGAGGTGATTGAACCCGAGCGCGGTTTTAAATCTGCCGAGGCCATTTTTGTTTGTTGTGGGGGCTTGCTCGCGCAGGCTCCCAAAACCAGACCTAAGCCAAGGACTAAGGTCATTGTCGCGCCCATGAGGGGTCGAATGTTGGGTGAATTCATCGAAGTCTCCTTTCAAACAGAGAGGACCTTCATTAGAATGACAAATAATGAAGATGTCTCTATTCGTCGCAATGCTACTTTCCATTTTTTGTTTCACATCTCGAGGCGAGGTGCAGCATCAGCTCTTCACGAAGATGGCCGTCTTCCCGATTGCAGATGCCAATTATGCCAATAGCGAAGATGCTTGGTGGCAAATGCGAGAATCCTTGACCAAGGAGCAGCGCTATTTAGTCGCGAGCCGCCGCTTTATGATCAATCGCGGTGTTTTTCAGCCTCGTCGCACGCTAAAGCCTGCCGACATCATCATCTTAGGCAAAATCTTGGATGCCGAGGCGCTAGTCACGACCTATTTGATCAACCGAAACCTCAAAATGCAAATCTACCGCAGCGAGGACGGATCGACGCTTTGGGAGTCAAGCCTGGAGCTTCACCCCGCCATTCCGATTAATGATCAGCTCATCAAGGCCTCGCAAAAGCTGGTCAGCGATTTTATCTTGGCTCTTCCTTATCAGGGCTATCAAGTTCTGGATGAAAGCACTGGCAAGGCCGTCTTGGACGTGGATGATAAGAAGCGGGCGCTGGTGTTTCACGGCGTGAACTCCAAGCTTGAAGCTGGAGATGCGGTTCAGTGGGTCGAAATCAGTGCCGATCCCGGCAGCTCGTTCTTTAATCAATCGGTGCGCACGCAAATTGTCGCCGAAGGCAAGGTCATCGCTCTTAGAGGAAATCTGGCCGAGGTTGAAATTGATAAAGTCAGATCCCTCAGTGACTTTCGGGACCGAGCCTTGGTTCGGTTCCCTCGAGAGCTCGCCCGGTTGAAAAATCAAATGAGCGGGGATAAGGGCTCGGCCCTGATGACCGAATATCTTACGAGCGAGATGAAAGACCCCGATGCTCTTGAAAAAGGGCACAACACGACGTCGACCGCGCTGGCATTCTTGGGCAACCTAGCGATGCTGATCTTGATTGCTTTCTAGGCGCCAAGGTCGAGGTCAGATCTCCAACTGCTGCAAAAACTTTTGCCAGGGAAGCACCTGGACATCGCCCAAGTGGCGATGTCGGCCGTCTGGAACAATAATGCAGGGTTTGACTTTTTTGCCCACAAAATCAATGAAGCTCTTATGCCCCCGCACACTTTGATCGCCAAGATTTCCTGTTTTGAGTTCGAGGGCGTAGATTTCACCGTTAAACTCTAAAATGAAATCAACTTCGGCTCCTCCATCTGTTCGATAAGTTGAAATTCGATACTCCTTTCCTGAAGCTTCTAAACTGCTCCGAAGCTGATTGAAAAATAGATTTTCAAACAAAAATCCTTGCCGATCAGCGGAGAGACTAAAGTTACCCAAAAGAGCATTGAGAACACCGTTATCAAAGATAAAAAAACGGGGATGTTGAACAAGCCGGCGCCTCTCGCTTTTGGCAAATGCTTGGCAACGGTGAACAATGAGAGTGTCCTCGAGAATTTCGAAAAAGCGTAGAACCGTTTGCCTGGGTACACCAATATTTTTACTCACTTTGCTCAAGTCTAAAAACTTCGTGCTCTCGGCCGCGATACTGAATAAAAATCGAGTAAAGCCATCTAAATTTTTAGTTAATGCCTCTGCCTTAATTTCCTCATGCAGATACGTGATGGCATAGGTCTTCAAGGTCTTTTTCAAATTTGAAGAGTTTTTGTCGGTGACGATTCCGGGTAAGCAACCGAATGACAAAACTTGAGATGTGTCGAAGGAGTAATTCAGCTCAGAACTTACAAGAGACCCCAACTCGTATTGGTGTACTCGGCCCGGAAGCAAATTGGCATGATTGCGCCTGAGCTTGCGCGCACTTGACCCTGTCAGAATGAAGTTTAACTTTTTATTGTGATCGATTAAATCCTGAACCGTATTCATCAGTCGAGGGTGTCTCTGGACTTCATCAATGAAAACCAGACCCTTGTTGTTCAGTTTTATTTTGATTTCAGATTCTAAAAACTGCGGGTCTTTTGCAAAGTCCAAAAAAACAGCCTCGTTCGCAAGGTTAAACCGCAAGTCAGGATTGAGTTCGTTTGAAAGTGTCGATTTGCCAGTTTGTCGGGGCCCTAGCAAGAGAACAGATTTCTTGTTTCTTAAGCTATCTAAAATTTGTGCTTGGATCTTTCGCGGAATGTTCATTTTCGAAATATAACACATAGTGGTTAAAATGCGAGGTAATTTAACCACTATGTATTGTACTGCTGGAGCGGTCATCTCGAGAAAACAGGCCGCCGTGCCAACTGGACCAAACGGTAGGCTTGGTCCAGCCGTCTTATTTTGATAGAATAAGAGCCAGGCTTTTTGAACGAGAGCGGCTAATTCGGTTGAGCTGAATCTAAAGACGAGATTTTTGGAAGAGGCCGAAAAAGCGTTTTGAGCTCAGGCACCTGCATGGGCGTCGCTGCAAAGCTGGAGATCCACGTCTCTGGTGTCTCCATGCAAAAGAAGATACGCCACTGAGATCCGTAAGACGCGAACTCATCTTTTACAAACTTAAACATCTCTTGGCGAAGTGCTTGATCGTAGCGCATCTTGCCGCCATCCGAGGGTAGCATCTCGGCCCTGGTGACCATGGACTGCATCCCAAAGCGGTCGCGCATCAGGTGCCGCTGCTCGGGTTGAAAGCGCAAGGCGCCCACCGAAATCACGTGCACATCTTTGACTTCAAACCGGCTGGTGATCTCGCGAACCAAATCGCGGTAGTGCTCCTGCCAGTCTTCAAAATAAATCATCGGGTCAATGTGAAACGCGACCTGAAAGCCCCGGTCGCGGCATTTGCTTGCGGCTTCGAGGCGCTCAGGCAAGCGGGCGGTCCCATGCTCTTCTGAATTGATAACGGCTGCGGGATTGATGGACCAACTCACGACGATATTGCCTGCGTGCGGAACATCCAAAAATTGATCGACGCTAGCCGACTTTGTTTTGAACTCGAGCGTCCACTTGGGAAATTCACAAAAAAACTCGATCAAATCGCGAGAATAAAGCGTGACCGGATCTAAACTCAAAGAGTCGATGACTTCGCCGGTGCCCACTCGAAACGGATGGTCCGGAAACTGCGAGGCCATCTCGCGAAGCTCGGTCAGCGCCTGGTCGATGTTCGAGTACACTTGCATGGTGGGCGTGTTCAAATAGCTTTGCAGATAGCAGTAGCTGCAATTAAAGTTGCACTGCTGGCCCAAATTCAAAACGTGATAGTTGCAGCAGGTGAGCACTTTTTTTTGCGTCGCTCCTGGGCAGCGCTTAAAAAAATGACCGACAAAAGGCTTCACGTACAGCAGACGCTTGGAGCGGTTAAATTGCTCGGGCGACATCAGGCCTTTGTGATCTTGAAACGGATTGGCGTCGACCACTTCAATGATCGAGGAGTCATAGCGCTCCCTGATCCTCTGAGCGACCTTTGAAGACAGGCTCTGCCGGTCGATCCAGATCTTTTCAAATGTCGCAAACGCATCCGGCTTTGTCATTGAGACCCAGTTAATGTTTTGGCCACAAGGCGCCCGGATTTTCTTCGAGAAGATCTTGGAGTTTTTGCAGTGAGGTGACCGACTTTTTTAAGTCTGACGGATTGGACACAAAAATTTTGAGTTCAAGGCCGGCTTTGTCGCCCTGGCGAACCCAGCGCGCTTGGCTGTGGCCCGGCCACGGCAGATTTTGTAAGCGGGCTTCGCTCTCGGAATCTTTTTTCGACGTTTGTGGGTACCGCAAAAGTTTAAGACGGTCCGCCCAAGTGTCAGCCGACTCACCCTCTTGGGCGATGAGCACATTCATGGTCATTCCCATCAAGGCAAGTTCAACTCCGGTCTCAAGAATCTGAGCGCCTTGGGTGCGTGAGGCCTTTGTCGCCAGGATTGCGTGCAAAAGAGGCTCGAGCTTGACATTGTTTTTGGGAGCTTGGGCCGTGCCCAAGATCATCATGTCTTGGGCACCGAATTTTTTCTCGATCATCCAAGCTTGAAACCCCACGGGGAGCGCAAGGGCAATTTGGGCCGAATGGATCCAGGCTTCGTTCAGGCGCACGTTCCAGCGGCTCAAAATATCGGTGAGCGGGAGCCAGCTGATCTCGTGCGCCTTTTGCCAAAAGCGGGCGGCTTCCATAAAACTCATTTGCGGGTAGAGCGAAGTGACCAGTTGGCCAATGGCCGTCTGATCCTCAGGTTCAATTTGGTGATTAAACACCAGCGTCTGGCCGAAACCCGCCAGCACCAAGCCGTTCACGGCAACGGCAGGTAGGCCTTCGGGCCAATGCTGAGAGCAGGCGAACTGGAGCCGCTTGTCGCATTGCGATATCGAAAGAAGTTCGGGAGGCCGTGCGCTTGTCATGAGGGTGCAGGTAACATCAAATGGAGGTGGATTCAAGCCGAGTTCAAATCACCACACGCCTTTTTAGGAGGCTCCTTGGACTGGAAAGACCGCAGCCAAATTACGGACGACGTCGTTTACTTTCGGTATGTGCCGGAAGGCGCGGCCAAAAACGTGGCTGAGGTCTTTGTGTGGGACTTGGATAAGACCTATCTCGACACGGCCATTGATTCTTTGTCGGGCCTTTTTAATGCAGCGGTCGAGCGGGCCTTTGCCAAAAAAAATGTGCCTGGCACCAACACGCTTTTGCAGGTCTTGTCGAAAGCCTGGACCTCGCAGCAGGGCCAGTCGCGCTTTCCGATTTTTTTTATCACGGCTTCGCCGCCCCAAATGGAAGAGCGGATCCTCGAAAAGTTTGCGCTCGATGGACTCAAACCGCTGGGCTGCTTTTACAAAGACAATTTGCGCAACCTTCGGCCCAAGCGTTGGTGGCGCCTGACCAAGCAAGTCGGATTTAAGTTGCAGGCATTGCTTCAGCTCAGAACCAATTTACGAGATGATGTTCGCCAAATTCTTTGGGGCGATGATTCTGAAAGTGATGCGATCATTTACAATTTGTACTCGGATATTTGCGCTCGCCGCATTGGCGCGCAAGATTTGCGAACAGTCTTAAAGTCTTTTGCCGTGACGGGAGAGCAAGTGGACCGCATTTTGATGTTGCAGTCCCAAATTCCGCATCAGGATCCGGTCGAAAAAATCTACATCAACCTGGCTGTGGATACGGATCCGGACTACTATCTTAAGTTTGGCCGCCGGACCTTGCCGACGTACCAAACATTTCAGGTCGCGCTTGATTTGTTTCAGGACTCGCGCATCGCGCTGGATGATTTGTACACGATTGCCCAGGACATGATTTACAACTACGGTTATACGCCCGAAGAGTTGATTCGCAGTTTAGATGAACTGATCCGGCGGCATGTTTTGAGCGAAAAATCGGTCGCGCTCTTGATGCCCTTTTTCATCGAAAAAGGTTTGATGCCATCGAGCTTTGAGCCCAGCGTCGCGCCCCCAAAAGAAGTCCGTGTCGAAAGCGGCCGTGTCTACGATCTTGAAGGCCAATTCGAGCCTTGGGTCTTAGACCGAGTCGACTACATCCACGACTACCGCTAAAAATCCGCGTCCTATTCGAACTTCAGTGGGAATAACGTCGAGATTGGCGAGCCGTCAAACGGCCGGAACTCCACACGGTTCATCACTTCGATCAGGCACTTTTTGAAATCCTCTTGTTGAAAATCTGAGGAGGTCACTTCAACGGACTTGAGTTTTCCTGAATTCTCAACCGTAAACGTCAGCGTCGCCTGGCCCTTGGCCTGCGCATCTTTTTGTAAGAGCCCCGAGTAGCACTTTAAAAATGAAGTGCGGTGCGAGGTCATCGTTTCTTGAACTTCTTTTTCGGTGAGTCCTGTGCCTTCGGGAGCTGGGCTTGTCCACTCTGACGAAGGTTCAGCCTCCGTGACTTGCGCCTGGGCCAGAGGCGACTCCTGGTAATCAGTGGCCGAGATGCGCTCGCCATTTTTAGCGATAAAAAGATCGCCCTCGCGGCCGTAATTTTCGACCTGGATTTGTCCACGCTTCAAAATCAAAACGGTGTGAAATCCATCTTGATCTTCAACCCGTTCAAGCGTGATTAAACTGTGCTCTTTCACTCGCACGCGGTAAGCCGTTTCAAAATCCAAACGCACTTCGCCTAAATCTCGGGTTTCGATCGAATCAAAATGCCCCAAAGAGATTTTGCGTTTGAGCGTTTCTTTGGCCGTCATGCCATGACGTAAGACCGAGGCCTCGCCGGTCAAGGGTTCGGCACGTGCCAAAGTTAGCGTTGGGCTGAGTGGAACCGAAACGGTGCGGCCGAGGTAAAATGAGAACAGGATGAGCACAACGCCGACAACGAGGGATCCCCAAACCAAAAGATTTTTGCGAGATTCCACGCGGGCAGCCTCACTACTTGGTTGCAGGAGCTGCGGGCGCCGCCGGTGCAGCCGGAGCTTGAGTCGTGGCCGGAGCGGATTCAGTCGTTGCGGGAATTGTTGTTGTTGTTTGAGCCGGTCCTGCTGCGCCTGCGTTCGTCACGACATTGTCGATGACCGAACGGTGCGAGCGCGAAGCAAAAATAGTTAGCATAATGCAAGTCGCAGCAAAAACGACCGCTGCATAACGAGTCAACTTTTGCGCCAAAGTCGCAGCCCCCGTTGCGCCAAAAACCGAACCCGAACCGCCGCCACCAAAAGCGCCACCCAAAGATCCCGATTTGCTATCTTGAACCAAAATCAAGACGATGAGGACAAGGGCAACAATGATGTGAATAACGGCAACGAGTGTTTCCATTTCTGGTTCTCCTAGTAGGGTAATCTAAACGTTGAAAATTATGGGACCCAGCGAGCGACGTCTACACTTTTTCTCAAGTTATTACGCCTTGCGCAATCTGGAATGAATTCGCCGGGGCCCAGATGCCACGTTATCCTGATTTGGATGATCTTGCGTCGATTTTTAGCTCTCACGCTGGCTTTCTCTTTTTTCTTCGGCATCCGCGGCCTGCAGACTTCTCAGGCTCAAGAAGCTCCTGCGCCGCATTTGAAGCCCAGTCTTAAAGAATTTGGCGACAAGCTCAGCAAGGGTTCGCAGATCTCGCAGCTCTACAAAGACAGCCTTAAAGATGAGTCCACGCTGACGACAAAAAAAGTGAGCGAGCTCGAAAAGATCAACCGCGATTTGATGCGGGATTTTCGCAATCTCGTGCGCGATAACGCCAGTTTTGCGCGGGCCGAAATCGAAGACGAAACGGTTCTGAGCAACTTGATCAACTTGCTACAGCTTTCACTCCTGCGGATGCGCCATTGGGCGCAGGCGAGCGTCAATCCAAAGCCCAACCTTTCGCGCATTAAAGATGAAGCCAGCGTGTGGTTTCAATTTGCCGCAGATCTGCCTTACAATGAGGCCTCGTTGATGGGTCTAAAAGTCAGCGGGCTTGTGCGCTCGCTTCTGCTCGATGAACTCGAGCGGACCGAAAGAAAGCACGGCGCTGCCATGGTCGAAGATGAGCTTTGGCTGAAGTGGATGTTGGGTTTAAGAACGCCTTGGCCCGTGGACCGAATGATTCTGACCGAAGGTCGCCGCATGCTGGGTCCGACGCCCAATCTGGTCGAGAAAGTCGCGCTTAAAATTCAAAAAGACCCCTACCTCTCGGTCGAAAAAGCGCTGGCGCAAATTCCCGGCGAGAAGCCCAAAGCTTTAGATCTCTTTAAAAGTCTGTGGCGCGAACAGGACATGGACGGGATGAAAACCGAAATTAACCGTCTGCAAGTCTTTCGTCTACGCTTGGCCTGCCGGCTTTATGAACACCGCAAGGGCACCTGGCCGACCGCGGTCCGTCAGTTGGTCGAAGCCAAAATGCTGCCGGCGGCGCCCGTCGATTACCTCACGGGGCGTCTGATGGCGCTTCCGGATAAAGCTGAGCCAAGCGTTTTGCCGCAAGCGGACAAGAGTCTCCCTCCAGCCAAAAATCCGTGACATCAAGAGGGCCCGAAGGCACCTCAAAGAGATGCATTTTCTTGTCTTTGAGGGGCTCGACGGCTCTGGCAAAAGTTCGCTCATGAAAGCCCTCGAAAAAGAACTCGAAGGCCGCGCCCTCCCGTTTGTGCGCACGCGCGAGCCCGGTGGAACCCCGTTGGGAGACGAAATCCGCGAACTGATTTTGCGCCCGTCGAGCTCGGCTCCCACGGCGCGAACCGAACTTCTTCTTTATGAAGCCAGCAGAGCCCAGCACGTGGATCAAGTCATCAAGCCTGCGATCGCCCGCGGGGATTGGGTGTTATGCGACCGCTTTTCGGCGAGCTCAATCGCGTTTCAAGCCGGTGGTCGGCAAATTTCTGCAGACTGGGTCGTGCGCCTGAATGACTTTGCAACCGATGGTTTGAAGCCGGAGCTCACGGTTTTGCTTGATCTCTCGGTCGAAGAGTCTCGCCGGCGCCGCAATCAGCGCGAGTCGACGGGCGGCGCCGTCGCTGATCGCATCGAGTCCGAAGCCGACCATTTTCATGAGCGCGTTCGTCAGGCTTTTTTAAAACAGGCCGAACAAGATCCCTCGAGCTGGTTGGTGCTCAACGCCGCCCAGCCGCCCGAAGCACTTTTGACAGTGCTCATGACCGAAATGCGGAGGCGCCGATGGCTCGTCTCCTAAGTTCGATCCGCGGCAATCAACAACTGATCGAGCGGCTTTTGAGCTCGCTTCAAAACAAACAGCTTCCGTCGACGTTTTTGTTTGTCGGCCCTTCGGGCGTCGGACGAAGAAAAGTAGCGAAGGGTCTTGCTCAAGCGCTGGTTTGTGAGAGGTCGAGCCTCGCTTGCGGCGAGTGCGGTCCTTGTTTGCGAGTGGCACAAGGGGTGTCTGAAGCCGTTCGGGTTGTCTCGGCCGAAAAAACGCAAATCAAAATTGAGCAGTCTCGAGAGATTTTGGATTTTCTTTCTCTGCGTGCGATTTCAAACGCCCGCATCGTGATCATCGATGGCGCGCATAATCTGAACGCGCAAGCCGGAAATGCGCTGCTCAAAATCTTAGAAGAGCCGCCCGAAAATAGTTATTTCTTTCTGATTGCTCCGTCGGCTCGCCATGTGCTTCCCACGCTGCGATCTCGCTCGCAAATTGTTCGTTTTGGCTCTTTGACCGAAGCGGATTTGCGCTCGGAGCGCCCGGCGCCTGAATGGGCGGTGCAATCTGCACTCGGAAGTTTTGAACGGCTGGACGCTTTTTTGAATCCTGGCGAAGTTAAGCTGCGCGCTCAGGCGTGGCAAATTTTGTCGAAGTGGAACAAAGACGAGCCTATTTTTTTAGAGCCCGAGTCGCGTGAATGGATGAAAGACCGCGGCTCGCTCTTGAGTCTTGCGCGCTACTGGATCATGGCCTTTCGCGACGCGATGATGTTTCAGGCGGGAGAAACGCACCGCCTGTTTAACTCCGACCAAAAGCAAGGTCTGGCGGCTTTGGCGGCACTTCCCACTGAAAAGCTCGCGCGGCTGATGCGCCTGGCGCTGGAACTCGAATTTGGACTCTCGGCTCAGCGTGATCCGCAGCTCAGCTTTGAGGAGTTCTGGATCCTCTCGCGCCGAGAGGGCCGCTCGTGCTGATCGACATCCACTCTCATTTTGACATGCTCGAGACGTCACACGACGACACCATCCGCTTGGCGCAAGAAGCCGGCGTGAGCCGCATGATCACGATCGGCACCGAGCCTCCCGATTTTCCAATCGTTTTAGGGATCGCCGAAAAGTATTTTCCTGTTGTCGCTTGTACGCTGGGGATTCACCCGCACCATGGGGCTGTTTGGACCGAAGAGGTCGGCGATTTTTTAAACAAGCATTTGCCGCTCCCGCACGTCGTTGCGGTCGGGGAGATCGGCCTTGATTACTATTACAATCAATCGCCCGTCCTCGAGCAAAAACAGGCGTTTCGCCGGCAGCTCGAGATTTCGGTCCAGCACAAAATGCCGGTACAAATTCACACCCGCGATGCCGAAGCCGACACCGTCGAGATTTTGCAAGACTTCAAAGGCCAAGTGACTGGTGTCATTCATTGTTTTACGGGCTCACCCCAGCTCGCGCGGCAGTGCCTGGATTTAGGGCTGAATATTTCTTACAGCGGGATCGTGACCTTCAAAAATGCGGCTGAGCTGCAGGCCACCTGCAAGGCAACACCTTTAGACCGCCTGCATGTCGAGACGGATTCTCCGTTTTTAACTCCCGTGCCGCTCAGGGGGCGAAAAAACACCCCGGCGTTTGTGACCCATACGGCTGATTTTGTCGCCAAACTGCATGGAATTACGCGTGAGGAACTCGACCGTCAGACGAACGAAAACGCGCGTCATGTCTTCCCTAAATTGAAATGGTGATGCATTCTCACCGCTCATAAAAAAGGGTGGTTTGCATGGCAAAAGTTCGCGTTGGCATTAATGGCTTTGGACGAATCGGCCGCGTTTTGTTTCGTGAGGGTTTCGAGCAGCTCGAAATCGTGGGTATTAACAGCCTCGACTCACTCGCTGGCGTCACCCATCTTCTTAAATACGACAGCAGTCACGGCATCTTTAATGCCGACGTTTCGCACGACGAAAAAAACCTGATCGTCAATGGCCGTAAAATTCCCGTCTCTGCACACAGAAATCCCGCCGACATTCCGTGGAAAGACATGGGCGTTGATTTGGTGCTTGAGTGTACGGGTGCCTTTAAGAAAAAAGAAGACTTCATGCTGCACATCAAGGCCGGGGCAAAACGCGTGATGGTTTCGGCTCCCGCTGATGGTGCAGATGCCACCTTTGTTTACGGTGTGAATCACGAGTCTTACGATAAAACCAAACACACCGTCATTTCAAACGCCTCGTGTACGACCAACTGCTTGGCTCCTCTCGCTAAAATTTTGCACGAAAATTTTGGCATCGTGAATGGAACGATGATGACCATTCACTCGTACACCAATGATCAACGCATTTTGGATGCGCCCCACAGCGATTTGCGCCGAGCCCGGTCTGCGGCCGCCTCGATGATCCCCACCAGCACGGGTGCAGCCAAAGCCGTTGGTTTGGTTTTGCCTGAACTCAAAGGCAAGATCGACGGCATGTCGGTTCGGGTTCCTACGCCGAACGTCAGCTTGGTTGATTTCACTTTCAACTCACAAAAAGACATGACAGTTGAAAGCATCAACGCCGCTTTGACCCATGCTTCAAAGGGCTCTCTCAAAGGTGTTCTTGGCGTTGAGACCAAAGAGCTCGTCAGTATTGATTACAACGGCAATAAACTGAGCTCGATCGTCGATGCGGCCACGACGATGGTCGTGGGCGGCAAAACGGCCAAGGTGCTTTCTTGGTATGACAACGAAACTGGTTTTTCGAATCGAATGATCGACTTGGCCAAATACATGGCCGAAAAGGGACTCTAAAAATGGCGGGACTTCGAGGCATTAAAACGATTCGTGATTTTGAACTGGCCGGAAAAACTTTGTTTCTGCGCTTGGATCTGAATGTTCCTCTTGATAAGGGAACCATCTCCGACGAAACGCGAATCACAGCCTCGCTTCCCACGATTCAATATGCCATTGAAAAAGGCGCTAAGATCGTGATGGCCTCGCACTTGGGTCGGCCCAAAAATTCAGATGACAAGCAGTTTAGTCTTGAGCCTGTGGCCGAGCGTCTGAGTGGGTTGCTCAACATGGAAGTCATCTTGGCCGAGAATCCTGACACTGAGGCGATGAAGACGATCTTAGGTTCGCTCAAAAAGAACCAGCTCATTCTGCTCGAGAACGTTCGCTTTGAAAAAGGTGAGACCGAGAATTCGGAGGAGTACGCCCAGAAACTAGCGAGCTTCACGGATCTCTACATCAATGATGCTTTCGGTGCGTCTCACCGGGCGCACGCCACGATCGAGGCCTTGCCCCGTTTGATCAAACAACGCGGCATCGGTCTCTTGATCGAAAAAGAAATCAAAATGCTGGATCAGCTTCTGGTCAACCCCGCCCGTCCTTACGTCGCGATCTTGGGTGGTTCAAAAGTCAGCGATAAAATTGACGTGATCGAAAACCTCATCGACCGGGTCGACGCCATTCTGATCGGCGGCGCGATGGCCTACACCTTTTTGAAAGCTAAAGGTTTACCCATTGGCAAATCACTGGTCGAGACCGACAAGCTCCACTACGCGCGTGAGCTGATGGCACGGATCGAAGCCCGCGACAAAACTCTGCTGTTGCCAGTGGATCACAAAGTCACACCTGATTTTAACAGCACCCTGTGCAAAACAACATCGGGTCAAGGTATTGATGAAGACCTGATGGGGATCGACATCGGCCCCCAAACCGTCACACAGTTTAGAGCCGCGATTCGTGAAGCCAAGACAATTTTTTGGAATGGCCCCATGGGCGTGTTTGAAAAACCCGCCTTTGCCGAAGGGACCTTTGCCATTGCCAAAGCTGTTGCTGACAATGCCGAGGCGTTTCGCATTGTGGGCGGCGGAGATTCCGCAGCCGCCGCCGAGCAGTCGGGTTATGCCGACAAGATGACTCATATCTCGACGGGCGGGGGCGCGAGCCTCGAATACTTGCAAGGTGACAAGCTCCCAGGCCTTGAAGTTTTGCGCGAGAAAATCCGCAAGGAATCACCGTGAAAAAGATCTTTGCTGCCAACTGGAAGTTGCACAAGTCACCCGCTGAAACCCGCATTTTTTTTAAAGAATGGAGAGACAAAGCTGTTTCGCTGGGGTCCCAGCAAGTGCAAGTCGTTTTCTTTCCAAGCGCAATTTCGCTTGAGGCCGCTTCTCTAGAGTTGGTGGCAGATCCCGCGCAGTGGGGAGCCCAGAATTGCTATTCCGAAGACAAGGGTGCTTTCACCGGTGAAAACTCGGCCGCGGTCGTGCAATCGATGGGTGCCAAGTGGGTTCTGGTTGGCCACAGCGAGCGCCGTTCAATTTTTGCCGAGAGCGATGAGCTTTGTGCAAAAAAAGTGAAGAAGGCGCAAGACCTCGGGCTCACGCCCATGCTTTGTCTCGGCGAAACTTTGCAAGAGCGCGAAGGTGCGAAAACCTTTGATGTCTTAAAGCGCCAACTTCAGCAAGGTCTGAGTCTGGCTGATAAAACCAAACCACTGGCCATTGCCTATGAACCGGTTTGGGCCATCGGAACCGGAAAAGTTGCAGGTCCCGAGCAAGTTCAAGAAGCTCATCAGTTTTTGTATAATCAATTGCTGTTGATGGGATTTTCAAAAGAGACACCCTTGCTTTACGGCGGCAGCGTGAAACCGGATAATGCCCGAACCTTGATCACGATTCCTCACGTCAATGGTTTTTTAGTGGGCGGCGCTTCGCTCGAAGTCGATTCGTTTCTCTCCATCGCAAATGCCGCACGTTAAACTCATCTTCTCTTGTGCATTTTTGTTCTGGGCGGTTCACGCTCGGGGCAATTTTTCAAATGGCAATTCGATTTTGATTGGGGATCAAGCTGCCGGAATGGGCGGGGCCGCGACCGCCATGATCGAATGTGAGTCCAACCCAATCCGAAATCTTTACCGAAGAGCGCAACCTGACCCAAAATGCCCTGGTTGCCATCGTCGGTTATCACAAGGACATCGGTCCTCACTGGAAGTTGGGCCTCAGCACTCGATTGCCGTCGATGCACGTGTCCGGTGAAGCCGAAGTTACGCAAACCACCATCTCGAACGGGGCGATTCAGCCTCCCGTTTCAGAGCGCGGGATTTCAACCCATGCGCGAATTCCGTGGAGGATCGCCCTGGGTCTTGCGCACGTCGTGAAAAATCAATCGACGTGGGCCTTTGATGTTTCGGTCTTGGGCCCGATGCTGGCCTTACGGTCCGAAAACATTGAATACACGTTTGGTGGCTACTACACCGGCGGGCGAGGGCGCAGCGTTCAGCGCATCAACCAAGCTTATGAAGTGGTCCCCAAAGTCGTGAACGTGTTTACGATGCTGGTGGGCACTTCTTATTCATTCTAAACTTTGAAAGTTCTTAACGTCTGGCGACTTTTGCTGATTTTAAATCGTGCGACGCCAACTTCCGTTCAGACTTTGAACTCTTGCTGGCTTTCGCCATCTTGGGTTGGTTTTGTGGGCCTGCTCCTGGAGTCTCTGCTGACGGGTTCGTCAACATCGCGGTCAAGATCAAGGCGGTCACGGCTAAAAACATGCGAAGCGCTTCATTCATCATTTTCATATGCCCCCCTTGGGCAAAAGACCTCTCGGTCTCAGGCCCTGCATGAGCACCATTTGTGCCATTTTGCGAAAGACGCCATTGGGCTCTATGGCCGCGATAAGACTGTTGGGGGCCACACTCAAATGAAAAAAAGACAGGACCGTCTGCCAAATTGGCAGCTCTCTCGCGAGCTGATCGTCAAGGGTTAGCCAGGGCGCAAAAGCTCGAGAACGGTGTCGACTTCGGCAGTCGTGTTAAATGCGTGAAGCGAAAGGCGCAGCCCCGGTCCGCGAAGTGCAAAACTAAATTGCGCCTCTTTGAGTTTTTTTGCGCAAACCGAGACGTCTTGATCGCTTGTCGTGAAACTGACGATGGGTCCCTCTGTGCAAAACGTCTTGAAGCCCAGCTGCTGCAGACCTTTTCGGAGACGACTAGAAAGGCGGCAGTTGTTTTGGGCTGAATTTCAAAACTCTTTTTCGTGTCGGGGTCGCCGTAAGTCATGGCACCGACCTCAATCGGCGTCATTTCTTGCATTCGACTTTTTTTGACCGCCATAAAGCCAACGCCGTAATTTGAGCAGAGCCACTTGTGACCATGAGACGGCAATCACTTTTGTTTTTGCCGTCACGCGGTCCAAAATTTTTTGAGCAGGCGTGAGCCAATTTTCAGATTCGACTTGGATCAGTTTTGCGCCAGATTTTTCGGCGGGCATTCGCCACGGGTAAAAATTAGAAGGGTATTCTTGATCCCAAGTTAGAATTTCATCGCCGGATGCGAGAGGAATGCCCATTGCGGCCTGTGACAGTGCCGCTGCTGTTGTCTGAAAGAAGGCGACCTCGCTTGTGTCAGCTCCGATAAACCGAGCCAGCTGGCAGGAGGCATCCTGCGCAAACCTAAGCCTGAGATTCAAGAGATAGCGCTTGTCGTCAAGCGCCCTGCCGTTGCTTGAGCCGCCTTCCTAGACTAGTTTCGAACCCTGTTCTGCAGCGGAGAGGTGGCCGAGTGGCTGAAGG
>JBKCUU010000067.1:0-53606 GCA_046318155.1 Bdellovibrio sp. | reverse complement strand
CCTTGCTGGCTACAAAATGACGTACTCGAAAAAGCTCCTCGACGTGGCTTTAGCCACGCCTCCGGGGCTTTTTCTCTGTGCGCCATTTTTCGCTCAGCAATTCCATCGCCCACTGCGCCTTTATTTATGCGTTAGTCAATAAATGGGATGCAATCTTGATTTCAGATAACCTGGTTTTTGCTTCCGATAAAAGAGTATTTATTTCTTGAGACAATTCGAGAACTGGATCTGCAGGAGGAAGCTCTTTAGGCACAAATGCCTTTATCGTTTCGCCAGCCAATGTTGTTTCTCTATAGAATCCCGTTATTCTGTTGCTCATGCTGCTAGTAAAGCGTTCTTTACTACTGCCTTTTGTAGTAAAACAGGAATGCTTGCTTAACACCGACCAAATACTCCCTAGGCGCGCTTTGTGAACTCGCCAAGCCAGACCTGAAAAAATTCTTGTGGAGACAGCTTCACGTTTTGATTCGAGAGTGAATCGATCAAGGCATCTTGCACACCGCAAGCTTTGATCGCACCAAAAAGTTTGAGGTCATTATGAACATTGATCGAAAGACCATGCATGCTGACGCCGTTTTTTACTCGTAAACCCAAAAAGGCGATCTTACCTTGGTTCGTCCAAAGCCCCGATTGCTCGCCGATTTTGGCTTCGATCCCAATGGCCAAGAAGCTTCGCTGCGTGACACTTAAAAGATGCTCGACCCAGGTTCGGACCTCGAAGTGGGGTCTTAGCTTCATCAAAGGATAGATCACCAACTGCCCCTCGGAGTGCAGCGTGGCCTCACCGCCCCGTTCGGTCCAGACGATCGGCCCTGGTGGCAACACGGGATCCATCTTTGATCGCCGCCCTAGGGTGATGACGTGAGGATGCTCAAGGCCCAGCACGCGGCTGAGACTTCGCCCTTGAGCAATTTGTTCCGCCAAGTTTTGCTGCAACAACAGAGCGTCCTCGTAAGGGACAAGTCCTTTCCATTCAGATTCATAAGTCCACTTAGTACAATTCAATGCGGTCGCTTTCACGAAAGCCAGAGCCCGAGTGAATGATCGAGATCGCGCCGTCTTGGCCAAAGTAGCTGACCACCTCTAAGGTCCCCTTCATGCGTCCAGGAGTTTTACCGATGTAGTTGCCAGTCTGAGGATCATAGATTTCATCGCCATCCTCAGAGACCTTTAAAATATCACCAATTTGCAATCCCGAAACCATTCCGACGTTCAAAAAAATGCGATCGCCATTCACCATCGCAATGCGCCCTTCCCAGCTCATTTTATCCAAGGCGGCCATGATTTGTGGAGTAAAGTCTAAAAAGGCCTCTTGAACCAATTTACGGACCAACTCGGGGTTGTTGGTGAGGAACCGATCTGAATCGACGCGCTCAGCGACTCGAACATTGGCTTCTTCTAGTGTCACCGTCTTGACCGTGTTAAAAATTTCGCGGCCTGATCTTGCCGTAAAAATCCGGATGCGGGCCTGCGCTTCGAACTTTGTTTTGACTTGGCGAAAAATCCCGACGGGATCTGCCATGCGCTTTACGCTCAAATTTAGAAGCTTTCCCTCAAGAATCGCTTGAACGCCCAAAGCACCGGCGGGCTTTGCAATGGCCGACATATCGTATTCGCCGTTTTTAATATTTTTTGAAAAATCAACTTTAAGATCTGTTGAATCGACGGCCACGATCGAGCGAGTTCGGTTGATCTCACGAATAAACTCTTCGCGCGCTTCATCTCGCAAGTCTTGCCCTCGCGAGACCGAAGAATCCAAAAAAGGCAAGACCATCATCCGTTTGCGGACCCCGCCGTCCTCACGGCCGGCAGCGCGGTTGTCATCGTGGATTTCTTTTTTCGATCCCACTTCAGCTGTTTGAAACATCGAACAGCCCGAGAGAAAAACAAGAAACAAGAGCATCCATCCATGAAGGCGACTTGATTGAACCATATTTACCTTTTCACTTTCAAAACGATTTCTTTTTCATTCACAGAATCCAAAACCAACTTCAACCCTTGCAGGTCAAGCTCCCCCAACTTTTTTGCGATCTCGGGCGGCGTGAGCGAAGAATCAATTTCATAAACAAGGGTATCCGCCGAGATCAATCGCTCTTTAACGGATTTAATCTCGCGTACTTTTGAGCGCAAACCTTCTTTTATCCCCTCCTGCATCGGGAGACTGACCTTTCCCGCGATTTTAAGGCGATAAAGCTGCGAGTTGATAGTGCCTTGTTTCCAGGCCTCAAGAACTTGGGCTGCTAAATCCGTCACGAGGAGGGGCGTCACTTCTTTCAGTTTGCGCCCCAGCACGGCTTCAAAGGCCCCCGGCTCGGTCTCAAACTTGCGAGCGACTTCAGCAATGACTCGGTTGTTTAAAGCTTGAACGGCGGTCAACCGAATATCGAGTTGAACGGCGTCTGTCCGCTCGCCTTTAAGCATCTGCACGTGACCCTGGATCAAAATCTGCGCATTCCAAACTTGAGCCCAATTGGCGATTTGATCTGGCGGCGGCGACTCCAAACGCTGTTCGCGAGGGAGCATGTCTTCATAAGCAAATGTTTGGGGCCTTAAGACAAAGAAACCAGATTTCAAAAACGCATCCTGCAGACTCTTTTCAAAAACACGAGACTCTTGCGACAAGAAGTTGGGCTCGGATTCTGTCCACCAGGCAAAGCCACGTGAGTTGACCCGGTCCTGCCATTTAATCAAAGGCAGTGCTGCGGGCGCCAGGTCGCTATCGTAAAACAATCCATTCTCGAGCAAAAGTGCCTGAAGCTGATCTAAATTTGCCCGAAGTGTGACGGACATTTGAAATCCTTCAGTACCTTGAACGGGCTGCAGTTCACCCGCCTTTGAAAAAGGCAAAAAAGAAGCTGATTTTCTTACAATCTTAGCCATGATCATCGAGCGATTTTTTTGCACCTTTTGTTCGCCGATGATTTCTTTGATGAGCTCTTCTGAAACCTTATCCGCAGCCATGTTCATCAACTGCGTTCGCGCTAAAGACGGATTCTTCTCCCCGGTTTTCACCTCGACCACCCGCTCAACAAGCGCTGGAGCTTGGGCTGCGGCTTGAAGTGCTGCTAAAAACAAAATGCTGATGAGAACAAGAAATTTTATGTTTCGCATGTTTCGCTTCATCATGATCTCCCTTTAAACCCGCATCTCGACAAAGTTGGTGTGACCAAAGTGCAAATGCATCATCTCTAAAAGTTCATTGCCGACCAAGACTCCGCTAAGTCCTTCGGTTTCAAGCAAGACCTCTTGCCCGAGCTCAGGCACCCCTACGATCAACTCGACTGGCACGCTGCCTTTATTCTCGGCCAAGATCGAGTACAACTGCTCGTACTGATCTTCGGCGAGCTTATCCAAGCGAAGAACCATTTTTTTCGTTTTCTTTAAGGCGTCCTCGAGCAAAGCAACACTGTCGACGATAATTTTGGCACCGCCATCTTCTCCTTCAAGAAAACCACCGATGAGCAGCGGCTTCTCTTCTTTAAGGAGGGGCTCTACTTTGGCGTAACTATCCGGAAAAATCACCAGCTCGAGCGAACCGGTCAGATCCTCAAGCTTGGCAAAGGCCATGCGCGTTCCTTTTTTGGTGATCAGCTCACGGCTCTCGGCCAAAATCCCAGATACGACCACGCGTTTTTTGTTTCCGTCGCGGTTTCGAAAATCGTACTTTTGCTTATTTGTATCCAAAGCCATTTTTGCCTGGTGCTCTTGAGCGAGCCGGGGCATTTCGGATAAGGTCGCCGTCGTCCAAATGGCCGCGATATTCTCAAAGCCCTTCAGCGGATGATCACTCAAATAAAAGCCCAGCACTTCTTTTTCAAAAGACAAATTCGCGGTTCGAGACCACGGCTTGACCTGCTCAAGGACAACGCGCTTCTCCGTCCCCTCGCCCAAATCAAAAAGAGAAACTTGGCCGACTTCACGATCTTTGCGCGACTCTTCGGCGCGGTCCAAAAACTTTTGGTAGCCCGCCATGATTTGAGCTCGGTGTGCGCCGAAGCTGTCGAAAGCGCCAGCCTTAATCAGGCACTCAACTACTTTTTTATTCAGGCGCTTAAGGTCGACTTGATCAAAAAAGTCTTCAAGCGATTCAAATTTCTTGTTGGGCGTCGCTTCACGAGCCTCGACGATGGCTTTGATGGCCAACTCGCCCACGCCCTTGATGGCTCCAAGTCCAAAAAAGACATCGTGACCCTTCACCGTAAACAGGAACTCCGAGTCGTTCACATGCGGAGGTTTTACTTGCAGACCATGGCGCTGAGCATCCTTGACGTATTTAACGACTTTATCAGTGTCGGAAAGCTCAGTTGACAACAAAGCCGCAAAAAATTCGGCCGCGTAATAGTGCTTCAAAAAAGCCGTTTGAGCAGCGACGACGCAATAGGCGGCCGCATGTGACTTATTGAACCCGTAATCGGCAAACTTGTACATGAGATCAAAGAGCTCATCTGATTTTTTTGAATCGTAGCCCCGCTCGTTGGCCCCTTTTTTAAAGCGCTCACGGTGTTGATCCATCTCTTCTTTGATCTTCTTCCCCATCGCGCGGCGGAGCATGTCGGCTTCACCCAGACTGTAGCCTGCGATCTTCGACGCAATCCCCATGACCTGCTCTTGATAGACGATAATGCCGTAGGTCTCTTGCAAGACATCTTTAAGATCATCGAACAAGAACGTCACCGGCTCTTCGCCATTTTTACGTTTGGCAAACTCGGGAATCATGGCCATGGGACCTGGTCGGTACAAGGCATTGATCGCGGTGATATCAAAGAAGCTATTGGGTTTGATTTTACGGATGGCATCGGTGATGCCCTCACCCTCAAACTGAAAAATCCCGGCAGTATCTCCGCGTGACATAATCGCATAGATCCCAGGATCTGCGAGCGAGATCTCTTGAGTCGTGATTTTTTTGCCCCGGTTTTTTTCGATCAAATGAAGCGCGTGATTAATGTGGGTCAAGGTTTTCAAACCCAAGAAGTCGAATTTGATCAAGCCGATTTTCTCGGCGTGCTTCATATCGTATTGAACGACGTTTTCGCCATCAGCACCCTTGTAAAGGGGCGCATGCGACACCAAAGAGCCATCGGCGATGATCACGCCAGCCGCGTGAATACCGGCGTGACGAACCAAACCCTCGACCCGCTTGGCGAGTCCCACCAAGGTGTCAACCTGCGGGCTCATCTCCATCAATTCGCGCAACCGGGGCTCAGCCTCGAGAGCGTCGTCTAAAGTTGTGCCTGGTTTTTCAGGAATTAACTTTGAAACCTGATCAACCTCAGCATAGGTCATACCCAAAACACGGCCGACGTCTTTGATCGCAGCTTTCGCCTGCAATTTTCCGTACGTGATAATTTGCGAAACCGAATCTTGGCTGTATTTTTGGGTGACGTACTGGATGACTTCTTGGCGCCGGTCTTGGCAGAAGTCGATATCAAAATCCGGCATCGAGATCCGCTCGGGATTGAGAAACCGCTCAAAGAGAAGCTTGTAAGGCATCGGATCCAAATCTGTAATCTTTAAGCTGTAAGCAACCAAGCTGCCCGCTCCAGATCCCCGTCCGGGACCGACTGGAATGCCGCGCTCCTTGGCCCAATTGATAAAGTCCGCAACAATCAAGAAATAGCCGTTGAAGCCCATGCGGTCGATCACCGCGAGTTCAAAGTTAAGCCGGTCCAGGTACTCTTTTTCTTGCTCAGGCGTCACGGGCTCACCGCGGCCACTCATCTCTTGAAAGCGGTCTTCGAGCCCTTTTTTTGACTCGATTTCCATTTCGTCTTTGACGGTGGCGCCGTGCTTGGTTGGAAACGAGGGCAAGTGGTAAATGGGTTTACCCTTGTCATCTTTAAGTTTAAATTTGACCTGGCAACGATCCGCAATCTCGAGCGTGCGGTCACAGGCCTCGGGAATATCGTTAAAAAGCTCACGCATCTGCTCGGGCTTTTTAAAATAAAATTGATCAGTTCCTAAACGAAGGCGAGTCTCATCCTGCAAAGTTTTATTGGTTCCGATGCAGACCAAGACCTCTTGAACCATTTGATCGTCGCGCTCGAGGTAATGAACGTCATTGGCAGCAACGACAGGCACACCCGTGATCTTTGAAGCTTCGAGCAAAAAGGGATTAATCTCATTCCACTGAGGATTGCCGGTGCGGTTCATCTCCAGGTAAAAGCGGTCGCCAAACATCTCTTTAAGCCGACGCACCTTTTCAAGAGCAACTTCGGGGCCATCATTCAAAAACGAGAACGGGATTTCACCGCGCAAACCGCCGCTCAAGCAAATGATATCCTGATTCAAAGATTCGAGGACTTCGTAATCAATTCGAGGCTTGTAGTAAAAACCCTCTTGGTACCCGATCGATGAAATCTTGCAGAGATTCTTATAACCATCTAAATTCTGTGCCAGTAGGACAAGGCGCGTGGGTGGCCGCTGCACTTCATTACGATCAATCGACTTGTGGTGACGCCCTTGGGGCGCCAGGTAGGCGTCAAGCCCGATAATGGGTTTGACGTTTTTGTCCATGCACGCAAAATAAAATTCGATCGCACCGAACATATTGCCATTGTCCGTGAGCGCGAGTGCTGGCATTTGATTTTCTGCCGCTTTTTTAGCCAAGCCCTTCAGGCGGCTCGAAGCTTCAAGCAGTGAGTATTCCGAGTGTGTATGGAGATGGACAAAACCACCCGTGCCGGACTCTGACATTTTACTCCCACTCGATCGTGGCGGGAGGTTTCGACGTCACATCATAAACGACGCGGTTGATCCCGCGGACTTTGTTGGTGATCTCGTTCGAAACTTCTCGCAAGAATTCAAACTCAAAAGGGTACCAATCGGCCGTCATTCCATCTTGGCTTGTCACGGCACGAAGCGCCAGCACTTGATCATAAGTTCGGCCGTCGCCTTGCACACCGACGGTCTTCACGGGTAACAGAACACAGAAAGCTTGCCAAATTTTATGATACAAGTTTTTTTCGCGCAACTTTGATGTAAAAATATAGTCCGCTTCACGCATGATGTGCAGCGATTCTTCGGTGACTTCACCAATCACGCGGATCGCAAGCCCCGGGCCGGGAAACGGGTGCCGTCCCAACATGTCAGACGGCAATCCCAGCTTTTTACCGATTTCGCGGACTTCGTCTTTGAACAACCATCGCACCGGCTCGACAAGCCCCAGCTTCATGCGCTCGGGTAAACCACCCACATTATGGTGCGACTTGATGACTTGTGAAGGCCCACCGTGAGCTGATGTGGATTCGATCACATCGGGATACAACGTTCCTTGCGCAAGCCATTTGATATCGGAGCCGTCGGCTTGTTTTGATTTTTCAAAAATCTCGATAAACGTTTTACCGATGGCTTTGCGCTTTTGTTCAGGGTCCGAAAGTCCTTTGAGGGCCGACAAAAATTCGGACTTGGCATTGACGCCGGTCACGTTCAAACCGATCTGACGGTACATTTGCAAAACATCTTCATATTCATTCTTGCGCAAAAGACCATTGTCGACAAAAACGCAGTGCACTTGCTCAGCGCCCAGTGCTTTTGTCAGCAAGGTCGCAACGACTGAAGAGTCCACGCCGCCCGACAAGCCACAGAGGACGTGTTCTTTCCCGACTTTTTCGCGGACCTCAGCCGTTAAGCGCTCCAAGATATGAGGCGCATCCCAATTCGGCTTGAGCCCACAAACTTCTTGTGCCCAGGTTTTTAAAATTTCCGAACCCATTTCGGTGTGGGCCACTTCAGGATGAAACTGCACAGCCCATGCGGTCGAAGATTTCATGGCTGCCGGGTGTCCGCCTTCACTGTGCGCAACGACTCGAAAGCCCACGGGCGGAGCCTTGACGATGTCCCCATGACTCATCCAAACTTTTTGATTTTCTGGCACCTGACCGATCGCCTCTTTCCACCTTACACGGTTGAAGCCATACTCGCGGTGATCAGACTTTTGCACGATCCCGCCCAATTGAGAGGCGAGCAGCTGCATGCCGTAACAAATCCCGAGCACTGGTGCCTGCTCTAAAAGTTCCTTCACATCACGCGTGGGACTGCCACCTTCATAAACTGAGGACGGACCACCTGATAAAATAATGCCGGCAGGTGCAAGCTCTTTGATGAGCTCAAGTGAAACATCGTAAGAGTAGACTTCAGAATAATAACCCAACTCACGCAGTCTTCGCGCAATCAGCTGAGTGAGCTGCGAACCAAAATCTAAAACCAAGAAGCCGCGTTCTTTTTTCATCGCTCACGACTCCATTCGATAATTGGGAGCTTCACGCAAAATATTCACGTCATGAACGTGCGATTCTCGCAAGCCCGCGGCACTGATTTGCACGAAGCGGGGTTTTTTTTGCAGTTCGGCGATATTGGCGGCACCGAGGTACCCCATTCCCGCACGCAGACCACCCACCAGTTGATGAATCACGCCAGAGGCATTTCCTTTGTAAGGAACGCGGCCTTCAATTCCTTCAGGCACGAGCTTAGACTCATCCAAAACATCCATTTGTCCGTAGCGGTCCTTCGAGCCCTTCGACATCGCGCCGAGCGAGCCCATGCCGCGGTATAATTTGTAAGTTCGTCCTTGAAATAAAATTGTTTCGCCAGGCGACTCCTCGGTCCCCGCAAGAAGATTGCCGATCATGATCGTGTTGGCGCCTAGAGCCATGGCCTTGGTCAGATCACCCGAGAATTTAATTCCACCGTCGGCAATGATCGACTTGCCTTTTTTCTTGGCGACTTTTGAGCATTCCATAACCGCCGAGATTTGCGGCATCCCCACACCCGCCACCACACGCGTGGTGCAGATACTTCCAGGACCCACGCCGACTTTAACAACATCAACTCCAGCTTGGATCAAAGCTTCAGTGCCTTCGGCACTGACAACATTGCCGGCAACAAGAACCAGGTCCTTGTACTCTTTGCGAATTCGCTTCACCATCTCGATCACGTTTTTACTGTGCCCATGAGCGGTGTCGACAACCAACACGTCAACGTGAGCCGCCACCAGCGCCGCTGCCCGCTCAAACGCCTCGGCCCCGACACCGATCGCGGCGCCCACCAAAAGACGGCCACGCGAGTCTTTGCTGGCTTGAGGAAAGTTGTGGGCCTTTTCGATGTCCTTAATCGTGATCAAACCCTTGAGGCGGCCTTGTCCATCAACGACGGGCAATTTCTCGATGCGGTGTTTTTGCAAAATGGCTTTGGCCTTTTCGAGCGTCGTGCCGACTTGAGCCGTGACCAAGTTTTCAGAGGTCATTAAATTTTTGATCGGCTGATTGAGCTTTTTTTCAAAACGCAGATCACGGTTGGTCAAAATGCCAATCAACTTGCCCTCAACGGTCACAGGAACGCCGCTAATCGAGTAACGTTTCATGAGTTCGACGGCTTCACTCACCAAGGCATCAGGCCCGAGCGTAATGGGCTCGGTGATCATGCCGCTTTCGTATTTTTTGACTTTTTCAACTTGAAAGGCTTGATCTTCGATCGAGAGATTTTTGTGGATAATCCCGAGGCCACCCATTTGCGCCATGATCCTGGCAATTTTGTTTTCGGTGACCGTGTCCATGGCGCTCGAGATGATCGGAATTTGCAACTTGATGTCTCGGGCAAACTCGGTTTGAGTCGAGACTTCGGACGGAATAATTTCTGAATATTTTGGAATCAAAAGAACGTCATCGAAGGTCAGCGCATACTCAAAAGGTGAACCAGACGCCATCGAAACCCCCTCAAAAAGAATCAGCCATGTTCCATCTTGGTCGATGATTGTTGATGGAGGTATTCTAGACGTAAGAACAGGCGTGAATCGAGGGAATTAGCAGGCAAAAGCCCGCATGAAGCGGCGTTCTATTCTTTGTACCAAGTGGCGTACATCAGGTAGTTGTCGGCGCTTTTATCCAGGAACCGAATCTCATCCTCGGTCAGAGGGCGCTGCACCTTGGCGGGACGCCCCAAGACCAAAGATCTCGGCGGAAACTGTGCTCCTTCCGTTAGCAGACTGCCTGCACCCACGATGGACTGCTCACCAACGACAACACCGTCCATTAAAACGGAGCCCATTCCGATCAGGCAACGAGAGCCGATCTCACAGCCGTGCAGCATGACTTGGTGTCCGATCGTGACGCGGTCCCCGATCTTCGTGCCATATTTTTGAAATGTGCCGTGCACGACGGTCCCATCTTGAATGTTGGTTTCAGCACCCACGCGAATGTGGTTCACGTCGCCGCGCAAAGTAACATTGTACCAAACCGTGCTCTTCTCACCTATCTCGACATCGCCAATCACAGCGGCGTTTTCGGCGCACCAAGCGCTTTCAGCGATCTGGGGCGTAAATCCACGAACGGTTCTTTTGATCATTGCAAATTCCTTTGAAAAAGTGCGCCTACATCACGTAAGGGTGTGGGCGGTCGAGGATCTTGGCGTTGACGATCATCTCGCGCCCTGGAGCGGGCGCCTCTGGAATGTAGGTTCGGGCCGCCAAGATAAAGGCGCGCGTGGCATAGATCGGAACCTCGAGGTGCAAACACAAACTGAGCCCGTCTTCAGCCCGTACACGCAGATGTGTTTGACCAAAGGGATGATTCCGAAGTTCAAGCTCAATCCACTGCCGTGATTCTTCTTGATCTTTAAACACACAGCGAGAAATTTGCAGCTGCATCGACTTGAGGAGCAATTCAGTCACTCGGTGCGGACTGGCCGGCGCTGCGGTCTTACTCGATTGCGTGATCGTGACGCCGGCTTGCAAGGGGCTCATAGGAACGGTCAACGTCAGCTCACCCGTCTCGTCTTTGAGCAAAAGCATGGGCCGGCCACCGTCGCTGGTCACTGTCATGCCATAAGCGTAAAGACGAATCAAAGGTGCGGTCTTCTTCAAGCCAACTCCCCTCGAAACACGGCAGGATTGGCCTTGGTGATTCGCATTTGCACCATTTTGCCGATCAGAGATTTATCACCCGTGAAGTAGACATTTTTATTTTGCGAGGTCCGGCCATGCATGTTGCCGCGCTTTTCATCCAAGCCCTCGACCAACACATCAAGAACTTTGCCGACGTAAGACTCCGCCATAGGCTTGGCCAAAGCGTCGTGAGCCGCGAACAAGCGCGCCAGACGGTCCTCTTTAACATCTTCAGCAATTTGCCCTTCAAAGCGGGCCGCCTTCGTAAAGGGGCGCGGCGAGTATTTAAAAGCGTAGATCGTTTCAAATCCCACTTCTTCAACCATTTGGATGGTTTCTTTGAATTCGTCATCGGTTTCAGTTGGAAACCCCACGATGATATCCGTTGAAAGAACCACATTCGGGATCGCCTTTTTGATCATCGCGATTTTTTCAAGATACTGCTCGCGCGTGTAACCGCGGTTCATCATCTCGAGGACGCGCGAGTTTCCGGCCTGAAAAGGCAAGTGGATATACTCACAAACCTTGGGCTGATGGCGGTACATCACATCGACCAATTTCTGATTAAAGTCCTTGGGGTGAGACGTCGTGTAACGGATGCGTTGCAAATCCGTCTCAAGCGCCAAGCGCTCAATCAAATCCGCAAAATCAACCCCGCACTCAGATTCGTACGAATTGACGTTTTGACCCAGGAGCGTGACTTCTTTAACTCCCCTTACGGTGAGCTTATTCACATCTTCAAGGATATGAGAAAAGGGACGGCTCTTCTCGCGGCCGCGCGTGTAAGGAACCACGCAGAAGGTGCAAAAATTATCGCAGCCCTTGGTGATGTTAACAAAGGTGGCGACACCGGGGCTGCGAACCATCGTCTCAACATGGTAAGGCGCGCGGTGCTGAAATTGAGTTTGAACCACTTTCGGCTGATCATAAACGCGGCCCACGATTTCGGGCAGCTGATCAATATTATCAGTTCCAAAAACAAAATCGATCAGAGGTGCATCTTTAATGAGTTTTTCTTTTTCTTGCGAGCCGACGCAGCCGCCGACACCAATTCTTATGTTCGGATTTTTCTCTTTCATTTTACGAAAGGTGCCGACTTCAGAATACACTTTGTGCACGGGTTTTTCGCGCACGCTGCACGAATTGATGATGATGACTTCGGCTTGATCGGGACTGCTGACAGGCGTGTAGTTGGCCATCTCAAGTAAACTGTACATGCGTTCGGTGTCGTTGACATTCATCTGGCAACCGTACGTCGAGATGTAAACACCCTTCTGAGGCACCGCCACCGCTGTTTTTGCGGGGGTCTCGTTCAGGTTCATGGCTTCTCCTAAAACTAGTAAATTTGCTTGCTGTTTATATGAGGTGTCATGAGGTTTTTGTCAAAGAAAGACCCGAAAAAGAGCCTTGCCGCTCGGCAGCTGATATGGGACGAATAAGAGCACATGGAACCAAGACTGAAGACCTCAAAAAAGTGGACGGCCTTTCCCGGCGATTTTATCGTACAGATTAAGGACGCCTTCCTCGAGAACTTTGGCCCTCAGCTCAAAGGCTATGACCTCTTGGTTGAGGGACGTATTTACCCCAAAGAGATCGTTTTGCAGGTTGGTTTCGTCGAAAAAAAGGCCCTGCGACAAAATAATTTTGAAGTCTCCATCGAATACAAAACGGATGAGGCGGTCGACCGGATTCATGATGCCATCGACGTCTCGGCCAGCATGGTGGCCGATTACTTCGAAAATGCCGGCGAGATGGAGTATCCAGGCGAGTGGCAAGAGTTCGAGTTCGAAAAGCTTAAAGTTTTTTGCCGGCATACCCGCGTGAACACCAAACTCGAAGAAGAAGCCGACCGGCTTTTGGGTTTGGATGATGCAGGCCTCGTGCGCGGAGAAGATGAGGACGAGAGCGGCGCAGCCGACAAGGACCTGGATGAGCCGCCCAATCCTGACTCGCCCCCCACGGATAAAAGTAAGCTGCACTAGCCCAACTCAGCTGGGCCTGCCATGGACACTGTCCCTAGCAAGCCCCTTTTTAAAAAGGTCACGCTCAAAATTCTTCGTCTTCCGACATCGAGGATGACTCCGATCCAAAGCCTCGAACTTCGTCGATCACCTGACTGTCATCATCAAACTCGTTTTCCCCTGCGGACTCATCAATCTCGAGTTCTGCGATCGCCGAAAGAAAGTCCTTCTCCGTTCGCAAGTCGCGCTTGATCATTTCGAGGAACTTATCGGGATACCGTGCCGTCAACTCATCAACGTAACGCTCCAATTTTCCGTCCGCTAGAATTTTACGGCGAACCTGGATTTTTTTCCAGAGAAGCAGATAGTGGTACCGGCAGTAACCGTCCACACCCGCAATTTGATCGCAATCGCGAACTTTGCAGTAAGGTCGACCTTCCGCATCCGTCAAGATCGCTTCGTCGTCAGTGCCTTGATTGGCGCCAGCAACAACACCCAACGACTCTTCAGCGATTTCAAGATCCTCCGAATCGATCTCCTCTTCATCTTCATCGAAATCCGAGAGGTCGGGAATTTCTTCGCCGCCCATCTCTTCGTCGTCAGACACCATCAAATCATCATCAAGATCTTCGGGCGCTACTTTCGCTTTTTTGGCCTTGGATTCAGCTTTGGGCTTTGCTTTAGCGACGGGCTTTTCGACCGACTTTTCGAGGACGGGCTTTTTTTGCGCCGCAGCTTTCGGGAGCGCAGGTGCAGCTGGCTTGCCCACGACGGGCCTCTTCGCCGCGGCTTTTGCCACAGGCTTGGCCACGACAGGCTTCTTAGCCGCAGGCTTGGCCGCGACTTTTTTTGCAGGTAAAGCAGCTTTCACTAGCTTTTTCAGAGCTTTAGCTGCAGGTTTTAAGACACCTTTTGAGGCAGGTTTGGCCTTTTTGACATTCTTCGCCATAGGGACTCATGCTTGATCGAAGTTGAAGATACTGTCAACCCCCGCGAATGGCGTCATCGGGTTGGCGTCATCGGGACTACGCGCACCAGTCGATGCTCTAGCGAAGCGTGATCGTGCCTTCTTGTGACCGAACAAAAACGCTTCCTTTCGCCGCACCTTCTCCGCGCGTACGACCGCGAATCGATTTTGCGGAGCCCTCACGAACGACAGACATCGAGGGCGGAAGAAAAAGATCTCCCTCTTGAATCATCAAATTCACGTTGGTGCCCGCTTGCGCCTGTAAATTGATTTTTCCAGCCTGGCTCTTGATGTTGACGTCCGCGTCAGACACGAGCTTCAAAGTGACGGTGCCCTCTTGAGTTTGACCCTCGATGCGGCCATTAAAAAGGTCGGCATTCAAGTTGGCGCGAACGGTTTCAAAACTCAAGGCCCCCGAGCTCGACGTCACTTTCAAGCTCCCTTGAGCTTGGTTGACTCGAAAATTGCCCTTGGACTTTTCGATCGTGTGATCACCGGCCAAAGCTTGCAGTTCAAGATCGCCTTGAAGATTGCGAATGCTTGCGGGAGCCTGCAACGTGTCGATTTTGACACGTCCCGAGTAATCTTGAATGACCAGGTCACCCTTTTGCACGTGCGCCTGAGCTGAGCCCGAGCTGTTGCGCAAAGTGAGCTTTCCTTTTTGCACATGCAGCACCAGTTCAGATGTCAGTTTTTGAACCACCAGAGACCCATCGATCACGTGAACATCCAAAGACTGAGCCGCCGGGAGCGTGATCTGGAGAACGCAAAGGTCACTTTCGCTGCGCGGCTTCAACAGGTCTGGCTCACGCAAAGTCAAATGTCCAGCTGCAGATTCAGCTTGCAGCTCGCGGCAAGGCCCCGTGGTCTGAACCGAAAGTTGAGCGTCATTGCTCCGGCTAATTCCGACTTGGGCACGCCCCACCGAGATTTTGACTTTGTCAGCCGGCTGCAGCGGCCATTTGGTCATCACAGCACTTGCCGTAGCAGGCACCGCGGACAAAACAAGAATAAAAACGAATTTGTAAGTGCTGCGAATCATCGTGATCCTCCGGTTGAACTTAGCGACCTGGACTAGTTGCTTCTCTTTTTGCTCAAGCCTTTTGCTCAAGCCTTTTGCTCAAGTCTTTTTGCTCAAGTCTTTTCTTCAAATGGTCGCTTGAAAACTGAGTTACTTTCGGCCAGGATGCAACTTCAAATTAAAGGAGTCTTCTGTGGAAAAAGCAATTCTTGTTGCGGCGAAACGAACCCCGGTTGGTAGTTTTCAAGGAGCCCTGAGCGCCCTTTCTGGCCCCAAACTTGGCGCCATCGCGATCGCGGCTGCCGTTAAAGAAGCGGGCTTGAGTCCCGGAGACATTCAAGAATGCATCATGGGCGAAGTCCTCACCGCAGGTGTCGGACAGGCACCCGCTCGCCAAGCGTCCCTGGGTGCAGGTCTTCCCGATTCAGTCCCCTGCATGACAATTAACAAAGTTTGCGGTTCAGGCCTCAAGGCCGTGATGCTCGCAGCTGATAACATAGCCCTTGGCCACACCACAATTGCCGTCGCCGGCGGCCAAGAAAACATGACACTTGCGCCTCACCTTCTTGAAAATTCACGCGGTGGCTACCGCATGGGTCCTGCGACAGTTGTCGATTCGATGATCAAAGATGGACTTTGGGATCCCTACAATAATTTTCACATGGGAAATGCAGCCGAACTCTGCGTGAAACAGTACAACTTCACCCGAGAAGAGCAGGATGCCTTCGCCATTGATTCTTACAAAAAAGCGCAAAAAGCGATTGCCGCTGGCCTATTCAGAAAAGAAATCGCGACAGTTGAGATTCAAGACCGCAAAGGAACTGTACACGTCGACACCGATGAAGAACCCGGCAAAGCGATGTTCGAGAAAATGCCCGGCCTCAAACCCGCATTCGATAAAACCGGAACCATCACGGCGGCCAATGCGTCAAAAATCAACGACGGCGCGGCCGCTCTTGTTATCATGAGCGAAACCGAAGCAAAAAAACGCGGAATCAAAGGTCTTGCGCGCATCGTTTCCCATGGCACCTTTGCTCAAGATCCAAAATGGTTCACGACCGCTCCCGTCGGCGCGATCAAAAGCGCGCTCGGCAAAGCTAACCTCAAAGTTTCTGATATCGATCTTTGGGAGATCAATGAGGCTTTTGCAAATGTGACAATGGCTGCGATGAAAGAACTCGAAATCCCTGCGGACCGAGTCAATGTGAACGGCGGCGCGATCGCGATTGGACACCCGATTGGCGGCAGCGGCGCGCGCATTTTGACCACACTGACGCATGCTCTTGGTGCGCGAAACAAACGTTATGGTCTTGCCACTCTCTGCATTGGTGGCGGCGAAGCCGTTGCACTGATCATCGAGAAAGTGTGAGCGGACAATGAGCAAAGTCTACCCAAATGCTTTAGCAGCCTGTCATGATGTGAAAGACGGAATGACTTTGGTTGTTGGTGGTTTTGGCCTGTGCGGGATCCCCGAAAACTCAATTTCGGCGTTGCGTGAACTGGGTCCTAAAAACCTGACGATCGCCTCGAACAATGCGGGTGTCGATGACTTTGGACTAGGCCTACTCTTACAGACCCGTCAGATTAAAAAAATGATTTCAAGTTACGTGGGCGAAAATGCGCTTTTCGAAAAGCTTTACATGAGCGGCGAACTTGAAGTTGAATTTGCTCCGCAAGGGACCTTGGCCGAACGGATCCGCGCTGGCGGCGCCGGCATCCCGGCTTTTTTTACGCCGACGGGCGTGGGCACTAAAGTCGCTGAAGGCAAAGAGACCCGCGAATTTGACGGCCGCCTCTTTGTTATGGAGAAAGGAATTGTCGGAGATTTCGCCTTTGTAAAAGCCTGGAAGGGCGACAAATTCGGAAACTTGATTTACCGAAAAACAGCCCGCAACTTTAATCCGATGGTCGCAACGGCTGGCAAAATCACAGTCGCTGAAGTTGAAGAACTGGTCGAGGTCGGCGAACTTGATCCGGATCAGGTGCACACGCCTGGAGTTTTTGTTCAACGCATCTTCAAAGGAACCACTTACCAGAAACGGATCGAACAAAGAACGGTGAGGAAATAGTCATGCCTTTAACACGTGAACAAATCGCGATGCGCATTGCTCAAGAGGTTGAAAGCGGCTTCGTTGTCAATCTTGGTATCGGCATTCCCTCGCTCGTTGCCAACTACGTTCCTGAGTCTAAAAATGTCATGTTTCAAAGTGAAAACGGCTTGCTCGGCGTAGGCCCCTTTCCCGCTGAGGCTGATGTCGATGCCGATCTGATCAATGCCGGCAAACAAACCGTCACGGCACTTAAAGGTGCGAGTTACTTTTCATCAGCTGATTCGTTCGCGATGATTCGTGGTGGCCACGTCAATTTGACGATTCTGGGTGCGATGGAAGTGGACGAGGCCGGAAGCATCGCCAACTGGATGGTCCCGGGCAAAATGGTTAAAGGAATGGGCGGCGCCATGGACCTTGTGGCCGGAGCGCGCAAAGTCATCGTGGCGATGCAGCACACAGATAAAGATGGAGGAAGCAAGTTGCGCAAGCGCTGCACACTCCCTTTGACCGGCATCAATTGCATCAACAAAGTGGTGAGTGATTACGGGGTGTTCGAAATCACTCCTCAAGGTTTTGTTTTGCTGGAGCACGCGCCTGATTTGACAGTCGAGGCCGTCTTGGCTGGCACCGAAGGAGCCTGTGCGGTTTCGCCTCACTGCAGGCCCATGAAGGCAAACTAAAGTAATCCAGTAAGGTCAGCAGGACCTTCGTCAGTTCTGCTGATCAAGCTTCGACATTACCAAGGCTCACCACTAAACTATGTTTAATGTCAGGCACCAAGAAAATTGAACGCGATCATTACTTGTTCCGCGAAGGCGATCCGCCTGATGCCATGTACGTGATTAAAAGTGGCAAGTTTGCCGTTGTTAAATCCAAAAACAACTCAGAAATCATTTTGGCCGAAATCGGCCCCGGTGCCATGGTCGGCGAGATGGCCTTTTTTGATAACAAACCTCGGAGCGCAAGCGTGAAGGCTCTTAAAGAGAGCGAAGTGATTGCACTTCCCTACAAGGCCCTGCACACCCAGTTTGCAAGCTTCCCGGAATGGTGCAAAGCCATCATGCGCACCGTGAATGATCACCTTCGCAAGGCCAATCAAAGACTGAAACAACTCGAAAAATCCCCGGGGGAGGAAGACGAGATGTTTCCGCCCCACACGACGACCAAGCTGATTTCCATCTTGAACTTGGTGGGAAACAAATACGGCAAGCCGGTTCCCGAGGGGCTGCATATCCTCGGCGCAGTTCTTCGTAACTACACCATTCAAGTCTTTCAAGAGCCGACGCACAAAATGCAAAAACTCATGAATACTCTGATGGAAATGGGCCTCATGAAGATTGAAGACATCGGCGAGGGCCGTCAGCGCTTGACGATCTTTAAACCCGATCTGTTATTTCAATTTGTTGAGTGGTACAATGAGTGGCTGTTCAGGCAAGAAAAAGACCGCATCACTATTCGCGAAGAAGAACTCAAACTCCTCGACGGCGTCCTGCATTTTGCCAAAAAAGTCCCAAAAGATGCCAAAGGGTTCTCAAAAGTCTCTTTGACTGAAATCCAAAATGAGTCCATGCGCGAACTGGGCTTTTTGATCAAAATCGACGACCTCAATTCTCTGATCGAGAAAAAAGTATTGGCCGACAAGATCATCGAAGAAAAAAGCATCTCGACACTGGTGCAAGTCGAAGAGCTCGAAAAGATCTCACCTTTTTGGGGCATCATTTACGGCCTCAAGAAAATCACCCGCTAAATCGCAAAAGCAAAATCACCAGTGCCAAAAAACCGCAGCCCATGAGGACCGCCGCTGCATTTTTGGTGAAAACTCGAACTTCTGATTTTACAAACAATTTGATATGGCGCATTTGATCCAACCTTAACGTCATGGAAGTGTGCCAGAATTTTCAAAGAAATCATTTCAGGAATTGATCAGCCCAGTCCAGATTTAGACGAGGCCTTGTTTGTTTTTTAATGTGAGGGGGTGTCCTATTCGCTTGCGAGATCTCGCTGACAGCGCAAGGGTAGATCTTGGTCATTTTTGCGTTTAAAGTCCTCACCCGCTAGCGTAAAAATGAATTGACAGTTGGTCTTCGCACCATCCGAAATGGGAAGCCCCAGGGTCATGACGACCTTATCACCCGTTTTTGCCATTCCATACTCGATTAACTGCCGTTCTACCTGCGAGGTGACATCCTCAAGCGTTTTGTAGGGCTGAATGACCAAGGTCTGCACGCCCCACAACAATTCAAGGCGATTCAAAACTGAAATCTGATCTGTGACCGCGACAATGCGGGCCTTGGGTCGATACCCCGAGATAATATTGGCGGTTTTGCCCGTTGTCGTCAGGCACACGATGACCTTTGCATCGAGCTTCAGCGCACTCAGCGAGGCACTGGCGCCAATACTGCCGGCCACACTGAGGAATTCGCTTTCAAGAGAAATCTTGTAGTATTTTTCTTGGCGCTCTTCAACATCACGGATAATTTCGTGCATCGTTTGAATACACTTAAAGGGGTATTTTCCGCTCGCACTTTCTGCCGAAAGCATCAAGGCATCAGAACCATCGAGCACCGCGTTCGCCACGTCTGTGATCTCAGCGCGCGTCGGCCGAGGATTCTCGACCATGCTATCAAGCATCTGGGTGGCGGTGATGACGGGTTTATTTTGTTTGTTGCAAAGGCGGATAATGTCTTTTTGAATCGCTGGCAATCGACTCTGTCCCACTTCCACGGCGAGGTCTCCCCTCGCAACCATAACGGCGTCACTTAAGCGCACGATTTCTTCCAGGTTTTCGATGGCCTCAACCATTTCGATTTTAGAGCAAATACGAATCGCCGGATTTTTTGCATCGATGAGTTCGCGCAACCGGCGAATATCTTGGGCTTGTCGCACAAAGCTCAGCGCAATGTAATCCACATTGTTGGCCAGACCAAATTCAAGATCTTTAAGATCCTTTTCGGTCAAACACTCGACGGCCAAATTGACGCCCGGGCAGTTCATCCCCTTGCGATCCTTGAGGAGACCACCATAAATGACTTCACAATCAACGTCATCGCCGCGTACCCCAAGAACTTTGAGCTCAAGCAATCCGTCATCAATCAAGATTTTGTTGCCGGCTTGAACACTTCTTGCCAGCTCTGGAAAATCGCTGGGAATCAGTCCATCTTGACCCATCACGGATCTCATCGTGATCACGACTTTTTGACCTTCGCTCAATTCAATGAAGCCTTTTTCAAATTTACCGACACGAATTTTTGGCCCTTGCAGATCTTGTAAAATCGTCACGGGAGCGTTTAGCTTTTCTGAAAGCTTGCGCACCGAGTGGATCACCTTCAGATGATCCTCGTGTGTCCCGTGTGAGAAGTTGAGTCGGGCAACATTCATCCCCGACCGAATTGCCTTTTCAAGATCCGCTTCGTCGCGGGTCGCAGGTCCTATGGTCGCAACAATCTTAACACGGCGGTCTGCTAACATGGTGGAGCTTTCTTGTTATGCTTTTTTATCAAGGTATTTCATTCGGTTTGAAAGATTCGCAAGCTGCTCTTGATGACGACGCTCAAGACGCTCCATCTCTTTTTGCCTCATCTCATCCGACTGGGCAAGCTTTCCTTGATACTTAATGCCTTGCGATTCTAGCTCGTTCTTGAAATTCTTTTCGCGCTGACTCATACGCTGTTCATACATCGCGATCGCACGTTCTTTTTCTTCTTTAAGATCCGCCTGCACCTTTTGCAGTTTTTCTTCATAGTTGTTCACGGTCTCTTCAAGCTTTTTGGCCGCTTTAGCTTCCTGCTGTCTGAAGCGATCCTCAGCCCGCATGCGAATCGTCTGAATCATCTCGAGCTGCGCCTCACGCTGATTGGTCAAGTTGTCTGCAAAATTGTTCTTGGCCTGCGCCAAGCTCCTCTCGTGATACTCTTGCTGTGCCTTTGTCTCTTCGCCTGTGACATTCATGATTCGGCGCACTCGCTTCTCTGTTTGGTCCGAAGCATGCTCAAGTCGGTTTTTCATTTCAAATTCTAACTGACTTCGATCTTCGCGCGACTGCTGATTCAGAAGATTCTGTTTCATTCGGTTGTTGCGATTGGTTTCAGAAACAATCTTTTCGGTTTGATTAATCACGCCATCGACTTTCCTATGAGCATGGTCGTTGGCAGCGCCAAGGATCTGAGAGCGCTCTTTTTCCATCTCGTTCATCCGAGCCGTCAGCTGCTTTTGCAGATTCTTGCGATCAATGTCGCGCAGGCGTTGGTCAGAAATCTTTTCAATCGCACGTTCATTCTTGACCCGAATGAGCTCATTCGAAAGACCGCGGACTTGAGAGTCCTGGCGCTCAGTGACCATCTCACGAAACTGCTCGTGCGATCCTGCCAAAGACTTTAGCTTTTCTTCTGCGGCATTTTGAAATTTGTTTTGCATCGACTTGCGCTCCGCCCGAAGCATCTCATCACGGCTCGCCAGCAATTCATTGTGAATGGCCTCTTGATTGCGAACGGCAAGACTCCAGTTGGTGTTGGTGCGGTCGATATCAGAACGGTACTTGCGCTCGCTTGCTCGCAAGCGGCTGTCGAGATTCGCTTTCGTGTCTTGCTTTGCGCGTTCGGTTGCGGCTACCCGATCGTCACGATCGCCAAGAACGGCACCCAGTTCTTTTTCATGCTTCTGATTGAGGCGCGCCGTCCGCTCCTCAATTGATTCTTTGATCGTGTCCTGAGTGCGAGATTGAAAGTCAGCAAATTGGCGGTCCCGTTCTTCGATCGAACTGCGAAAATTACGCGTGAGGCCTTCTTTTTGCTGTTGATGGATCTTTGCTTGTTTTTCGATTTCACTCTCGTAAGAGCGCTTCATTTCGCCGCGTTGAACGTCGCCATCCTGGGTCTTACGGCGCGCCTGCTCGAGGAACAGGTTTTTAATTTTATCAATCTGCTCTTGGTGCTGTTGATCTCGGCTGGTGATGGTGTCTTTATGCTTGTTACGCAAAGAATCGACCTGCGTATCATAGCTCTCACGTAGTTTGAGCATTTCGGCTTCGTGCCGCTCTTGCATTCTTCTTTTCTCGGCTTGACTGCGTTTTGCAGCCTGAGCTTCACGATCCTGATACTCTTCGTGGTGCTGCCTGACTTCATCTGTTTGATTTTTGCGATCTGAAGGCGATACTGAAGACATCCTTGTCCTCCCCAAAAAACAGTAAGATTGATCCAAGTTACGAGTACTTAAATTTTAGCACACGCAAGTCCGATCAGAACTGAAAAGGCTTTTGAGGGGGATTGAATATGGACCTAAGGATTGTCAAATCGAGCGCGAAACATTTTGCGCATTTTCTGCTGCTCTTGGGCCGCCCGCAATCGCCGCATTTGCTCGGCCTTCTCACGACTTTCGGCAGAGGCTAGACGGCGGTCGATGATGGCCTGATAAAGCTCAGACCCGACCTGGGCCCGGTCAGCCCAAAGCTCACGATACGCCTGCAATCGAGCCTTGGACTCTTTTTTTGAGAGACGAGTCCAGCGGTTCCAATCACGTAAAGTTTTAGATACCTGGACGGGCTTGATGACTCCCCGCGATCCCAGCTGCCACCAGTTCTCGAAGCCCGCAGGGACCAATTCGTTCACGGCACTATTAAACTGAGTTTCGACCGAGCCCGAAAAAACGGTGACCTTGATTTGATCCGAGGATTTCACCCACCAAGACTCACCCTGAACTCGAAAGGTCTGCTGCAAATATCGAACTTGAACGGCCTTTTCGGACTCAAGCCAAACTTGGCCGACTAAAATTTGCCACTCCTCGCCGGCTTTGGATCGAATCAATCCTGAGCCTGCGCCCAAAAGTACTTTTGTCCCCTCTGAAGAAACTAGCCATTCACGCTTTGACACGCGTACCGCGCATGACCCCTCATCCTTGACCTTCGACCAACAGCCTTCGGGCTGATCAACGAAAGCCAAAGCCGCCTGCGCCAGACCTAGCACCGAAACCGCAGCAAAAAAGAAGAAGCCGCGAAGCCATAAACTCATTGCAGTTTTCTCATCCCGCGGACGCGGCTTTCAATTTGAGCACGCAAAGCCTTTGAGCCTGGAAATTGGAGGGAAATTGTTTGGTAGACCTCGAGAGCTTCGTCACGTCGGCTTTTTTTCTCGAGAATCTGCCCCATCCGCATCATAATAAAACCGGTCAGCTCAGACTCTGGATACCGGGTCATCATCTCATCGATCAAATCCATCGTCGCTTCTTGTTGCCCGGTCAGGTACAGAGACTCGGCAAGGAGAAAATGGGCTTCAACAATGTCTTTTGAGGACGGATATCTATCAATCATTTGACGGAGCTTCTTCGCAGATTCGGCAAACGCTTTCTGACGAAATTTGCTTTTAGCTTCAGAAAAGAGGGTGCGCGAATACACTTCGTCTTTCAGCGGACGTAGCGAGGCTGGCGAACGAAGCGACGACTGCCACTGCGATTGATCCCAAGCTAAAAATGTCTTTTGCCCTAAGCTTTGAAACGCGTGCGCTTTAAGGTCTTCGAGCTGATTCTGCAAGAGCGCCTGCTCCAAGGCTTGCCGCTCTTTCTGCTTTTTGAGCGCTGCAATTTCACTACCCAACTCTTTACGATCTGAAAAATGATTTTGAAATACATGATACGAAAATGTCAGACCTAAGGTCAGACACATGATAAAAACAAGAAAAAAGCCTTGATGTCTCATAGGAATCTTATCGGAATCGCATGAGAAAATTCGAGTTTTTAGCTTGAGTTTCTCATTCTGAGACACTCAAAGACCTGATCCTTGGGCGCCTAGTTGCCGGATAAAGACATCTGGCTCACTTGACTCCGCAATTGAGTGAGCTTTTTGCGGTAGTTTTCGATCTCGACCTTCGAAGCCGGGCGTCGCGACCCTACTCCTGCGACGACCCCTCGAACCGACTCGTACTGCTGACCCACTGAAGACCATCCACTTGGGTACATCAAAGTATGGCGCGATTGACGAACGATTTTCATCTCGGCACGGGCTATCGCTGCGAAGTCTTTTTGAATAGTTTTTTTGACTTTGGCACTTGTCGATTTACCAGCCAGCTCGGCTCGGTATTTTGTAACAAAATTCTGGAGACGAACGACGGACTTTAACAGCGTGCGCTTCTCTTGCTGTTGATCAAAAGCAATTTGTTTGCGGTGCAAAAGAATCTTGCTGGCAAACTTTTCGGGATTTTCAATCGTGCTTCTTTGGCCTCGCGCGATAAGTTTTCCGTCTTGAAAAATCTGAATGAGATATTCGCCTTCAGGCAAATTGTGAGCGGCAGGACTAAGCTCCAATCGGGCATTCGCTGGCGCTTCAAGATTGAATCGCAAATTCAAAGCCTGCTCTTGCAAGATCCGCCCCGAGTAACCCGTGATCATCACGACCAACGGATTTTTGCTCACGGCAGGAAGAGAAAACGACCAGGTCACTGGATCTTGTCTGACCATCGCGGGCTCTTTAGGCTTGGCTTGAACGGGCGCCGGTGTCGGCGTCGGTGCGGCCGCAACCGGTGCCGGCAGGTTTGCTGCCGGCGGATTCACCTGACTGGTCGATTCATCCTCCCCGCTGAGCACGTCTTCAACCCCGGGCGCGCCCGCGGGATTCAGTATCCAGAGGCGAGCTCCTGCGGGTAAAAAAGTATCTTTTTTGTAATAACCAACGCCAAGCACCAAAGCCAAAGTGACCGGTACAGCATAGGCCCATTTTTTTCTTTTAGGTGCAGGAGGCGGTAAATCAAACGAGCTCTCTTGATGCGTCGAACCGGATGCTGTCACCGCGTCGCTCAAGTCCTGATCTTCAAGTTCCCCAGGCCCCTTGGGCATTTCGGGCGGCACGACAGCTTCTGGCAAACGAGGAGGGACAACGGTTTCGGCCACCGCACGCAACAAAGGAATACTGTCATTTTTGACATTCCAGAGAGAGGGCGAAAAATCGGGCTCCAGATAAACAGCGACCCACGCGGCATAACCTTTTCGCCAAAGATGATCACTGGGTTTCATCTGCCCCGACTGCAAAAGCTCGCGCACTTGCTCGGTCGAAAAGGGACCTTTTTGCTTGAACCTTAAACCATCAGCCTCTTCAAACCGAAGCAAGACAATCCAATCCTCGGGCGGCGCAGAGCCCGCTCGCGGCAAGTTAAACAAACGTGTAAAAGAGGTTCTCTCTTCAGAGAAAATTTCGCTGGCAAGGTCAGGCCAATCAAAAGCCCGCTTCCACTGCTCGGACCCTTCTTGAAAAACAAGGTCATGGCCGAGCAGCAACCCTTGACGAACTTGATCACGCAGATCTTCGGCCGAGTAAGGACCAGAAGCTTTGCCATCACGCTGTACATACCATTGTAAATTTGCGCCCACTTTCACGCCCATTATCAACTAGTGTTTCACAATTTTTCGTTCTTAGAAAGAAAAGGTTCAGGAAGACTCTCGATCAATTCTAAAACTTCGTAATAAAAAAGCCGAAACGAGTCTTCCTCGACTGGACGCCGGATCAACCCCACGACAGTTTCTTTTGATAAAGCTTTCTGATGATACCCCAAGAAAAGCTTTTCACCAAGCATCCCGCCAAGAAGTCGAGCCGCTTCGTGATAACTGCTCATCTTTCGAGGCTGTATGAGAGGACGCTTGAGTCCCTGCCCCGAAATCGCAAGAAGTTCATTCATCTTTTGGCCTAAAGCGAGTTGAAGAGCTTCTTTTCCGAGGTCATCAGGAAGGCGAACTGCAAGCGAAGCTTTGATATCCTGAAGCGTATCAGTCTTGCGTTTTGGATTGATCAACTTGGTTCCAAAATACTGAACCGTTTCGATCCAAATCAGTTTCAAAAAATCATCGGGCATCTTGACAGGCGTCGTTTTCCAATCGCTCATATGAGCATGCAAGATGCCCGAGGCGAGCTGAGCTGCATGATTGACGCTCGGTCGGGCTAAAAAGCCGCTTTGCAACTCGGGCAAATAAAAGCTAGCTCCCTTTTCGACCCAGCCTTGAAGGAACTTACGGTCTTTTTCAGAAAACTTCTGCGAGACTTGATCCCAGAAGTGTCGCTCTTGCGCTGAAGCCACCGAGTAACTTCCTAGCGGAACCTTGACGGCCAAATCATGCTCCAAGATCTGCAGATAGTTTTGCACTTCATCGTGATAATCCGAACCGTCCCGAATTTCTTGGTCGAGGTGATTCTCAAGAAAAAGCAAATAGTTCTGCCACTTCACCCAAGGGGGCACATTCAGAAGACAAAACTGATTCTTGGATAAACGAACCACATCAACTTCGAGCTCTAAACCCTTCTCGAGCAACTGAAAATACAATTTTTCGGAGTTCTGAAAAATTGTGAGTAGACGCTCGCTTTGACCGCTCAACAGACGTTCGATCTGGCGGGGCAAATGCGGCGCCGCTAAATGCAGATCGCCGTAAATACAAACAACGAGATGGTCGGGCACCTTGTGACGGATCTCTGCGATTTTCTGCGCCGCGAACTGGTCTCTTTGAGCCAGAGTCGTGATCGAACGATTCTTTGTTTTTTTGTTGATGCCAACGACCCGAACTTTACGCTTCATGGCCCAGCGAATCAGCGGGCGGTAGTGCTCCCACGGAAAGCCCCACGCCTTTTGCCACTGAATCGCCTTTAAAAAATCGGACTCACTGACCTGTCCGCTGACAAATTGATCTAAAATTTTCTGGTGCCGAGCTTCAAAAAACTCGGCCGCAAGCACGATTCGACGCTGATTGGGAATCGACTTTAGAATTCTCAGCTGGGCTTTCTGTGATTGCTGAAGGGCATGAAAATCACCAATCAGAATCACCGAACTCCGCGAGATCTCCTCAACCAGCTGTTCCCGGCTTGAAACTTTGGGCTTTCGAGCAAACTCATGATCGTAGTTTTTACGGTAGCGGGTCAGTCCTTTGGATTCTTGACCCAACAGAAGGCGCACATGCGCCTCTAGACGTCGGTAGAGCTGATTTCGAATGCGAATCCATGGTTGCATGCAGAGCTTCCCGCATCATTGTGTCACGATCTTCGGGTTGATTTCAAACCGGAAAACTGATCTGCTGGACGCTATGAAAAACAGCAATGTCCAAAATCTAAACGTCTGGGCCTGGATCGCCGTCGCCTCAACGCTGGTCGCCCTTGCCCTCCACGCCTACCTCACGGTCGAGTTTTACCAACTCAAGCTTGGCGTCAGTACCGGTAAAAGCCTCTGCAACGTCTCGGCGGCTTTTAACTGCGAAGTCGTTGCCATCAGCCCCTACGCCAGCTTTCTAAAAGTTCCCGTGGCCCTTTGGGGGCTCGTCACAAACCTGATTTTCTTGGTTTTGTTTCTAGGCGCCTGGACCGGCATCGCCGGACAAGCCCGCTTGTGGACTCGGCTCGGTCTCCTTCTTTCTGGCGGCATCATGTTGGCTTCGGTTATCATGGGCGCGATCTCTTCGATGAAACTCGGAACCTACTGCCTTTTTTGCATCGGCACCTACGCAGCCTCGGTCGGAACCTTTGCAGGCACTTGGATCTGGTCAAAAAATCGCCTTGATCCCTTGAGCAATGACATGTCGGCACTGTTTGGTACCGGCAAAGTTTTGTTGCTGTTTTTCATTGCGATTCCAGCTCTTGGATTTTTTGGCAACAAGGTGATGCTCGACTCTTACGGCGCCGGAAAACTCGATATCGTCATTCAAGAAAGCCTGAACGACTGGACCGCCAGCACGCAGGCTGAGTTTGATCCAACCAAAGGTCTCAGTTTCCAGGCAAGCTCTGCCCCAACAGCAGCAACACTCATCGAATTTATTGATCTCTTTTGTCCTCACTGCAAATCTGCCACGCCCTCTCTGCATGCCTTTGCCGAGAGCCGCCCCGATACGAAATTAGTTTTAAAAATCTTTCCTCTCGATGGAACCTGCAACCAAGCGATCAGTCGCAAAGGTGATGGCATGCGCTGCCAATGGTCTTACGCCCTGTTTTGCGCCGAGAAACTCGCGCAAAAAGGATGGTCCAGCCTCGATTGGATTTTTGCACGCCAAGCTGTTTTGAATTTTGCGCAATATGATGAGCAACTCCAAGAGTTCAGCCAGGCTCTTCAGCTGAAACTTGAAGACCTCAAAACTTGCATGGGCCAGTCTGACATCATGGATCTCATCACTTCAATGACCAAAGAAGGTCAAAATGCCAACATCCAAGGAACGCCGGCCGTGTTTTTGAATGGACGAAAAGTAGACAGGGGCCAAGCACTCCCTGTGCTGGACGCCATTTACCGCAAAGCTAAAAATCCTTAGTTGCTTGTCTGGTCGACTACCAGCCAACTTTATCGAAGACCCAGTTGATCGACTGGTCCAATCCATCATCGACAACGTAGTGAAATGTGCTGAACAGGCCGCCCTGTGCCTCGAGAACAAAGGCAACAAGGACAATAGCAAGGACCGAGTGGATCAGGGCACGCATCACCAAAATAGTCGAGCGCGAGTCTTCGATTTGAAGATCCAGATGTATTTTCTCAATCCGTTTAAGTACGAGCTGTAATTCTGCGTAATGTGCACGGAATCGGTCATTGAGTTCTTGCTGCTTTGCTATCGTCATGTACTGGGCGCCCTGAAAGTTTCGCTTGGCTCGAACCGCATTAACCAGATCTATGGCATGACTAATGTATCTGTCTGTTTTCTCTTTGAACCTTGGGTACTCAGAATCGCGATTACCAAAATCTCGAAGTTCCGAAATCGCGCGTTCATACTGGCCCTCAACGACAAACGAGATCACGTTGTAGCGAAGCGTGTCAGCCTTGCCCATTTCATGACGTTCGAATTGCACTTGCTGGAACTGGTTCGTTTTAGCCGGTAAACCCATACTGGACCTATCGGCCCAAACAAAAGCCCAGTTGAGTTTTTTATTTTCAAGATTGCCGCTTGAACCTAAAAACCCAAGCAAGACAAAGCAGGAACCCGACCTAGGACCTAACAATGTCTGATCTTTTGTCGAGCTTTTTGACAGAACGTCTGTTCCGAGCAACAATGAAAGAGTCGGACCAGAACGGTCCGCTCAATCTCTGCTTTATTGGGAGGCAAGAATGGAAAATGGATCTTTCCAACCCCCCTTTTCGGACGTCGCTCATCTCGACTTTCGCGAGGAGTTACCACCCACGCCCGATCAGGCACCCCAGCTCATGACACCGCCTCATCGCACCTCATCGACCGTCGAAGCTTTGCTGTCACAAAACGAAGACTTAATGGCTCGACTTAAAGTAACACTTCGACGATTGACTGCCCTTGAGGCCGAGAACGATTCCCTGAAGCAGAACGACCACCAAGTCCGCACCGAAAATGCCTCGCTCTGCGATCAGCTTTTGATTTGGAAAGAAAAAGAAAACTACTGGCAGCAAAAAAACTCAAAGTTTGAAGGCGAGCTGAACATGATTCGCTCTCGCTTTCCTGAGCTTGAACAGATGGAAGAAAAGATCGAACGGTACAAAAAGTACCACGAAAAGATCCGGCATCAGGTCAAACCTTACATCCAGCAGCTCAAAGCTTACGCACAAAACTTAACTCTCGAGATTCGAAAGTTAACTGACGAGATTGAAGCCAAGGAAGGAAAGCGCCTCCAAATCGAGCGCCGTGTTCGCGAACTCCGCCAAGAGATGGACGACCAATTCAAACGCCAAGATCTGCAAACACGCGAGCTTGTCGCTCTCTTTGAAAACGAGAAATCACAGCTTCAGCTTGAGCTTTCGGAGCTCCGTAAGATCAATGTTATTCTTGAGGGAAAGGCCGACCAACTTGAGAACGCGTTGATGCGCCAAGATGAGCTCGAAAATGTGATTATTGCTTTGAGGCGAGCCCAGGACGAATCTAAACAAAGCTATTCGGCCAGTCTCCTCGAGAAAGAACTCGAAGGCGAAGCAGCAAAAAGAGATTTACTTGAAGAGCGCTATAAAAACATGAGCTTGAACACTAAACTTCAAGCTATCCAGCAAGAATCTGAACGACAAAAGCACAGGGCTGATCAGTTGCAAGAGCAGCTGTCCTCCTTGCGCTTCTTGTGGACCAATAAATGTGAAGAGACCGAGAAGCTACAGCTCACTCTTCAATCTCTAGAGAAGTTAAATCAGGAGCTAAGCTCAAAGTTGAATCAACTTCGAAAAGGAGAGGCCAATCTTTAAGAGCCTGGTTCTCTTGTTCGAAAAATTCAATCCGCTTGGCTTTGAGATTGGAAATCATGCGGCGAAATTCGCTTTTTGCCGCGACAAACCGTACCCCGTGCGTCGTCCCTTGATCAAAGGCTTTGATTGTTTCCATAAATGCCTGCAAGCCGGTTGAGCCGACGAAGTTTGCTCCTGCTAAGTTGAAAACGACCTTTTGCCCAACCAAGTGTTTCAAACAAGCTTCTCGAAATGGCTGAGTCTCTTCGATGTTCAAGGGACCTTGGATTGAAATGACCGTGATGTCACCATGACGCTTAAGATAGGCTTGCATGAATGTTCCTCCTGAACATTTGAAAGATCGGATGACACTGCCCATCTCACGAGTCGAGAAACGACGGGGGCGCACTTTAGATTCAAAAACCTAGAATAAAATCCTGACATCCCGGTTCTTTATTCATAGACTTTAACCCTGCATGAAAGCAAAAACACCAAAAGAAAGAAAAGCCGTCCCTCTCCACCCTTACCTCGTTGAAGCGATTCACTTTTTGAAATCCCCGTTCTTCGTCGGGATTGTGATTACTGCGACCTTTGTCTATTTTGCGCGGACCTTTTACCAAGTCCGCAATCAAAACAAAATTGATCTCAATGATGGTAAAGTCACGACCACCATTTTTCGTGCAGTCGAGGGACTGGACTTCTTGCTGACCGATACCCGCTTCTTGCTTCGAGGCGAGCGTAAGAGTGAGGCACCGGTCGCGCTCCTCACTATTGATGACCGATCGATTGAAGAAGTGGGCCGCTGGCCCTGGAGCCGAGAAAAAATCGCCCACATCGTCGAAGAAATGAATAAGTACGGTGCCCGCGCAGTCGGATTCGATATTGTATTCGCCGAACCCCAAGAAGATATCAGGCTTGAGACCGTTCAGAAAATTGAAGCGAAACTTCCAAGCCTCCCCGCTCACATCAAATCCGTCCTTGATGAAGAAAAGGCCAAGTCAAATCCTGATCGCTCACTGGCCCAATCGATCGAGAACCACAAAGATAAAATTGTTCTTGGCGCCTTTCCTGAAGAGCATACCGAGAACCTGCGCTCGGCTTATTCGGATTACTGCCGCAATGAAGCCTTTCAGCGCACCAACTCCTCAAAATTTATTAAAATCGACAACATCAGCTTCGTCGTCATCGATAACACCGACCTTTTTGAAAGTGTCGACTTTAGCAAACTGTTTACCCCCTTGTTTGACGAAGTCGAAAAAAAGACCGTCGCCAACAGCCTCAAAAACGAATTTCAAAAGACCTCCTTGGCAGAGCTGGCTGAGCAGCAGAAAAAAAAATTAAAATACATGATTGAGTCTGAAATCATGCGCTACTGCGATCGCTGGCTCACCAACCAAGACGAGTTTGGACCCACATCCGAAAAGTTTTTCGGCATGATCGCCAGCACAAACAAAACCTTACAAGGCCTTGACTCCAAGCAAGCAACCACGAAGTTTACCCAAATGGTGCTCGACTACCCCATGCCCCAATTCCTCTCATGGACTATCAACATCGATCAACTGCAAGAGTCCGCGATTTACACGGGCTCGTTTCACGCCGTCCAAGATAATGACGGGAAGATCCGCAAGAATCCCCTCTTTAGTCGCACCGGGAACCGGCTTGGCGTCAGCTTTGTTCCTTCACTTGCCCTGCAGACCTACCTTGCTGCACATCCTGGCTATCAGGCAGAAGTCGAAATCGATTACGATCCCAAAAATCCCCTTCAGAAAAATATCAAGTCGTTTACGGTCAAGGACATCAATAAAGAAGGCAAACTCATCATGAGCATTCCCGTCGACGGGCAAGGTCGACTCAAAATTAACTACGCCGGCGGAACGCGGATGTTCCCTTACGTCGCCGCCAAAGAACTCTTCACCAATAGCTCAACAATGAAAATCCAAGAGCGCGTTTGGGAACCTGAAATTCGCCGTTACGTTGATCGAGAAACTGAAGTTAAAAAAGCAGACTTTATCAAAGATAAAACCTTCCTCTTTGGATCGACCGCCATTGGCGTTTACGACCTTCGAGTCACACCGTTTGAGAAAAACTATCCCGGTCCAGAGACTCACCTGACCGTTCTTGCCAATCTTTTTGAAAACAACTTCTTGCGAGTTGATGGCCAAGAAGAATTCAAAATGACTTGGGCTTTGATTTTAGTGGGTTTAATTTTAAGTTTCGCGGTCGCGCAGACCGGCGCACTCCTTGGTTTTTTCGTCACATTTTGTGCAGAGGCCAGCTTGGTGTTCGTCGACCAATGGCTTCTTCGACGCGGAATCGTCGGCACGATGGCACTTCCCGCCTTGCTCATTGTGAGCGTTTATCTGTTTTTAACCCTGTACAAGTACTTTACTGAAGAGCGTAAGAAGCAGCACTTGAAGAGCACCTTTGCCAAGTACGTTTCGCCGGCGGTTGTTGATGAAATTCTAAAAAGCCCCGAGAACATCGAGCTAGGTGGAAAAAAATTACGTATGTCGGTGTTCTTTTCTGATGTTCGTGGCTTTACAACCATCTCGGAAAAGTTGGATCCCCAAGTTTTGTCTGATGTTTTGAATCGTTACCTGACGCCGATGACGGATTTGGTTTTTGCCAATCGAGGAACCTTGGATAAGTACATGGGTGATGCCGTCATGGCTTTTTTTGGTGCTCCCATCCATTATCCTGATCATGCAAAATTCGCTTGTCGCTGTGCCTTGCAGTCCATTGAAAAATTGAAAGAGATCCAAAAAGAGTTCAAAGAGCAAGGGCTCCCCGAGATTGATATCGGAATCGGGATTAACACCTCTGATATGAGTGTCGGCAACATGGGCTCCGATACGGTTCGTAGCTATACGGTCATGGGTGACGGGGTCAATTTGGCCTCGAGACTTGAAGGCATTAACAAAGAATACGGAACCCGAATCATGATCAGTCAGTTCACCTATGGCGACGTGAAAGAAGCATTCACGGCCCGCGAAGTAGATTGGGTCAAAGTCAAAGGCAAGAACGAGCCCGTTCGCATTTTTGAACTGATCTGCGAAGGAGAGCCGCCCATCGAATGGACGAGCTGCCTGGCTCACTTTAATCAGGGCTTTGCGCTCTATCACGAGAAAAAATTTAAAGCGGCAGGACTTAAGTTTCAAGAAGCCTTGATCGCAAGACCTGGAGACCCCGTTTCCAAAATCTACATTGAACGCTGTGCCGAGTATGTGAATCAACCGCCACCCTCTGATTGGGATGGTGTCTTTGTCATGAAAACGAAGTAATGCAAATTTTGACTCGTTTGATTCTTATACTGACCTTGATGCTTCTGCCTGCGGTGACCTGGGCACAGGCTTCGTTTTCCAGTCTGCGGGGGCTGTCGATCAGCGCCGACGAATCGGACCGCGACAACGAAGCTGATACTCTCGACTTGCGCGGCAATGTGCAAATCATCTTTAAAGATCAACATCTCTCTTGTGCCTCGGCCCGCATTAACTTTCGCGCCAAGACCATTGATGCAATGGGAGATGTGATTATTGTGGGCCCAAAAGCCACCGCTGGTGGCGAGCGTGTGTATCTGGATTACGAGTCCAACACCGGAGTCATCTATGGCGGCTACGTGCAAGCCGGCAACGTTTACGTTGAGGGCCGCCTGATTACCCGAATGGGCGAATCTGACTACTTGGCCGACGGCGCAAAATTCACGACGTGCACGAACTGTCCCGAGTCCTGGAGTTTCTCGGGCCAAAGAATCCGCGCTGAACTGGGGGGCTACGCCTACATTAAAAACTCTTTCTTACGAATCGGTGGCTTTCCGATTATCTGGCTCCCTTATTTGATTGTCCCGCTCAAGTCCGACCGCCAAAGCGGTTTGTTAACACCAGACTTTGAGGTGTCAGACTCAGGGGGGCTCACCTTCTCCGAGAGTTTTTTCTGGGCCATGTCGCGCTCGACCGACTCGACTTGGACTTTTAAGAACTACGAGCTTAGAGGCTTCAAGACGCTCGTCAATTACCGCTATGCACTCAGCGAAAACAGCTCCGGCGAATTGGATGTGGGTCTCCTGCGGGACCGGGTTTTCTCTTCAGATCGGCGCCTAAACACCTTTCGCTCAGGCAGCGAGCAAAATGAAATCGTGGATCGCTGGTTTTTAAAGTACGAACATTATTATGAAATGCCCGAAGGTTATATTCAGCGCATGCAGCTGAACAACGCCAGTGACTTGCAGTATCCAAAAGATTTTCCGCTCGAGACGCGTAATCACGGTGACTCGGCCATGGAAAACCGGGTCTCTCTAACAAAGAACAACCGCTCTCAGCACTACTCGCTTGATTCTTCGTACTACGTGAACCTCATGCAGGCCAACCCCTTGGCAGGCAATAGTGACGCGGTTCACCGTCTTCCGGAACTGCGGTTTTCGCAAGCCATGAGCCCTCTTGCAAGTTCAGGTCTGCTTTATACGGCAGACTTCAACTACACCAACTTTGCGCGCGCTGAATTTGCCTATGATGATCTCAATGCAGCTTACAATCCCAACAACACCAATGACCGGCATCTGGAGGCCGGTGGCGGCAACCCCAAGTGCACGACGAGCGAGTGGTACAATTTTGCCGATTGCCGGCGATCACGGGATGGTACTTACAATGCCGACAAGGATCTCATTCGAACGGGACAACGACTGGATGGCCGTGCAACTCTTTACCGCCCAATTAAAATTGCGGAGACTCTCGATATCCTGCCGCAAATCTCTTACCGCGAAACTCAGTATCTTTTTAACGTGGGCGAGGATCTCTCGAATACGCGCCGCTACATTCGCGCCGAAATCTCTGCCCGATCACTCTTTTCAAGAATTTATGGCAGCAAGGGGCCCGGAAGCTTCGAGCGCCTGAAGCACGAGATTCAGCCCGAGCTTCGGTTCACGACGATTCCTTGGATCTCACAGCCGACGCACGCATTTTTTGGCTCTGAGCAAGAGTCGCCATTTTTCTCACAAGAGAATGTCTCGGATGCCGATATCAACGGGCCCTACGGCGTTCAGTTTGATTACAACGATCGCATCTATGACAGAAAACTCGCGACTCTCGCACTGACCAATCGGCTCATTCAAAAAAGATGGTTGCACGGCAATCCCGACTACCGTCAGGTCGTTTCTTGGCGACTGGCGCAGTCGTATGACTTCTATCAAGCCGAAAGCAGCATCGATGATCGCCGCAAGCAGCCCTGGTCTGATCTGTTGTCAGATTTACGAGTGAACTTTGACTCGGTCCAAATCTACCAAAGGGCTAATTACTACCCGTCCCAACAAGTGACGAACTCATCAACACGGGTTCGTTTACGAAACCAATCTGATGACTTCGTCGAGCTTGGCTACCTGCTCTTGTACAATGACATTGCTCCTGGACAAGAAGTTGACCCCGACAAAAAGACTGAAGATTACACTCTCTCGGTCCGCAAAAACTTTTCTTTCGTGGAGCTCTTGGGCCGCGTCGTGTATGACGTCAACCCCCCCGCTGCAAATGCAGAGCAGCGTTTCAAATCTTACGGTTACGGGGCGCAAGTCAAGCTCCCGGGAGATTGCTGGTACTTCACCATCACGCAGTACCGAATCACCGGCGGTGATAACAATTTTAAGGTCAACTTTGACTTTATTTGGGACGGACAAAAGAAACCAAGCCTGCCTGAAGGACTTCTGGACAGTTTTGGCTTTTAGGACGTGGCCACATTTGACGGACCGTTCAGACAAATGAGGACACGTCCTAGCTTGAAACAAAAAAATCGCTTAAGATCTTGAGCCGATCTGGCAGCACCAACACCAGATGGGCACGTGCCGGTTGTCCTCGCTCTAAAAACAATCGGAGGACTCTGCGGATGCGAATCACTTGTGCGGGTGTGACGCGTCTTTCAAGATATTCCAATTGGTTCATCGTTTTGACTTCGATGACATGCATGATGCCATCTTTTTCGGCGAGCACATCAATTTCAACACCAACAATGACCAAATTGCGGGCCAAGACGTGACAGCCGTATGACGTGAGCGCTTGGGCCACTTTTTGTTCAGCCAGCCGCCCAGAAACGTGACCGGCCACTTTACCGGAGGTGTTCTTTGACCCCGCTAAAGGTCTTGCGATGCCAAAGGCAGGGACCATGTTCTTCAATGGCTTTTTTGTGCGTTTGGCTGGCGTAACCTTTGTGACCTTGAAATCCATATTGTGGAAACTGCTCTCCTAGTTCACGCATCATTTGATCACGAAAGACCTTAGCAACGATCGCCGCAGCCGAAATCGGTGCCACCCGCAGATCCCCTTTGATAAAAGTGGTTTGCCGGCGCTCAAAAGATGGAATCATCCTGTTGCCATCGATCAAAACATGCCCCGCCTGGGCCTTGATCTTTTTCTCGAGCTGTTCAACCGCCCGGCGCATGGCCAGCAAACTGGCCTGCAAGATATTGATCGAATCAATCTCTTCAACACTCGCAACACCGATACCAATCCAATGGGCCGATTCAATTTGCGGCGCATAGTTCTCGCGCTGCTTCTCGGACAAGAGCTTTGAGTCGGTTAAAAATTCAAGACAAGTGTCTGACCGTAACAGGGCAGCTCCGGCGACCACGGGGCCTGCCAGGCAGCCACGGCCGACTTCATCCACACCAATGATCGGGCCAGGTCCTAAAGCTTTCCAGTCGACTTTTTCATAAGTCGCCATCTTTAAGGGACCAGACTTTGATCTTTGTTCTCTTTGAAGATGAAGCATTTCACGCCAGAGTTTGATCTGGGCTCGCAGAACTTTCAACATTCTTCTTTAAGAAGAACAATGCTCATCGAAAGCACCGAGGGGAAAATTAAAACGGGAAGCCTGCGCCTCCCGTTTTAAATGACTATTTTTTGTAATCTCCGTTCAATCAACTCAATCATCAAACAGAGACACCCGACAAAAGCTTATTTCTTAGCGGCTTTTGCACCTTTGGCTTTTTTCTCTTTTTTAACTTTGGGAGCTGTGGGCTCAGCTCCTTCAGCAGAAGCTTCCTGAGGAGCTGCGGGAGCAGCAGCCGCCAATTCAGAGTCGATTTTTGCGGCTTTACCTTCGCGTTCACGCAAGTAATAAAGTTTTGCGCGGCGAACGGTTCCGATACTCACCAATTCGACGCGATCAACGGCCGGGCTTGCGAAAGGAAAGGTTCGTTCAACGCCGACGCCAGCAGAAATTTTACGAACAGTGAAAGAGCGCGATGCACCTGCACCTTGAAGTTTTGTGACGATTCCTTTGTAAACCTGAATGCGTTCTTTTTCGCCTTCTTTTACTTTAACAAAAACGTTCACAGTGTCGCCAGGAGTGAAGGTTACGATCTGTGCGTTCTTTTTATTTTTGAGGGTGAGTTGTCTCACCAATTCTAGTCCACGTGTTGCCATCTGCTGCCTCATAAAAAAATCGCCCCCAAAGGGCGTCTTAAGTCGTCATCCCCACGGGACAACGTGTTCTCAAACCGAAACGAAACAAAGGAGCTACCATGGCCCCATGAGTCGGTCAAGATAGATACTCACGGCGGACCGAACGGAAAGATGCCTAAAATCTTGCGGCGGAGCACCGCGTATACTCTCTACGATCGCATCTAAGCCCTGCATAAACTCGTCGGTCATGCCGGACCCGGTTCCAAAGAGCAAAAAAATAGGCTTTTTTTCGATTCGCATCTCATCCCGGAGCTCGGGGATCGTAAAGTGCCGGGTCCCTGCAACGGGCTGCGCATGGGTCCCCACCGTGAGGCAATCCGTGTTCCAATCGGCTAAGGCTGCTTCGAGCGAGGTGGCTGTCTGCACGTTTTTAAGCGCCTTTTTGCGGGATTGATTGAACTTGGAGCCCTCGCCGATACGCCAGTGATCCAGCACTCGGTCGACGAACATCAATTGCTCCTGCATGGGATGAATCAGGTAGTACTTTTCGACGCCATAAACTGTCGAGGCGCGGGCGATATCGTGAATATCAAAATTGGTGATATTGGTCGCCACGATCTGCTTTTTGGTGTCTTTGATGGGATAATGCAAAAGCCCGATAGCCATGCGTGGGACTTCGATATCTGAGATCATAAGTTCCGAAGTTCTAGCCATCCAGATCTCGACTTGCAAGCGACTCGAGACCTAAAACTATCACATCAGCTTGAGGCAACGACTGCAAAAAGACTTTCAGCTGTTTGCGCTCTTTTGGAGAGAGCTGACTCAAATCCACAAGATCAGGCCGCTTCACGATTGTGACCAACAAGGACACCCAGCGCCGCCACTCTTCGATTTTGACATGATGACCAGACATCAAAGCCTCAGGAACTTGCAGTCCCTGCCACTGGCGAGGCCGCGTAAATTGTGGAGCCTCAAGACCACCAGAGGCAAAAGACTCTTTCTGAGCTGAATCCGCGTGACCTAAGACGCCCGGAACTTGCCTCGAGACCGCATCAATCACGACACCGGCAGCAAGCTCTCCGCCCGACAACACATAATCGCCGATTGAGATCTCCCGCGCTTTTGACCGAATCAAAAAGCGCTGATCAACACCGCCATACCGGCCACACAACAACGTGAGCCTTGGGCTCTGCGCCAGTTCACGAACCAGCGAGTCCGTCAACGTCTCTCCTTGCGGCGAGAGATAGAGCAGCTGAGTTTTGTCGTCATGCGTTTGCGCCCTTTGCCAGGATTGCCAGAGCGGTTCGGCCAAACCAATCATCCCATCGCCGCCGCCAAAAGGGCGGTCGTCAACGGTGTGATGCACATCAATGGTAAATTCACGTGGATTGATTATGGTGAGTTCGATCAGATTCTTTTTTCGAGCGTTGCCGATCACCCCGTCAGCAAACAAGGATTCGATCATAGCAGGAAACAAAGTAATGACCTGAAAGTGAGCCTTCACTCATCTACCTCAAGCAGCCCCTCGGGTAAACTCATGTGCACACGCCGATTCGGGAAATCAATTGACTTGATAAACACCTCAATAAAAGGAATCGAAACCTCGCGGCCACCCTTGTCGACGATCAGAATATCCTGGGGACCATTGCTTGAAAAAGAAACAATCGGGCCGACCTCAGCTTCACCATCAAAAACAAGAAAACCTTTGATCTCGCTCAAAAAGATCGTGTCTCCTTTTTTCGAAACCAAAACATCGGGCATCACGTAAAAAAAAGAGCCGCGCCTTTTCTCAGCCGCCGTACGGTCAATCAGACCTTTCGTCTTCACAATAAAGCCGTTTTTTTGCTCCCTTGCTTTTTCAACGGCGAAAACTTCAAACGGCCCCTGATCGTCGGTGGCCAAGGCAAACTTTGACAGATTTGAAATCCACGATGAGTCCTTTGAAAACAGCAGGATAAAAATCTCGCCGCCAAGACCCTTGGCCTCCATGACCTTACCAACTCTCTGCCACGACAATTCAGACCTCCCCAAAAACAAAAAGGGAGCTTGCCGCTCCCTTTTAAACACTTCTTAAAGCTAGATACAAATGAACTCAAAACCTTTCTGAAACTTGAATCCCACTCGAACCCTCTTGAAGGGTTTTGATTCTATTCAACAATCTCAAGAACACTGCGCTTGTTCAGTTTGGTCGAAGCAGCGTTCAGGATCGTACGCATCGAGCGGGCGGTGCGGCCTTGCTTACCGATGACTTTACCCAAGTCCGATTTGGCCACTTTGAGCTCAACAACTGTCGTTTGCTCACCGATCACTTCGTTGACCTCAACATCGTCTGGCGAATCAACAAGTGACTTGGCCATGTATTCAACGAGTTCTTTCAAACTTGATTGGTCCATTGTTTCTCCTTACCCAACTCAACAATATTTAATCGAGTTCTTAGAAATAACCCGACCCAATTGCGAGGTCTACACTCTTTTGAGGGAACGGGTTAAAATCCCGTGGAGCCTCAAGGCCAGTGCTAATTTGTCGCTTGTTCGGCGAGTTTCATCACGTGTTTAACGCGATCAGTAGGCTGAGCACCCTTTTTGATCCACTCCTGCGCTTTCGCCACGTCCATCACGACTTTTTTGTCTTGGCCAGAGGGAGTCGGATTGTAGGTCCCCAAAACTTCAAGGAATTTACCGGTCACATAACGGCGAGAATCCGCCACCGTGATACGATACTTGGGAGCATGTTTCGTTCCGAAACGAGCAAGTCGAATGACTACAGCCATGAGAACCTTTCTTAAAGCCCATAGGGCGTCCACGCTCTTTAAGAGCGCATTTGAAGTCCAATTATCTAAGGGTTTTGCACCCGTGTGGCAAGGGGAAACATTAAAACACCCCCCGGCCACCCTTCCCCAGGCCCATCTTCATCATTCCCGACATCATTTTCTTGGCTTGCTCAAACTGGCGCACCAGCTTGTTGATGTCCTGAACCTGAGTTCCTGAGCCCAAGGCTATCCGCTCGCGACGCGATGCATTTAAAACATCTGGCTTCCGGCGCTCTTGGATTGTCATGGATTGAATGATGGCCTCGATCTTTTTGATCTCACCATCAGGCGGCGCCATGCCTTCCATTTGCTTCGTGAGTTTCCCCATTCCCGGTAAAAACTTCATCATACTTTCAAGGCCGCCCATTTTTTTGAGCGTCTGAATCTGTGCTAAGAAATCCTCGAGCGAGAATTCATTCTTCATCATTTTGCGCGCAGAATCTCGGGCTGACTTTTCGTCGATCACGTCTTTAGCGCGCTCAACCAAGGTGAGAACATCTCCCATATCCAAGATCCGCCCCGCCAAGCGATCAGGATGAAACACCTCAAGGGCCGCGACTTTTTCGCCGACACCTAAAAATTTAATTGGAATGCCGGTCACTTCTCGGATCGAGAGCGCGGCACCGCCGCGGGCGTCCCCGTCGACTTTTGTCAAAACAAGCCCCGTCAGACCCAAGCGGCCATGAAACCCTTCAGCAACATTGACCGCTTGCTGCCCCAGCATGGCGTCAGCAACAAGTAAAATTTCTTGCGGGTTCGCGATTTCTTTAACCCGCTGAAGCTCACTCATCAAAGCGTCGTCGATTTGTAGGCGGCCCGCCGTATCGATAATCAAAACTTCGATCATGTTCTCACTCGCCCATTGCTGAGCCTGGATCACGATCTCTTCGGGTTTTTGCTCTGAACGGGAGGGAAAAACAGGGATCCCGTTGGACTTTGCCAGTGTCTGCAACTGATCAATTGCGGCAGGACGATAGATATCAGCGGGTACCAGTCCCGGCTTTTTGCCAAGCTTTTGTCGAATATAAAGTGCAAGTTTTGCCGCCGAGGTTGTCTTACCCGCTCCTTGCAGACCAACCAACATCAGAGTCGAGAGCTTTTCGCGGCAATTCAGTTGGGCGGCTTGGCCACCTAAAGTCTCAATCAACTCTTGATGAACGATATTGACGAACTGCTGCCCTGGGTTCAGTGACGAGAGAACCTCAGCACCCAGTGCCTTGGTTTTGACCCGGTCGATAAAACTTTTAACCACTTTAAAATTAACATCGGCCTCAAGCAAATTAAGACGAATCTCGCGCAGCGTCTCTTCGATGTTGGCTTCGGTGATTTTATTTTGACCGCGAATTTTTTTGATGCTCGCGAGCATTTTATCCGAAAGATTATCAAACATGCGTTACCACCTATGAAAATTGCCGCGCTTTAGAGCGAGCAATGCCAAAACGTAAAAAAGCCCCAAGCCAAACAAACTGACAAGCATCGATTGACCCACCGGAATATCGCTCACGCCTAAAATGGCATGACGAAGTCCGTTGATAAAATAAAGTAGCGGATTTAAGGCCGACACCTGCTGCCAAAACGGGCTCAAGTTCTTGATCGAGATAAACACCCCGCCCAAGTAGGTCAATGGCAAAAGGATAAAGGCCGAAACAGCGCTTAGCTGATCGAAGGACTTCGCGTAAAAAGCGGCTGCAAGTCCTAGCATCCCGAAGACAAGCCCCCCCACCACGGTAAAAAACAAAAACTCAAAGGGCGAATGAAGGCCAATAAATCCACCGTGCATGATGGCATAAAAAATCGTACCGACAATGAACGTGACGAACGCCACGACCAGACCCCGAACCATTGCGGCCAAACTCATCGCCCCAATAATTTGGTGATGACTTAAAGGAACCACGCGCAAATCTTCGAGTTCGCCGGTGTACTTGGAGTTCACGATCGAAGACGACGAGTTTTGAAACGCGTTGTTCAAAAGACCCATCATCATCAGACCTGGAATCAAAAAGGCCAAATAATCAACGCCGTTTTGCGACTGAACCGTTGACCCCAGCGACACGCCAAACACCAACAAATAAAGCGCGCTCGAGACCGCAGGCGTAATGATCGTCTGCACGATGACTTTAAAAAAGCGGGCGATCTCGCGGTGAAACAAACTGAAGAAGCCAATCATAAATGGGCTCCTTTCTGAACCACGTTCAAAAACGCCTCTTCAAGCGAGCCCTCACGTGTTTTGATATCAACCAGTTGGTCCGGTTTAATCGCCAAGCCTAAAAGTAAAGCCCCCACCGACATTTCGCTCGCCGTTGAGAACACCGCACGGTTGTCTCTCTGCGAAAGAAGCTGAACTCCCTCGGGCAAAGTCCAGGTCGGCAAGCTCCTCAGCTCCATTTCGACGGTTCGGCGGGTCAGTTTGCTGATGATCGATTTAGTCTCACCATTAAAGACGAGAGCGCCTTTATTAATAATCCCCACCCGTTCACACAGAGCTTCGGCTTCTTGGAGGTAATGCGTCGTCAGCAAGATTGAAATGCCTTCTTTTTGCAAATCTCGAACGAACTCCCAAAGACTGGTGCGAAGTTCAAGATCAACACCGGCGGTGGGCTCATCCAGCAATAAGAGCTTGGGCTTGTGGACTAAGGCTTTTGCAATCATCAGCCGGCGTTTCATGCCGCCCGAGAGTTGTTTGACCAATTTATTGCGGTGATCCCAAAGGCCCAACCGCTTGAGCAAATAGTCAATCCGCTCGCGGTTGCCCCGAACGCCGTAGTAACCCGAATGAAATTGCAAAATTTCAGTGAGATTAAAAAATCCCTGAGTCACGATTTCTTGAGGAACGACACCGATTTGCTTTTTGGTAAAAGCCGAATTGGTCTGCGTCGACTCACCAAAAACTTTGATCTCGCCTTCGGTTGGACTTTCGAGCGTGGTGATCATCGAGATGAGCGTCGTCTTACCCGCGCCATTTGGCCCTAGCAGGCCATAGATTTCACCCGGCTTAATTGAGAACGAAACACTTTTGACCGCCTCAACAACACCGAGCTTGGCGTTGGTGTAGGTCTTTTTCACCTTTGTGATCTCGAGGGGCGGCGGCGGCGCTTGATTCGACATTCTTCGTGCCTAACTTTCGTCAACAACAGGGCCCTTTGGGCCAACTCAACATGGTCCTTTGGGCCAACTCAAAACAAAACAACTCTTATGTTACGGCTCCTGCCAGCAAAAAATTAGCGGGCGCGAGCGATCGACGTTGCAAAGTCCACGTCGGGGTTCTCTTTTTTGGCCCAGTTCAGATCCCATTCTTGATCCAGCAAAATCACCGGCTGTTCAATCAAATCGCGGTAGATGGTGAAGTTGCCTTTGAGTTGATCGACGCCTTTGCCATCGGCACTGCGAGGCCAGCGCGCAACAGTATAAGAGAGCCGGATCAATTTGACTTCAAGATTATACTCGTCCTGCATTCGGCGCATAAGCACCTCAAACTGCAGCTCACCGATCACGCCGATAATGGGATCTTGAGCCCCGACAAATGGATCAATAAAAAGCTGAATCGCACCCTCTTCAGAAAGGTGCACGAGGGCTTCTTGCATCTTTTTGCGGCGAAGCGCATCTCGAACGGACATCCGCGCAAAAAGTTCAGGCGCAAACTTCGGAATGTCTTCGAAAACAACTTTCGACAGGCTGCCGACACTATCGCCGATGGCGAAGTTACCTGTGTCATTCACGCCCACAATGTCGCCGGCGTAGGCCTCATCGACCGTTTCGCGCTCGGCAGCGATGAACTGATTCGAGTAAGCAAGGCGGATCTCTTTGTCGTGCCGCGAATGCTGGATCTTCATCCCGCGCTCGAACTTGCCGGAGCAAATCCTTAAAAAAGCGACGCGGTCACGGTGGCGACGGTCCATGTTGGCCTGAATTTTAAAGACAAAGCCAGTGAAGTTCGAATCCAGTGGATCAATGGCCGTTTCGTTTTTGGTCGTTCGAGCCTGCGGCCCGGGCGCATAAGAGCAAAAAAACTTAAGAAACGTATCGACGCCAAAATTTTGCTTGGCCGAACCCCAGGTGAGCGGCGAAATTTTGCCTTTCAAAAAGAGCTCAACGTCAAACTCAGGCAAAACGCCCTCAACCAAGGCGAGCTCTTCTTGAAATTGAGCGTAGATATCGGGGTGAACTTTGGCTTTCCAGGTGGGGTCATCGACTTTGAAAGACTCGACCTGCTCGACTTCCTCGCGGCGCTGATCGTACAGCATCACCTCTTTGGTCAGTCGGTTGTAAATCCCGGCGAAGCGATTGCCAATACCGATGGGCCAAGTCAGCGGGTAGCAGCTCATCTGCAGCGTCGTTTCAACTTCATCTAAGAGTTCAAGTGGCGCTTTACCTTCACGGTCAAGTTTGTTGATAAAAGTAAAGATCGGAATTTGACGGTAGCGGCAAACTTCGTACAGTTTTTTTGTCCGCTCCTCGACGCCCTTGGCGACATCGATCAACATACAGGCCGAGTCCACGGCCATCAAAACTCGGTAGGTGTCTTCAGAGAAGTCTTTGTGACCAGGAGTATCCAGCAAATTCACGCGCAAAGAATCGTAATCAAAGGTCATCACGGACGAGGTGATCGAGATCCCTTTTTCGCGCTCCATTTCCATCCAATCGGAGGTCACGGCTTTGGTGCCTTTTTTGCCTTTGACCTCACCCGTTTGATGGATCACGCCCCCGTGGTACAGAAGTTTTTCGGTGAGGGTGGTTTTGCCCGCATCCGGGTGAGAGATGATGGCAAAGGTGCGGCGGCGCTTAATTTCGTTGGCCTGAACTCCGGTCAAAAGCATAGGGTGACAATCTAATGAGGGGCCTGCCGGGGCGCAACAAATACCTTGAACGCACCCGGGCTAGTTGCTAGTTTACCGCAAAACTTTTGGGCTTGAACCCCAAGGAGTGGATATGTCTGAGACCCGTCACTGGTTTGTCACCACCTTTTATCGCTTTCTTGCCCTTGAAAACCCCGATCAAGTCAAAACTTTGTGGGACCAAAAAGCCGCTGAACTTGGGCTTTATGGACTTTTGATCTTAGGCAAAGAGGGCTTCAACACCACGTGCGCAGCCACCTCAAAAGAGAACCTTGAGAGCTTCAAAACCTGGGTCAGCCAAAACTTTGATTGCGGCGACATGCTCTTTAAAGATTCAGTCAGTGACACGCCACCTTTTCAAAAATTTAAATCCAAAGTCCGCACCGAGATTGTCACGGCGGGCGTCCCCGAGCTGGTTCCCGACAACACTCATCACCGTCACCTGAGCCCCGACGAGTGGAACAAGGCAATGTCGGAAGAGGGCACCGTCGTCGTTGATACACGCAATTGGTATGAGTACCGGATTGGCACTTTTAAAAACGCGGTCAATCCCAATATCGAACAGTTCACCGAGTTTCCAAAATTTTTTGAAAAACAAAAATACGAGAAAGATCAAAAGATTCTAATTTTTTGCACGGGCGGCATTCGCTGCGAAAAAGGCATCTTGGATCTTGAAAAAGCGGGGTACGAAAACGTGTACCAGCTTGAAGGCGGCATTCTCAATTATCTCGAGCAAAAACCCGATGATCAATTTGAGGGCGAGTGCTTTGTCTTTGATAGCCGCATTGCTTTGGATCAAAAACTTCAGCCCACAAAAGTTTACCGGCTTTGCCCGCACTGCGGTCAGCCTGGCGAAGTGCCCAAGACGTGCGTTCGCTGTGATTCTGAGTTTATCGTGTGCGTGACCTGTGAACCGCAAGACATTGTCGGTCAGGTGTGCTCAAAGAACTGCGCCCACCATGCCAAACGGCATCCGGGGCGCAAGGGGACAAAACAAGTTAAGGCTTCTTCTCTTCGTCCTTAACTTCGCAGCTGTCACAGCCCGATTTTTTTTCGCAGCCTTTGCAGCCTTGGTCAGCCTTTTTCCCTTCCGAGCAAGCGCACTTGTGCCCGTGGTGTTTGTGCCCGCTCGCACACGACGACAGTGACAAAGCAAAAAAGATCGCGGTGATCGAAACCATTCCAAACAACATTGTTTTCATCGGATAGACTCCCAGTCAAATCTTGAGAGTCCTAGTGTGCCTCGGTGGGTCTTTTGCTCGCAAGCGCCGAGCTTTAGACCTAGCCATGAGTCGAGGTAATGCCAAGCGTGGCCATTCCAATAGCAAAAGGCAGTACAAAAAGAAGGCAGTTGAGAGAGGCGTCATAAGTTTCATCCCCCGATCACTTTGCGCTCTTTTGGTGGTTGACATCGAGTGTAACCGAGCCTAGCTTGCGACCAAGTCAAAATACTCGGACGCGGGGTGGAGCAGTCTGGTAGCTCGTCGGGCTCATAACCCGAAGGTCGTCGGTTCAAATCCGGCCCCCGCAACCAATTTCTTAGTAAATTCAAAAGGTTATAGCGATTCGAAAAACAAGGTGTGGTATGCGAAAAAATAAAAACGGTATCCACCTACCAACTTTCATCTCGGATTCAGTTAAAACTCTTCTCGAGAATCGTGATTTTGAAATTCAAAACGACTCTGTGTTCGTTTCTGGTAGGGCTTTAAAAGTTCTAATAGAGCGGTCAGTTGATGATTTTCAAGGTCGCCGAATGAAGCAACTTATCCTAGAAAATTCTGATTTTCACACTCGTGATTGGCTTCAAGATGTTCGTCTTGGGAGCTACGACTACTCTCAAGACTTGATGTTCAAGCCCTAACCACCGATAACTTCTGGGTGGAAAAGAAAATTTGGGGCGATTACTTCGTTGCTAAGGAAGAAGTAAAACTTAGTGATGTAAGCAAAGATAAATCTAGCGATAAAAATGAGAAGAAGTATAAATACTTCGTTCGCCGATATTTCTATGTTCTCGATGGAGATAAGAAAACCAAAGGCTCATCTCGCTATCCTGCCTCGAAATATCAGCATCTAAAATCAAAAGAAGAAATTGAGAATTTGGTCATTCGTTTAAATGGTCGTGAGAGCTGGAAAAAGCTCAAGGCAATTAAGGCGAAATTGGCTTTTCTTCCTACAGAAGTTCTCGAAGAATTTCGGATTCTCTTGGAAAATGAAATTCCGACTGAGAAAGATGCTCGCTACCACTACCGAAATCTTCATCGCTACTTTTTAAAATTCTTCGTCGACTTATGTGGATTGATTGACCCAAATGAATGGAAGACTAAGCAAGCTCTTTGGGGACTTGCTTTGCTCCGCCGATTGCCTGCTGACCAAAAGCAGTTTAATATTTTTGAAGAAGAAATGTCTTACAAGACAATCAAGGGACTAATTCACTTAGCGAATCGCTTCATGGTATTTATCCATGAAAAGAATCCGCAAGAAATTCCTCTTTTTAAATTCACTCCAATCAGTAGTGCGATGTTGAAAGACTATCTTGCTCGTCAGGAAATGGACGGCGAAGAAGTCGGACAGTTCATCTCTGACAACGATTGGAAAAAAATCGATAAAGAACTTCCCCAAGATATTGGTTGCTTCATCCGACTCGGCTACTATTACGGTCTTCGTCGAGGCGAAACTCTTGGTCTCCAAGTTGAAGATGTTCGCAATGGTCATCTTTCGATTGAAAGACAAATTTCAAAATCGAATGGCAATGGTGAGTGTTCGTTTAAGCCTTTGAAGGATAGAGACTTCAGAAAGACACCGCATTGGTTTCTGACGAAGGAAAAGGCTTACGAACTTGTTGAGGAAGGTGCTGCCAAAAGAATTCACCCTGATACTCTCGGAGTGAAATTTGCCAGCCTAATGAGACGGCTCAAGATGTCCTATGAACTACATGACCTTCGCAGAACATTCATAACAAAGAGCTTAGACGAACATAAGCCTAGAGAGGTCATGTTGGCCGTCTCGCACTCAAATATCGAAACGACAATGAAATATTTGAGAGACGACCGACAGTCGGACGATACCGTATTCAAGCCCAAGAAGAGAGCTTAGATGCAGAGGTTAGAACATGATCATACAGCTTTGCGATCCTAGTTTTGATCAAGACTGGCAATTTCGTCGAAATATTGGCACTTTAATCCGGAAAAACTCAGCGTATCCATCTGACGTTATTTCCAACACACATAAGACTAACCGTTTGCGGTCTCGTCATGCTCTTTACAAATCTTTTTTGTTTCTTCCAAAGTCAGTTTCTCTTTGGTGAGTCCACAAACAAAAACATTTTTTCCAGGGTTCTGGTTAAATCTGCATGAGATACACGTTCCAAAGCCTCGAAGCCCGTTCTTCTTTTGAATAGAAGTGAGCAGAATCTTAAGGCCTGGTTCCAATTCATCTGCACCTTCAAGGTCGATACTGGCGAACATGCGATGAGTTACGGCTGACCCTTTTGACGTGAGAGAGAGATGAAAAATCCGCTTATCAACTTTATCTTGTGTTCTTTTGACAAACCCCTGTTCTTCAAGAAGGCCTAGGCTTTGTGAAATACTCCCTTTGGTTTGGCCCAAATATTCAGAAATAGCTTGCGTGGCGTCGGAGTAGCGGTTGCTCACCGATAGATATTGCATAATCTCAACGTGAACAAGCTGAAGCCCTTCTTCATTTGCAAAGCGTCTCATTAAATTTCTGTGAACTGCTGAGAGTCGTTCAAGCCACTGACTCACGGCATTTATTTGATTTGCCATATTTAAATAGTATCGAATCTAAACTTATTTGACAAGTTAAAAATCTTAGTCTATCTTTGAACATTAGTTTAGAAGCTAAACTATATATAAACCGCCTTAAAGGCACATAAGGAGACCTCTATGCCAAGAATTGAACTTCAGAACCCTCAAACTGCGACCGGAGAACGAAAAGAAATTCTTTCTCAAATCAATACAGCATTTGGAACAACGCCGAATATGTTTAAGGCCATTGCCAACTCGACCCCCGCATTAAAAATGATGTGGTCAGCGTTTGGTGCCCTAGGTAGTGGGAAACTGGGCGCAAAGCTTGGCGAGCAGATTGCGGTCGCCGTAGCAGATCTTAATCGCTGCGAATATTGCTTAGCGGCCCACACGGCTCTTGGCAAAGGCGCTGGTCTAACCTCTGAAACAATGAGCCAGGCACAAGGTGGCAAGTCGTCTGACCCCAAGATACAAGCGGCATTGAACTTCGCGGTAAAGTTAGTCAAAGAGCGAGCCAATGTTTCTCCTGACGATATTTCGACTCTTAAAAAAGCGGGGTATTCAGAAGAAGACATTGCTGAGATTCTAGCTCACGTTGCGCTCAATATTTTTACAAACTACACAAACGTTGCCTTTGATGTGCCGCTTGATTTTCCAAAAGTGAGTCTTCGATAAGATGAAACTCCAAGACCTCACCGTTTCAAAGTGGCTCGGCACTACAGACGATTTTTCTTTAAACGACCTGCAAGGAAGGGTCGTTTTAGTTCATGCGTTTCAGATGCTTTGTCCTGGGTGCGTTCTTCACGGAGTGCCCCAGGCCCAGAAGGTTTTTGAAACTTTTAAACAGGAAAAAGTAGCTGTGCTTGGCCTTCATACGGTTTTCGAACATCACGAAGCCATGGGTGAAATTTCGCTAAAGGCTTTTCTGCACGAATTTCGCGTCAAGTTTCCGGTGGGAATCGATGAGCCATCTAAGAATTCTGAGATTCCAAAAACCATGGCGCACTTTCAACTGCAAGGAACCCCGAGCTGGCTGATCTTTGATCAAAATGGAGAACTGCGAGCGAACATCTTCGGGCAAATGCAGGACTTAATTTTAGGTGCAGAGATTTCGAGGCTTCTTTATTCAACAGATTCCGAACCGAGTTCAATTTATAAAACACCAACTGAAAGGAAACAAAAATGAAAAACATCAAAACATCGGCTTTTAAATTAGCGACAGGCTTTCTCTTCGTAGGGGCCTCCGCCATTGCGCATGGAATTGATACTAAAACTGATAAGAAAGTGAAACCTGATTTCGACATCACTCGCACAACCATTAAGACCGAAGGAAATATCGCTACTTTTGAAATCGAAGTGAGCGGTAAAGCGGGTCAGGAAAAGCCAAAAAAATCCGGCAAATTTGCCGGTGCTCGAGTGTTCTCGTATGTTTGGCCGACCTCAATTGATCCAAGCGAAGTCGGATTCGAAGGAAAGTCAGGAATTTTAGCTTTGGCAGTGACAGTTCACCCTGATTTCAATGATACCCCTCTTTTTGAAAATGATGGATCAAAGTGGCATACTCACTGGGTGGTACTTACTCCCGATGAAGCTTGCGGTGCCAAGGGAATGAAGGTCAAAGACATCGCTGAAGGAACAAAGCCGAAACTTCCGAAGACTTGGCCCGGAGTGCCGCTCTTTATAGACAGTCCCGGATATCCGCCGAAATTTTCAGGAAAAAAAGTGATCGTCAAAGTTCCGTTCGACAATATTGCTACGGTTGAAAGTTCTAAATTCGACGGCGTTACATCGGGGCTACGAGTAAACGAATCGGTCCATGCGCCGCTTCTATGCATCGAGAATATTTTTAAGATTGCTTCTGGCGATTTAAGTCTTCCCGGTACGGTTCAGAAAACCGAAAAATAAAGAAAAGCTTCGGCGAAGGCAGGTCATCAAATGTTTCAGAGGATTTCGTTGGAGCAATTCATAAAGTTTTTTGAAACAGGAAAGGCATCCTTGCTTTTTATTAAGGAGCAGGGATGCCAGTACTGCCAAATCGCAGAACGAGAAATGAAGAAAGCGGGTTTTCCCGAAAGCACAGGTGCGATCAATTGTTTTGAAGTTTCAATTGATGATGAACCCGGTTTGCCTTCGAAATTGGGCCTAGTTGGTGTGCCGGCCTTTTTTAAAATAGACTCTACAGGTAGAAAAAGAATTAAAATCGGATTTGAAAACATCGAGGATCTTAACCAATTTATATTCGCCGGCGGTAAGTAAGGAGCAGTTGTGAATAAAACAGTTTTTCCATCAACAAAATCCAAAGTACTTCAGGGTCCCTTTAAAAACTTCGCGGACTTGGCTAAGGTTTATGAACCAGTAGACTGTGATTTCACAGACGAGCTTGAGTTCGTGTCAGTTAAACAAATCCGAGTCGAAGTCAAATACTGGAACTCAAATGGGAAGCTGATGGATTGCACGGGTCAAATCATCGATATTTTCACGAAAGACAAGGAAGAGTTTTTGACGATGTCAGATTCTTCTCAAATACGCCTTGATCGAGTCTTTCAGATTGGGATCGTCGATGACTGATGATAGCTGTGCGGCAGGAGTCTGCGAAATTAAAAAATTGCCAGATGAAACTTGTATTCGGAAATTGCGAGCCGAGGTAATCGCTATCAATGGCGTAGCTTTTTCCTTTGCCGACATCGAGCGAGTTGTTGACTATTTTTATAGAGCTGTGGCAGCAGACGAAATACTGAAGGTTCCCTTTTCTACAGTTCTTGATTGGAACCATCACATAGAACTGATGACTAATTTCTGGTGGATTAAATTTGGCGGAAAACTTGAAGTTCGCTACCCCTACAATCCAATTCCCAAGCATTTTCAAGCTGGCTTCAACGATGAACTTTTAGCCCGCTGGCTCGGCTTATTTTACAAAACGTTGGACAAAACACTTTCCGTTCAACAGAGAGACACTTGGTATCTAATAAGTGAAAGCATTGGACACACGCTCACTCTGAAGAATGAACTCTTTAAGGCGCAACTAGGATCATCCGAATGACAAATCAAATCTTCGTCGTGCTTACCACTTCAAATTTCCATACCACTCTCAATCGCCAGACCAATGGCTACTCGTTAAAGCACTAACCGTGTGCCAGCAAGCTTTCACAGGATTATGCCACTCGCAGGTCTTCGTACATTTTTCTTCTGGCGATTGCTCGCTGAGTTTCTAGCCCCTCTGGGTGTCATTGTTCTGCGAACACCCCAAGAGGGTTGAAACAAAAGAAAGGAAATTTTTATGAATAAGAAAGTCGACAAGAAACAGGAGTTGGAATCGAAACGAGGCTTGGCTTTCGTGCCATTTCATAAGATTCGCATGACTCGAACAGGAAATGTTCTGGTGTATCTGAATCAAGGCTCCGCAATTTCTATCAATATCAACTATCTCAGGAAAGTGCTTGAGAACCAAGGCGAGGGTTAATCCCTCGCTTTTCTTTTTCCGAGGATAAAGCGATTCATTTCATGACAGTAGACTTTTTGGGTAAATATTTGAAGGGAGATTTCTTCTCCGTCAGCGAACAACTTGCCCTCCTTAATATAAAAGACCACACAATGGGAAGGGTCCTCCGCACCTTGCTTTAGAAGCACTGTGAAAAGAACCCAACCGTCGTGAAGGCTTCGAATTAACGAGGGAGCTGGAATGTGTCTTGTGAATCCAGCACCACAATCAATCTTTTCAAAAATACCATTCCTTGCGAAATTCCTAATCCCTTCTGGCGGAGTAATCAGAGTTTTGTCGTCCTCTTGAAGTTCTCCTTTTAACCAAAGAAGAAATTCCGAGTTCAGTCCTTCAATGACCCCGAGCAACCCAAAGAAATTGAAAAATGATTTGGGACAACAGCCTACGGCCTCTTCAATGCCCTCAGAATTGAGAATGTAATCTATTGGGTAGTCTTTTGTTTCGTCTAACTTAGTAAATCTAACGGCTTTCACTAAAACACCTCGCTTAGTTTTAAAACTGCGAGTGAGTTTTCGTTAAAAACTTCCCTAACAGCCTCTTTTACTTCTGGCTTCTTAAGACTTTCAAATTCAGCCTTGGCAACCTCCGTCTTTGGATAATCTGTCTGCCATTTTTTATTCCAATCGATGCCGTTGATTTGCTCGTTGATAAATCGAATAGAATTTTCCGTTATTTGCTCAATACTTCTTAATGAACCGCTCATAAATACTCCTTTAATTTTAAATGGAATCCGCCATGGAAAAAAGCTGGAAAAAAAGCCGACTCTGAATAATTTTATGTTTTTTTCTTTTCAAAAGACGGACGGTCTTTCCGAATCGAACAAGCTCTATTTTCGGAAGCTCCCAAAGTTCATTCGCACTCAATGAATTAAAGGCGATACTTCTAGACCTAAATAGCCTGAGTTCAACACGAAACAGTAGTCGCTTTTTATCCGACAAAATTTCTCGATAGATTTCTGGATACAATGTTAGCTTTTCTGCGGTCGCATTCTCGGCAATTTCAATTTTCTTCGAATAAATTGCGAGCTCAAAGCCATTGTTCCCGAGCTTCATTTCTTTGAAGCGATGAATCCTCTGATCTTTGTCCAATCGTATATTGTCGTGAATCGTTCGGTAGAAATAATCTTTTTGAATTCCCGTAAAGAATCGGTGATAGCCGATCCCTTCGCTAAGTATTTTTATCAAATCAAAACTAGCTTCATAATCTACGGCAAAGTCTAAGCGGGAGATTTGATAGAACAAAAATGCTCTTTCGGTTTTTGCTCCCTTTTTTCTTTCCCTTTTGGCCTTGGGCTTAACTCCATTCGTTTCTAAAAACGTCAGAACTTCAACAATCTTC